>NZ_JBDLAK010000010.1:0-176506 GCF_039748055.1 Burkholderia sp. RS01
AACCCCCCGCGCCGCCCCGGCACAGGGGGGCCGGGGGGCTACCGGGGCGGTCCGCCCACCGCCCGCCGGCGGCCCCGCACCTTCCCGCGAAAGGTGGGGGCCCGCCGTCGTACTGTATGGCAGGCGGTCTAGGCCAGGCGGGCCTTCAGCCCGTCAAGCTCAGCCTGGAGCGCCTCGGGCAGCGAACTGCCGAAGTTGGCGAACCATTCCTCGATCGAAGCGAGCTCGGTCTTCCACTCCTCGGGGTCGACGCGCACTGCCGCTTCCACCTGGGCGGGGGTCATGTCCAGGCCGGTCAGGTCGATGGACTCGCCGGTCGGCACGAAGCCGATGGGTGTCTCCACGGCGTCGGCCTTGCCTTCGAGGCGTTCGATGGCCCATTTGAGGACGCGTGCGTTGTCCCCGAAGCCCGGCCAGGCGAAGCCGCCCTCGGCCGTGCGGCGGAACCAGTTCACCAGGAAGATCTTGGGCAGACGCTCCGGGTTGGCCTTGGCGGACAGGTTAACCCAGTGGTTCAGGTAGTCCCCTGCGTCGTAGCCGATGAACGGGAGCATGGCCATCGGATCGCGGCGCACGACGCCAACGGCGCCCGCGGCGGCGGCCGTGGTCTCCGAGGAAAGCGTCGAGCCCATGAAGATGCCGTTGGACCAGTCACGCGCCTGGGTGACCAGCGGGATGGTGGTCTTGCGGCGGCCGCCGAAGAGGATCGCGGACAGCTCTACGCCATTGGGGCTGTGGTATTCCTCGGCCAGCATGTCGATCTGGTCGATCGGCGTGCAGAAGCGGGAGTTCGGGTGGGCCGCCGGCTTGTCGGAGTCGGAGGTCCAGGAGTTGCCCTGCCAGTCGGTGAGGTGAGCAGGCACTTCCTCAGTCATGCCCTCCCACCACACGCCGCCGTCGTCGGTTATTGCGACGTTGGTGAAGATGCTGTTGCCCTTGGCGATGGCGCGCATCGCGTTCGGGTTGGTTCCCCAGCCGGTGCCGGGAGCGACGCCGAACAGGCCCGCTTCAGGGTTGACGGCGCGGAGTTCGCCTTCCTTGCCGAAGCGCATCCAGGTGATGTCGTCCCCGAGGGTCTCCACCTTCCAGCCTTCGATGGTGGGATCCAGCAGGGCCAGGTTGGTCTTGCCGCAGGCGGACGGGAACGCCGCGGAGACGTAGTAGGTCTTCTGTTCCGGCGAGGTGAGCTTGAGGATCAGCATGTGCTCGGCCAGCCAGCCCTCATCGTGCGCCATGACGGAGGCGATGCGCAGGGCGTAGCACTTCTTGCCGAGCAGGGCGTTTCCGCCGTAGCCCGATCCGAAGGACCAGATGGACCGTTCCTCGGGGAAGTGAACGATCCACTTGTCCGGGTTGCACGGCCACGGAACGTCGGCCTGGCCGGCCTCCAGCGGGGCACCCAGGGAGTGCAGGGCCGGGACAAAGAACGCGTTCGTCTCAGTGATCCGGTTCAGGACGTCCGTGCCGATGCGGGCCATGATGCGCATGGATGCCACAACGTAGGCGCTGTCAGTGATCTCGACACCGAACTTGGGATCCTCGGCGTCGAGGTGGCCCATGACGAACGGGATGACGTACATGGTGCGGCCGCGCATGGAGCCGGAGAACAGCCCGCGCAGCTTCTCCTTCATCTCGGCCGGAGCCATCCAGTTGTTGGTGAAGCCGGCGTCGTGCTCCTTTTCGGAGCAGATGAACGTCTGCTCTTCAACGCGGGCGACGTCAGCGGGGTCTGAGAACGCGGCGAAGGAGTTCGGGAAGAGCTCCTGGTTCAGCCGCTTCAGCGTGCCCGCGGCGACCAGTTCGTCGGTCAGGCGGGTGTTTTCTTCCTCGGAGCCGTCGACCCAATGAATCCGGTCCGGCTGGGTCAGCCCAGCGACCTCTTCAACCCACGCCAGGAGGCCGGCATGTGTGGTGGGTGCTTTCTCAAGCAGCGGCAGTCGCGCCAGATGGCCCATTATGGTTCCCTTCGTCGGGTTCAGCGGTGTGAGCTAAATGCTATTTCTGTTCACCTGGCCCATTTCATAGTCAGACATCGGATGTCCGCCCCTTCGGCGAGCAAATTCCGCGGAAAATCAAGGATCCGGGATTGAGAAATCTTGAAATTAGTGACGAAGGTCACATAGACCGGTCTAGTTACGGAGATTACACAGTTCTCGATTTGGAACTGGGGCGGACCTCGCGTAAAGTTATTCGAGGTTCGGGCCGAGCGAAGAGTTCGGCAGGAACCGGAAGATGCGCCCATAGCTCAGCTGGATAGAGCGTCTGTCTACGGAACAGAAGGTCAGGGGTTCGAATCCCTTTGGGCGCACAGAGAGAAGATCCGCACCGGATACCCGGTGCGGATCTTCTGCTTTAAGCCGGGATCGTCGGCAGCCTGCGCGGGTGGTGCGTCAGTTTGTGACGGCGTCCGAAATCCGGCGGCGGATGCCGTCGAAGTGACGGGTCAGCTCCTGGGCGGCACGCGCCTTGTCACCGGCCGCCACGGCCGCGTAGACGTTCCGGTGCAGCGCAGCCACCGCGGCCAGGTCCTCGGCCCCGGCACCGATCTCGGTGTGGATCTTGCGGTAGACCTTCCAGAAGACACCCAGCAGGTTGAGCAGGAGCTCGTTGTTCAGGGGTGCAAAGAGCTTGCTGTGGAAGTCATAATCGGCGTCGACGAAGGGCTCGCCCGCCGCCGCCAGTTCCTCCATCCGGACCACCGATTCCTCGATGGCGGCCAGCTGCTCAGCCGTAATCAGGTCCATCGAGCTGCCGATGAGGCCCGATTCCAGGGCCTGGCGCACGTCCACGAGCTGCAGCGCCTCCAGCCCGTGGTGCCGCAGGGACAGCCTGGCACGGAAAATGAGGCCGTCGGCCAATGCCTCGAAATTGCTGGGCGCCACGAACATTCCGAAGCCGTGGCGGATCTCGATGACGCCCAGGGCCTGCAGGACCTTCAGCGATTCCCGCAGCGTGTTCCGGCCTACGCCCAGGGCGATGCACAGTTCGTTTTCCGTGGGCAGCGCATCGCCGGCTTCGAGTTCGCGGTCCAGGATGAGGTCCATGATGTCCGACTGCAGGGCGCGAAGGCGGGCCTGGGCGCTGAACCTCGCCGGCGGAACGTTATTAGAGGACGGCATCGGAACTCCTTTGTTGCGCTACGTCCCCACACCGTAGCGGATGTCCCATGTCCCCTGAACGGGACGGCGCATTGTTACGGACCCGGGCGGCAGCGGTCGGCATGTCTGCCCCGGAAACGATGCAGGCCCCCGGCGTAGGCTGTTGCCATGACGCCACATGTTGTTGAACGGGAATTCGATGTCATTGTGATCGGCGCCGGCGCCGCAGGTGAAAACGCCGCAGACCGGGTCGTCCAGGGCGGCCTGACCGCCGTATTGGTGGAGGCCGAACTGGTGGGCGGCGAATGCTCCTACTGGGCCTGCATGCCGTCCAAGGCCCTGCTCCGTCCCGGCACGGCGCTCCACGGTGCCCAGACGGTCCCCGGGGCCAGCGAGGCGGTCACCCGGACCCTCGACGCCGCGGCCGTCCTGAAAAGCCGCGACAGCTTCACCTCCAAGTGGCAGGACGACAGCCAAGTCGCATGGGTGGAGGAGTCCGGCATTGAGCTGGTCCGCGGGCATGGCTGGATCACCGCGCCGCGGGCCGTGGAAGTCGCCGGCCTGGACGGCAACTCGTACGTGCTGACGGCGCGTCACGCCGTCGTCCTGGCGAACGGCTCCACGCCTGACCGGCCGCCCATCGACGGACTTGCCGAGGTTCCCTATTGGGGAACCCGCGAGGCAACGTCAGCCAAGGAAATTCCGGAACGGCTCGCCGTCCTGGGCGGGGGCGTCGCCGGAACGGAGCTCGCCCAGGCCTTTGCCCGCCTCGGATCGGCCGTGACGCTGGTGGCGCGCAGCGGCCTCCTGCGGAACTTTCCCGCGGAGGCCGCGAAGCTCGTTGCCGCCGGGCTCCGCGCCGACGGGGTGGAAATCCGCCTGGACACCAAGACGCAGAGCGTCCGCGAAAACGGGGACGGCTCCCTGACCCTGACGCTCGACGGCGGCGAAACTGTTTCGGTGGACAAGCTGCTGGTCTCGACGGGCAGGCACCCGGCACTGGAGGGGCTCGGCCTGGAGAGCGTGGGGCTCGCAGCCGCCGACGGAAAGGCCTTAAGGCTGAGCACGGACACCACCGGCCTGGTGCAAGGCGCCGCCGGCAGTGACGACGGACCGTGGCTCTATGCGGTGGGGGACGCAGCCGGCAAGGCCCTGCTCACGCACCAAGGCAAGTACGAGGCCCGCGCCACCGGCGCCGCCATCGCGGCCCGCGCCAAAGGTGAGCTGAAGGGCGAGCCCGCGGACTGGAGCCGCTATGCGCAGACGGCAGACGACCATGCCGTTCCCAATGTGGTGTTCACGGACCCGGAGCTGGCGAATGTCGGCCGGTCCGTGGAACAGGCCCGGAAGGACGGCTACAACGTGTCGTCCGTGGAACTGCCCATCGCCGTTGCCGGCTCGTCACTGCACGCCAAGAACTACGAGGGCTGGGCGCAGCTCGTGATCGACGAGGACCGTAAGGTCCTGCTCGGCGCCACCTTTGCCGGCCCCGACATCGCCGAGCTGCTGCACGCGGCGACCATCGCGGTCGTCGGCGGGGTGCCCCTCGACCGGCTCTGGCACGCCGTCCCCTCCTACCCCACCATCAGCGAAGTCTGGCTCCGGCTCCTGGAGAAGTACGGTCTCTGACCGGCGCCGTTGTGAACCGAGCGGACGACGGCGGATACCGCCGGCTAAGCAGGAGCTGCTCTTCGGAGAGTCTGCCCTTTAGCCCCCTGCACGGGACACTTCATCGGATACCCGTGAGGGAGCCGGCTTACGACACATTGCGGCCTAGCTTCGCCCGGGCGCGGTGTTTGCGGACGTTGTCACGGTTTGCGCAGCGCACGGAGCAGTAGCGCTGGCGACCGTTGCGGGTGACATCGACCACGACTGCCCTGCAGGGATCGCCGGATGAACTCCCTGCGGCCCATCGGCTGAGTCTGTGAGCGCCGCGAGTGCTGAGGTGCAGTGCAGTTCCGACACTGATCACGGCGAGCAATACCTGCGGAAGGGGCTGGTCGGGGTCGCGGTAGTGAAGATGCCATCCTTCACCGTCGTGATCGGTGAGGCGCGGATAGGCGGCGGCAGCAGCCATCTGGGCATTCAACAGAGCGGCCCTGTTCTGTGGATCGCTTTCATCGACGACTGAGAGCCACGCGTCAATGACGTCGCGGGTTTGCTCATGATCGTCTCCGGCGGAGGGCTTGTAGTCCATCGTCATACCGAACTCGCGAGTCCGCTGCACGAGACCGTCCCTGTCGGTTGGCCAAGCGTTGGCCAGCGAGGCGGCGAGGAGTACCGCGTACTCACCGTAAGGGTTGAGATGCATAAGGCTATTACATCATTGTTGGAGTCATGACGATTCTTCCTTGGGCTGCCGATCCGCAGACACGATATTTGCATCCAGCGAGCAGGACGGTGCGCTCATGATCGCGGCGACAGACTTCGGAACGGGGGTCTCGATGGCAGCGGCAAGCGGGATGGCTCTAACGGCACTCGGCATGGTGCTCACGCCGGGCCCGAACATGGTCTACCTGGTCTCGCGCAGTGTGAGTCAAGGGCCGGTGGCGGGAATGATTTCTCTCGCAGGCACCTGTGCTGGCTTCCTCGTCTACATGACGATGGCGAACCTCGGGCTCGCGATCGTGATCGTCGCGGTGCCGTGGCTCTATGCCGGAATGAAGGCCGCAGGAGTCCTCTACTTGGCCTACCTCGCGTGGCAGGCACTCAAGCCCGGCGGTCGGGGCGTCTTCGACGTTCGCGCACTCTCTCGCGATTCCGCCCGGAAGCTCTTCCGCACGGGGCTCCTCACGAATCTGCTGAACCCAAAAACGGCCGTGATGTATCTTGCGCTGATTCCGCAGTTCATCGATGCGGGCCGGGGAGGAACAATTGTCCAGGGCTTCTCGGAGCGATCCAGATTGCCATGAGCATGCTTGTGAACGCGCTGATCGTCCTCGGCGCCGGGTCGATCTCTGCATTCCTCTCCGCCAGGCCGAGCTGGACGAAGTGGCAGCGACGCGTCACCGGTTCAGCGCTCGGCCTAGTGGCGGTCCTCCTCGCGCGGGAATTACCAGAAAGGGCGCGCATATAGCGAGCCTGAGGATGCGAGTTCGCCGCGCCAGCATGCCCGCACTGCCGGCGCGGCCAGCCCTAGCGTGCCCTCACCCCCGCCGTCGTTCTCTTCGCTCGCTTTTTGGATGACTGATGGGTCACAGTGGTGCAGTGCTATTTGAACTGACTAGTCAGTTCAGTTAGCCTTGTTGCAGACGACATCTGCGAAAGGCTCCCTTTGCTCTCCGTACAACAGCTTCGCGTGAACGGCCGGCGGGACGATCTCCTCCCGCCCACGTCATTGCAGGCATCCCGCGGCGAACTGCTGCTGGTCACGGCCGACCGCCAGGACCAGCGGACCGCGCTGGCCCTGGCCCTCAGCGGCCGGATGAAGCCCGGCGGCGGCACTGTCAGCTGGGACCGGCAGGCCAAAATCAAGCAGCTCCGCGGCGCCGGCGCGCTCGTGGACTCCCCCGGCGTCAACGAACCCGAGCAGCACCTGAGCGTCCGGGACCTCGTGACAGAGGACCTGTCCCTCATTCCCCGCCGGTACCGCGGCGCCCTCCTCAGCAAGCCCTGGCTGAAGGTGAACCGTTTCGAAGACATTGCCGGGATGTGGGCCGAGCAGCTCACGCCGCGGCGCCGCACCGAACTCCTGACGGCCCTGGCGCTCGCCAACCCGCGCACCGACCTCCTGGTCCTGGACTCCCCCGACAGGCACAGCGCCGATCCGGCGGACTGGCTGCCGCGGCTCAAAGAACTGGCGTACGACGGCGGCCGGCCACTCGCCGTCGTCGCCACCGTGTCTGCCCTCCCGCCCGGCTGGACCGGCCCGGCCGCCGTCGTCGGCAACGCGGCACCCAAGCCGGCCAGCACCGAAGAACAACCCGAAACCGAGGACGCAAAGTGACAGTGCTACGGCTGGCCAGCTCCGAACTCAAGCGCATGACGGGCGGCCTGCTGCCCAAGCTGACCATCCTGGCGCTGACCATGGTTCCCCTGCTCTACGGCGCGGTGTACCTCTATGCCAACTGGAATCCGTACGGAAACCTTAACCAGATCGACGCCGCGCTCGTGATGGAGGACACCGGGGCGGCCACCAGCGACGGCGGCCGTCTGCAGGCCGGGCAGAAGGTAGCGGACAGCCTCGTGGAAGGGCACGTGTTCAACTGGCAGCCCGTCCGGTCCGCGGCCGAAGCCGACCAGGGCGTCAGCGAGGGAAGGTACGCCTTTGCGCTCAAAATCCCCCGCGACTTTTCCAGCAACCTGGCCTCCCCCGGAAGTTTCGATGCGGCCAGCCAGGCCATGCTGAACGTCACCACGAACGACGCCAACAACTACCTTCTCAGCACCATCGTGGATAAGCTCACCACCGCCGTGCACGCCACCGTCGCCAAGGAGGTCGGCGCGGAAACGGCCAACCAGCTGCTGACGGGCTTCGGCACCATCCACACGCAAATGGTGAAGGCGGCCGGCGGCGCGGGAACCCTGGCCGACGGCGTCGCCGGGCTCCGAGACGGCGCGGGCACCCTGCACCAAGGCACCGGGCAGCTCGAGGCGGGTGCGGCCGAGCTGTACAACGGCGAAGTCAAACTTCGCGACGGCGCCGCGCAGCTTGCGTCCGGAGCCGGCCAGCTGAGCGGCGGGCTCGCACAGCTCAAGGACAAGACTGCCGGACTTCCCGCCGATTCACAGAAGCTCTCGGCCGGCGCAGCCCAGGTCGCCGCCGGAAACGCGGCGCTGAACACCAAAGTCCAGGACGTCGTCGGGCAGCTGCAGGCCGCAGACACCGGACTCCGGACACGGGTCCAGGAGTCCAACGACAGGCTCGTCGCCGCCGGCGTTCTTACGCCGGAGCAGGCCGCCAGGGTCCTCGCGGACTTCGACGCCGCCGCGGCCTCAAGCCCTGTCACTGACGCGAGGGCGAAAATCCAAGCCGATGCCGCCCAGATCCAGCAGCTCGCCGACGGCTCAGCGGCCGTAAGCGCAGGGGCGGCCAGTCTCGCCGCAGCAACTCCTGCGCTGACTGGAGCCATCTCGACCGCCTCGGGCGGCGCGGACCGGCTCTCCGACGGCGCCACAACCCTGGCGGCCGGACAGCAGACGGCCGTGGACGGCGCCGCCGCGCTCACCGACGGAGCCGGGAAGCTCGACGACGGCGCAGCCCAGCTGGAGACCGGTGCCCGCGCCGCCGCGGACGGTTCCCGGACGCTGGCCACCGAGCTGTCCAAGGGCGCGGGCAAGGTGCCGAACCCGGATGAAGCGCAGAAGAGCAACCTCTCCGGGGTGATCTCCGACCCCGTGGCCGTCAACAACGTGTCGCAGGCCAAGGCGGGTTCCTACGGTGCCGGGCTGGCTCCCTTCTTCCTGACCCTGGCCCTGTGGATCGGCGTGTTCATGCTGATCCAGGCCATGCGCCCCGTCACGCAGCGCGCCCTCGCCTCCAACGCGCCCGCCTGGAAGATCGCCGTCGGAGGCTGGCTGCCGTTCTTTGCCGTGTCCGCCGTGCAGGCGAGCCTGCTCACCGTGGTGGTGAATGTGGGGCTGGGGCTGAATCCTGCCCATCCGGTCCTCATGTGGCTGTTCCTGCTTGCCGCGGCTGCAGCCTTCAGCGCCCTCATCCAGGGCGTGGTGGCCCTGCTGGGTTCGCCGGGGAAGCTGGTGGTGCTCATACTTCTCGTGCTACAGCTTGTCTCCTCCGGCGGAACGTTCCCGTGGCAGACCACGCCGCAGCCGCTGCACGTGGTGCACCAGATCCTGCCCATGGGCTACGTGGTCAACGGCATGCGGCACCTCATCTACGGCGCGGACCTGTCCATGATTCCGTCCACCGTGGCGGGACTCCTTGGCTACACTTTGCTGGGGGTGGTGCTCTCAACGCTGGCCGTCCGAAAGCACAAGTTCTGGACCCTCAAGACCCTGAAACCGGAGATCGCCGTATGACCCCATCGGAGGCCGGCCAGGCGGCCGTCCAGCCCAAGAAGCTGCGTCCCGCCCGGACCAACGCCACCAAGCAGAAGCTCTTCGAGGCATCCATGGAGCTGATAGGTGAGCGCGGCGCGGCAGGCGTGACGGTGGACGAGATCGCGGCGGCAGCCGGCGTCTCGAAGGGCACTGTGTACTACAACTTCGGCAGCAAGTCCGATCTGATCGCCCAGCTCCTGCGGCACGGCGTGGACATCCTCGAAGCCAGGCTCCTCAGCGTGCAGGACGAAACAGCGGACTCCCTCGCCGGCATGGACGCCATGATCGGGCAGGCGATGGACTTCATGGCGGAGTATCCGTCCTTCGCCCGGCTGTGGGTGAGCGAGAACTGGCGCACCCCCAGCGAATGGCAGGACACGTTCGCCGAGCTCCGCGCGCGGCTTCTCGGCGTGATCGGATCGGCCATTGAAACGGTGGCCGCGGAGTATCCCGTGGATGCCTCCATCTCCCGGGGAAGCCTGGAAACGGCGATATTCGGCGCCTGTTTTGTGGTGGGACTCGACCGCCAGACGTACAACCCGGAGCGGACCCGTGACCAAAGTGTTGCCGCCATCATGGCCATCATGCGTGGCTACGTGCAGAAGCGGCCTCATCCTCAGGGATGATTAGTCCCATGAGCCACATGGGTAACAGCGGGAAGACAGCCGTCGGCGCCGTTTTCGCCGCGCTCGGCGCGCTCGTGCTGACGGCCGTCACCCTTGAGGAGGCTGCGCTGTTCGCCTTCCTGGGCGCAGTGGCCGTGGGATACGTGGCGTCTGTGGCCGAGTCATTTGCCCGCCGGCGCTACCTGGCGCTCCTGGCCGGCGGCATCGGGACCAGCCTGTCGATCGGCTGCAGCATCGCCTTCCTGCGCATGTGGGGCCTGGCATTCAATCAGGACGCAGGGGCGCTCGGGGAGGCTGTGAGCACCAGGGACTCGGACATCTACTTTTACCTGGCGGCCGCCTCGGGTTCGCTGACCCTGGTGGTGCTCTTCGCCGGAGCAGTCTGGCCGGCCCGCAGGCGGCTGCGGGCGCGGTCCGGCGTCCCGGCCCGGAAGCCGGCCCCTGCCCGTGCGTCAACGCGGCGGCCGGCCGCCAGGCTGCCGGCAGGCGCACGGCAATCCCCTGCGACCGCCCAGCGCCAAGCACCCCAGCGCACTCAGGCGGCACGCACTTCCGCGGCGCGCCAAGCCACGTCGCGCACGGCTACGCCGCGGCAGGCCGGGCAGCGGACCGCGGCACCCCGCCAGCCGGCGGCAGCGCCGAGGACATCCGGCTCAGGAACGTCTCCCTCGACAGCTGCCGGCCGGACGCCCCGCCGCTGAGCGGCCGCTGGAACGACTGGGCGGCCGCTGAAACCACGCCGAGCGGCCGGCGAAACCCGGTTGGGGGCCGCTGGCGGCCTTGGTCACCGGAAGACGCTCAGCGCCTGCCAGCCGTTACCCACCTGGCGGCTTCCGGTGAACCGGCCGCTGCCCAGGCTGTAGTAGACCAGCCGGCCGTCAGCGGTCTTGGCCGTGAGGCCGCGCGTTCCCGGGCCCTGGAATCCGAACGAGGCGTGGGACTGGGCGACGGCGCCCCAGCCGTTCCCCACCTTCGGGCGCGCTTCCCGCGCGAACCTGCCGGCGCCGTCGGACCTGTACAGCATGAGGTCCCCGGCCGCGGTGGTGACCAGCAGGTCCTGCCGCCGGTCGTTGTCGAAATCGGCCATGGCCAGCTTCAGCCCCTGAAACCCGTTCCCGATCTGCTGCCGGGCGCCCAGGGCACCGCCGGCGGCATTCGGGTAGAAGTACATGGCGCCGTCCCCAGCCGTTCCCACCACGCCGGGGAACCGTTGGCCGTTGTGCCACTTGCCCACGGTGATGTCCATGGACTGCCAGCCCGCCGTGCCGGCCGTAATCGGGCTGAGGAAGCCGCCGGAGAGCTTGCCGCGATAAACCGTGAGGGTTCCGCTCTTCCACTGGGCAATGATGTCGTTCACTCCGTCGGCGTTCCAGTCGGCCACAAAGCCGGCTTTCAGGCCTGCCCAGCCCGCTCCGATCCGCTCCCGGGCACCGAAACCGCCTGCACGGTTGGCCGGATAGTTCCACAGGATGCCCGCGGAATCTGCCGCGAGCACGTCGGCGCCGCTCTTGATGGACGGGCGGGCCGCGAAGTACTGCTCCATGGTGGGAATGCCGCGGACTTTCATGTCCGTGGCCAGCTGCACTCCGACGAACCGCAGATGCCAGGGCTCGTACGCGTAGCCGGTGACGTTGGTGTAGCCCGCCGGGTACCTCACGATGAACCCGTAGCGGTGCGCGTTCGCCGCCACCCAGCGCCCGCCCGGGGTGGTCCCGAAGCAGGCGGTCAGGCCGCAGCCGCCGCCCACATTGCCGATGTCCGCCGCGAGCCCCGTCTGGTGCTCGCTGTAACCCGGCCGCGCCGAGATCTGGTCCGCATACGCCTGCCCGTACATCTGGACGTAGGAGCTGTACAGCGCGCTCTGGGAGGCATAGGACCTGTAGGCGCTCACCACCTCCAGGAAGTGTCCGGCAGCACGCGCCCCGGTGAAGAGCTGGCTCATCGCGCCGGATACCTGGGCGCGCAGCAGGTGGCCGGTCCCGCCCCACGAGACCAGGTCCCGCGGCACGAACTGCACCGGGTTCAACGGCCGGGACTTGTTGACCAGCACCCAGGGGTTGCTCGCGTCGGTCACCACACTGGTGGACAGCTGCTCGCCCGAGGGAGCGGCGGAGGCGGCCGGCGCACCGCCCGCGAAGAGCATCAGAACGACGACGACGGCGGCGGCGAACCGCCGGGCGCGACCCCGCCACCGGTTCAAAGCAGAATTCAGCATGGCGGGCCCTTCCCCACTAGACGGCACTGAGTTCAAGGGTACCCGCGGGCGGCCCGGTAGTACCGGCCTTGTCCGCGCTAGTGGGCGCGGGGGACCTTGAAATGCGTGATCCGTGCGTCCTGCCCGTCGAGCTCCGCCCAGGATTTCTCCGTCTCGAGGATGGTCAGCCCGCTGGTGGGGAACCTGGTTGCCGCGTCCATATAGGCGTCGTGGTTGGAGTCACGGGATGCCAGGTGCATGGCCAGGTCCTGCACTCCGGGCATGTGGGAGATCACCATGAGGGTGGTGACGGTATCCGGAACGTGGTTGATCACCGTGAGCATGCGGAGCGCGGAGGCGGCGTAGAGCCCGTCCTCAAGTTTCGGCGTCGGCGCTTTGTCGCCGAGTTCGCTGCACACCCAGGTGCAGGTCTGCCGGGTCCGGAGGGCGCTGGAGCAGAGGATGAAGTCCGGGACGATGTTGTGTTTGAGCAGCCACTTGCCGGCCAGCGGTGCTTCACGGTGGCCGCGCTCCTCCAAGGGACGGTCATGGTCCGCCACACCTCCGGGCCAATCGGCCTTGGCGTGGCGCATGATCACCAGTCGCTTCTTGTGGTGCGCGCTCATGGACTCACCCTACTACCCAACTACGTAGCAGCACGCGTCGTATTCAGGCCCGAGAACGACGCGACCTGCGACCCAGTTGGGCGGGAAGTACGGGTCAGTCCTCCAGGACGAAGGTCACCTCCAGCACCACATGCCAGGCGACCACGTTGCCGTCGGCGATTTCGACTTTCTGCTCCTTGACCCAGGCCCGGAAATGCCGCGCAGGGTCTTGCTGGCCCGGCTGAGAGCCTACGACGGAGCAAGAAACGTCAATAGAGCCCCACCAAACCCACCCCGGAGGCGGCGAGGGATCGTGCCGCGAAAGCGAAAGCGCCCGCCCCCAACTGGGGACGGACGCTTTGGCGCTTAAGGAAGAGCTAGATCGAGTATTCCGGCGCGGCCCAGACAACGACCTCGGGGTGCTCGTAGAACCGGTAGCCCTGGCCGCGCACAGTGCGCACGGTGTTGGCGAGGCGGCCCAGCTTGGAGCGGAGGCGGCGGATATGGACGTCGATGGTGCGCTCGTTCGGCACCTCTTCGGCATTCCGCCACAGGCCCTCAAGGAGTTCGTCACGGCCCACGGTGCGGGTGCCGTTCTCCACGAGGTAGTTGAGGAGCTCGAACTCCTTGAACGTCAGGTTCAGGGACTCGCCGTCGAGGTGGACTTCTCGGCGGGCGAGGTCGATCAGCACGCCCGACGGACGGGGATCCTGTGCGGGCTGCAGGCGTGCACTCTCAGTGCGCTGCCGGGTGTTGACGGTGGGGTCACCGAACGTGGAACGGACGACGTCGAGTGCGGAACCCGGCGCGCTGGCCGGCGCCACGGCGACGGCGGCATAGCTCTCGGCGCCGGAGACGAGTGACTGGGCGTACGCCCGGATCTCCTGGGCGAGCTTGGCGATGGAGGTGCCCGCAGCAGCCGCGGTTTCCTCGTCGATTCCCATGTAAAGAACGAATCCGCGGGCCACGTTGTCGTTCGGCACGGGCCGGACGGAGCCGCCGGCGGCCGGAGCGACGACGGGCGTCGGCGCGGTCAGCGGTGCGGCTTCCTCAGCCGGCACGGCGCGCAGCTGGCCGTAAGAATTGGGGTTGTAGCCCTGGGGTGCATAGCCGGGGGCGGGAAAGTTGTTTCCCTGGCCTGCCGGTGGGAAGGCCGGACGGGTACCGAATCCCTGGCGGAGGCCCGACGTCTGGCCGGCCTTGTTGGCGTTACGGACGGAGATGTGGACGTATCCAGATGCAACTGACATGAATGCTTACCTCAATGTGAATGGCCGTCATCGCGGCTCGAATGCTTGGTTCCCCGCAATGAGTTCTGGGGAGGGGCGCCCGACGCTGGGCTGGGGGCGAATGCCTAAAAACTTTGTGGGGGTAGAAAGTTAGGCGTGCATTCGACAACAGCGCATCTCGGCGGCAGCGGGTGTGCTGGGCCAATATTCTGCGGCTGCAGTTGCTGTTGAGTTCTTGTTCACAATTGAAAGTGTGCAACGTAACAATGAAAACTTGCAAGTAACAATGGACCACTCCGTCCGCATCGTGAGACGAATCGCGGGTTTGTGGGTCAAATCACAATTCTACGAGGCCCAATTTTTCCAGATTTTTTTCCAGACCGGTCGGTCGGAAAGGGCCGTTTTTCGAACTAAATTCGACTAAACCCTTCTTTTTCGTCAAATATTCAGCGACATTTCAGATGCGGGAATTCCGGCGCCGCAAATCCCTGGTTGTCCAGCTATGACGCCATTCGGACAAAAGATTTTGGGCCAAGCACGCACGCCGGCACGGGTCAAGCCGCTGCGTGCGTCCCGGCTGCGCCCAGGCCGGCGGACCTGGACGCACCGCCGCTGCCGCGATCCAGAGACGCGATCCAGAGAGAGGCGCCTGCTGCTTTCGCAGGCACCCGCCATTCGCCGGCAACCACGAGGCACCAGGCACCAGTCTCAGCTGGTCTGCCCCGTCTGGCCCGTCTGCAGTGCGGCGATCAGCTGCACGGTTTCGGCAGCGAAGGCCGAACCTTCCTTGGCCGCCACGATCCTCACGGTGGCCCCGGCGGCGATGTCCGCTACGGTCAACCCGCTCGCAGATGACTGCTGGCGTCTTTGTTGCTGATTACTCACGGCGATGGCCTCGCCCACCGTGTAAGTCCGGGTGAATCCGTCCGCGCTCTTGACCGTGACGGAACCCGAGGAGACGTTCGCGACGGTGCCCAGCTGTGCCACCTTCGTGACGTACTGGCTGCCCTCTTCGATGACGTACTCGGAGTGGACGGCCGACGAAACGCCGCTGCCCATGCCGCCCAACCCGCCCGGCGCGAAGTCGCCTCCCTGGCCGGGCACGGCGCCGTTGGCAAAGCCGCCCTGCGGTACGCCGCCCCGCTGCACTCCTCCCGGTGCCAGTCCGCCCTGGCCCCCGGCACCGGATGCCGCGGTCCCGTTGGCCGCAGCTGCGTTACTGCCCAGGCTGTAAACGCCAGCGCCCGCCCCGGCCGCCAAGACAGTGGCCGCGCCGGCAACCACGAGTCCGCGCTTCATGGTCCAGGGCTTCGGATTGGCTGCCGCATCGCCTGGGCTGCCGGTCGGAGGCGCACCCCACCCGGTGCCCCGGCCCGGTGCGGGCTCGGGAATGGCTGCCGTGGCAGGCTCGGCCGCCTGGGCGTTCCGTCGGGCTTCGCTCTGGGGTGCTCCCTGGTGATCGCCCGCCCCTGCATGGGGAGCTGCCTGGTGCTGTCCGGACGGCTGATCGCCGGCCTGCGACCGGGCAGCCGGCGGCAGGGGCGTGGTTTCCGGAACAGGTGGGTACTGCTGTCCGCTCATTGTTATCTCCTTCAGGCGTGCGGAAGTTGTCCATTCCAGACTGGGAACCGTTCCTGTGACTGGCCTGTGCAGGGCAAGGGCCATGCCTGTGACCCGAGAAATCCCCACGCTGCGCCTTCCAGCTCGCTAGGCTTGGATTCACAGCCGGCGCACAGGAACACCAAAGCGCCGGCTAAACCCCGGAACGGAGAGTTGTCCCATGGCCACTTCGCACTCCATGACCAACAACCTTCCCCAGCTCACCCACCCGGACGGCTCACCCATCCGTGCCCTGGTGGTTGACGACGAACCCAGCCTGTCCGAACTGATGAGCATGGGCCTGCGCATGGCAGGCTGGTCGGTTGCCGTGGCCGCAGACGGCCCCGAGGCCGTCAAGCTCGCCAAGGAATTCCGCCCGGACGTCCTGGTGCTGGACGTGATGCTCCCCGGCTTCGACGGCGTTGAGCTGCTCGGCAGGATCCGCGCCTTCGCGCCGGAGGTTCCGGCGCTATTCCTGACGGCCAAGGACGCCGTGCAGGACCGCATCGTGGGCCTCGCCGCGGGCGGGGACGACTACGTGACCAAACCCTTCAGCATGGAGGAAGTCCTGCTGCGCCTGCACCGGCTGGTGCAGCGCTCGGGCGTGGCCGCCATGGATTCCGCCGAACTGGTGGTGGGAGACCTGGTCCTGAACCTGGACACCCGGGAAGTCACCCGCGCCGGCGACGAGCTGCAGCTCACCGCGACCCAGTTCGAGCTCCTCCGGTACCTCATGGAGAACCCCAAGCGGGTCGTCAGCAAGGCCCAGATCCTGGACCGCGTATGGAACTACGACTTCGGCGGCCAGGCCAACATTGTCGAGCTGTACATCTCGTACCTGCGCAAGAAGGTGGATGCCGTGCACCCGCCCATGATCCACACGGTCCGCGGTGCGGGCTACGTCATCAAACCGGCAGACTAGGCCGTGGCAAACCTTTCCGGTGCCGTCCGGACCCAGCGCCGCAGCTGGCTGAAGCCGGGCACCTGGCATCTCCGCACCCGCCTTGTCCTCGTCGCCATGGCTCTGCTGGTGGCCATCTGCGCCGCGATCGGCCTGTTCAGCTACGCCAGCATGGACTCCTTCCTGACCCGCCAGCTCGACGAGCAGCTCACCGGGGCCGCTGACAGGGCCCGGGACTTTGGCCGTCCCCCGTTCGGCGCCTCGGGCAAGGGGCCCGATCCCCTCGAGGGCCGGGGCCAGCGGGTGGGCACCCTGGCGGCCAGGATCCAGGCCGGCGAAGTCAGCAGCGCAGGATTCCTGGCCTCCGACGCCACCCGCAAGACACTCTCGGCGGCAGACGACCAGGTCCTCCTGGGACTGCGCCGCGACGGCGTACCCGTTGACCGCACCCTGTCCACCGGTGCCTACAGGCTGGTTGCCGCCCAGACGCCTTACGGCGACGTCATGGTGACCGGGCTTCCCCTGGCCGACAAGCAGAGCACCCTGACGTCCCTTGTTGTGACCATCACGATCGTGTCGCTGGGCGGAATCGTGCTGATCGGCCTCGCCGGAACGGTGCTCATCCGCCGCACCATGAAGCCGCTGGAGCAGCTCTCGGAGGTGGCCACGCAGGTTTCGCGGCTGCCGCTGGATGCCGGTGAGGTGGCGCTCGCCGTCCGCGTCCCGCCGTCGAACGCCCATCCCGGAACTGAAGTGGGCAGCGTGGGCCACGCCCTCAACCAGATGCTGGATAACGTCTCCAACGCGCTGGAGGCGCGGCAGGAGAGCGAAATGAAGGTCCGCCAGTTCGTGGCCGACGCCTCGCACGAGCTCCGCACCCCGCTCACGGCCATCCGCGGCTACACCGAGCTGATGCGCATGACCGAGAAGTTCACGCCGGACGGTCAAAGGTCCCTGGCCCGCGTCCAAAGCCAGTCCGAGCGGATGACCACCCTGGTGGAGGACCTCCTGCTGCTCGCCCGGCTGGACGAGGGCCAGCCGCTCAAGCTCAGCGACGTGGACCTCACGCAGCTCGTGATCGAGACCGTCAGCGACGAAAAAGTCATGGCCCCGGACCGCATCTGGCACCTCGAACTACCTGAAGAGCCGGTGGTGGTCCGCGGCGACGCCTCGCAGCTGCACCAGGTGCTGGCCAACCTGCTGTCCAACGCGCGCAAGCACACCGGATCGGGAACCACCGTGGTGACCGGCGTGATGAGATCGGCCGACGGCAGCGCCGTGGTCACCGTGACGGACGACGGCGCCGGCATCCCGCCGGAGTTCGTGGACCGCGTCTTCGCACGCTTCGCGCGCGCAGACGCGTCCCGTGCGACGCCGGCGCAGGTCCTCTCGCCCGCCGGCTCCGGCGGACGGACCGCGGCGGCGGCTTCGGGAACGGCGGCCCCGGGGTCCGCTTCGGCAGAGGGAACCAGCGGCCTGGGGCTGTCCATTGTGCAGTCGATCGTGGAAGCCCACGGCGGCACCGTCGAGGTCACTTCGCGGCCCGGCCGGACCGAATTCGCCGTCCGGCTGCCGGCGCAAGGCGACGCGCCGTCGTCGTGATCTCCGTTACCCAAATGTGACTTAAGCGTTTGCCTCCTGTACCGTCGATAGGGTGTTGCTCCCGTTAGGGCAGCACTTCCGGATGGACGCCCAGCTCTGCCGCTTTCCCGGATTCCGCATGACCAGGCAGAGGCGGGGGAACCAGAGTCCCGGGCTTTTCGCATCAGCCCTTGGGGTGAAGCCGACACGTGAATTTCCGTGCGGCCGGATGACCTCATCCGAACCCGACAGCTAACTCCGCAGGTGTTGAGAGGCAATCCACCATGTCTGAATTCAAGGTAAAAGCGCGCCCTGAAGGCGCTCCCAAGCAGTCCCGGCAGAAACTTTCCCGCCATCGCGCCGAGCCGGCAGCGCCCGCCACACACTGGGGCCGGATCACCGCCGGCATCCCGTCGTTCGGCCGCCGCGCAGCCGTAGTGACCACCGCCTGCGCCGTGCTCATCGGCGTCGGCGCGGCAAGCCAGGCAGCTGAGCAGTCCGCACCCCGGGCCAGCTCCGCAGCGGCGACAGCCACGGCGTCCCCCGCGCCGACGCTCAACTTCGACAAGACGCTCATCGCTGCCCTGCCCGCTCCGACCGCAGCCGCGCTGGCTCCGCAGTCCGTCGCCAAGCCGGCGGCGCCCAAGGCCGCTCCGGCGCCCGCCGCCCCCAAGGCATCCCCGGTGCCGGCCAAGGCTGCTGCTGCCCCGGCCGCCAAGGTTGCCCCGGCTCCCAAGCCCGCGGCCGCCGTCCCCGTGAACGACCCCGCCGGCGCGCAGGCCTATGCGGCCGCCAAGCTCGCTTCCTATGGCTGGGCCGCGGACCAGATGCAGTGCCTGCAGACCCTGTGGACCAAGGAGTCCGAGTGGCGCACCACCGCCACCAACGCGAGCAGCGGCGCCTACGGCGTCGTGCAGTCCCTGCCTGCCGAAAAGATGGCGAGCGCCGGGGCGGACTACCTCACCAACTACCGGACGCAGATCAACTGGGGCCTGGACTACGTCAAGGAACGCTACGGCTCCCCCTGCGGCGCGCTGAACTTCCACCTCGCCAACAACTGGTACTAACCCAGACTGTGAGCAACTGAGGGCGGCGCGCATTTCTCCACCGCTTTGAGGTTGACGAAGGGCCCCGGATCCGCGCGATCCGGGGCCCTTCGGCGTCTGTGCCAAGGCTTGCGGCCTGGAAAGTGGTGCAAAAATGCGGCACCCGGACGGCGGCCCGGGCCCTCCTGTGCGGCGGCCCGGAGTTCCACAGCCCGTGCACAGCTTCGACCTAAAACCCTCATATGGGACGCGGCCACAGTTGATGCATGACGCTCACAGACCAGGCCTCCGGATCCCAGCCGCACCCTCCGCTGCACCCCCAGCCGCATGCTCCCCGCCACGCCGCGCTGGCGTCCGGACACGGCCCGGCCCGCACGCTCACGAGGCACCCGCGGCGTTCACCCATCGATACCGACGCCGCGGTCCCCGTGCTCGACGTGACCATCCCGGTGTACAACGAGGAACGTGACCTGGAGGAGTGCCTGCGCCGGCTGCACGCATACCTTCGCGGCACCTTCCCCCATTCATTCCGCATCACCGTGGCGGACAACGCCAGCACGGACGGCACGCTCAAGGCCGCCGAGAGCGTGGCCAGGGAGCTCCGTGAGGTCTCCGTGGTGCACCTCGAGGAAAAGGGCCGCGGCAACGCCCTCCGGAAGGTGTGGCTGGCTTCGCCGTCGCCCGTCCTGGCCTATATGGACGTGGACCTCTCCACCGACCTGGCCGCCCTGGGCCCCCTCCTGGCACCGCTGATCTCCGGCCACTCCGACCTCGCCATCGGCACAAGGCTGACGCGCAATTCCCGCGTGGTCCGCGGACCCAAGCGCGAGTTCATCTCCCGCAGCTACAACCTCCTGCTCCAGTCCCTGATGGGTGCTCACTTCAGCGACGCCCAGTGCGGCTTCAAGGCCATCCGTGCCGACATCGCCCAGCAGATCCTGCCCCACACGGTGGACAACGCATGGTTCTTCGATACCGAGCTCCTGGTCCTCGCCGAGAAGTGCGGCCTCCGCGTCCACGAGGTCCCGGTGGACTGGACCGACGACCCCGACTCCAGCGTGGACATTGTCCAGACGGCCCTGGCCGATGTCCGCGGCATGGTCCGGCTCAGCAAGGACATGCTGTCCGGGCGCATCCCCGTGGCGGAGCTCCGGGCCGCCCTGACCCGCGGCCCCCTGCCCGCGGCATCCCGCAGCCAGGAGCAAAGCCCGGGCGGCAGCCTGTTCGGCCAGCTGGTGCGCTTCGGGACAATCGGCGTGGCGTCCACCTTGGCGTACCTGGTGCTCTTCTTCCTTTGCCGCAACCTCATGGACCCGCAGCTCGCCAACCTCCTGTCCCTGCTCACCACGGCCGTGGCCAACACCGCGGCAAACCGGCGCTTCACGTTCGGCATCGCCGGCGGCAGCGATGTTGCCCGCCACCACTTTGAAGGGCTGCTGGTCTTCGGGATCGGGCTGGCCCTCACCTCCGGGGCGCTCGCCTTCGTCCACGAAAGCACGACGCCGGACCGCTGGCTGGAGCTGGTGACCGTCACGGCGGCCAACCTGGCGGCCACCGCCGTGAAGTTCCTGCTGTTCAGGCTGTGGGTGTTCCGACGGCGGCAGTCGCCGCCGGAACCGACGCCTGCCGCCGCCAGCGCCACAGCCACCGCCGCCGCCGCCACCGAATCCGAGCCCTACACATCCGAGCTCCGCACAGAAGAGGCCAGGTAAATGACCGCCACCAGCCACACAGCCTCCGCCCCTGCGGTAGGCGTCAAGCACACCGACACCACGGACGCCGGAACGAGGGGCGCCGGAAATACGGACTCCGGAACCAAGGACCCCGGACAGCACGCTTCAGGGCCGGTCATGCCCGGGGCCCCCGCCTCGAATTCACGCCTCCGCTCGCTGCTGACAGGCAACCAGCCGCGCTGGGTCCGGCCTTCGGCCGCGCTGCTGCTGGCGTTCTCGGCCGTCCTGTACCTGTGGAACCTCGAGGCCACCGGATACGCGAACTCCTTCTACGCCGCGGCCGTCCAGGCAGGCACCAAGGACTGGACTGCACTGCTGTTCGGGTCGCTGGACGCAGGCAACGCGATCACGGTGGACAAGCCCCCGGCGGCCCTGTGGATTCCCGGCCTCGCGGGACGGATCTTCGGATTCTCGCCCCTCAGCGTGCTGGTGCCCCAGGCGCTCATGGGGGTGGCCGCCGTCGGGCTTTTATATCTGACGGTGAAGCGGGTGTCCGGTCCGGCCGCGGGGCTGCTCGCCGGGGCGGTGCTCGCGCTGACCCCGGTGGCCGCCCTGATGTTCCGGTTCAACAACCCGGATGCCCTCCTCACGCTGTGCCTGGTGCTCGCCGCCTTCCTCACCACCCGCGCCATTGAAAAGGCGGGCTGGAAATGGCTGGCCGCGGCCGGTGCCGTGATCGGGCTGGCGTTCCTGACCAAGATGCTCCAGGGATTCCTGATCGTGCCCGGCCTCGCTCTCGCGTACCTCTGGGCCGCACCCGCCCCGCTCGGCCGGCGGCTGCTGCACCTGCTGGCAGCGGCCGCCGGGATTGTGCTGGTGGCAGGCAGCTACATTGCCCTGTTCCAGCTCACGCCTGCCTCGGAACGTCCGTACATGGCCGGTTCGGAAGGCAACAGCTTCCTGGAGCTCACGTTCGGCTACAACGGCCTGGGCCGCATCACCGGATCGAACGGCGGCGCACCAGGAGGAGGCCTGGGCAGCGGCGGCCTGGGTGGCGGCCCCGGCGGCGGCCTGGGCGGCAACGTGGGCTTCGGCGGGGCGGCCGGGATCACCAGGATGTTCGGCGCCAGCTTTGGCGGCGAAGTGTCCTGGCTGCTTCCCTCGGCCCTGATCCTGCTCGCGGCCGGCCTCTGGTTCACCCGCCGCGAAGCCCGCCCCTCACGCACGCGGGCAGCCCTGATGCTGTGGGGCGGCTGGCTGCTGGTCACCGCGGGGATCCTGAGCTTCATGGGCGGCACGGTCCACCCGTACTACGCCGTCGCCCTGGCCCCGGCCATCGCCGCCCTGATTGGCATCGGCTCCGTCGAGCTGTGGCGCGGGCGCGGCTACTGGCCCGCGCGGATCGTCCTGGCCGCCGCTGTCCTGGCCGGCTCGGTCTGGTCCGCAGTGCTCCTGGGCCGGGACGCTTCCTGGCTGCCGTGGATCAGGATCGCGGCCGTGGTCCTGGGCGTTCTGGCCGCGGCAGCGCTGCTGGTCCGGCTCGACAGCCACCACGCTGTTCCGGCACGGTTCCGGCGGGCGGCAGCGGCCGGCGTCGTGGCGCTTTCGCTGCTCGCCGGGGGGCTCGGCAGCACGGCCTGGACCTTTGCCACCGCTTCCCAGCCCCATTCCGGTTCCATCCCGACGTCGGGCCCCACCGCGTCCGCCATGGGCGGCCCCGGCGGGCAAATCGGCAGGCTTGGCGGCGCGGACGGCCAGGCTGGCGGCGCGGACGGCGCCGCGGACGGCCAGGCTGGCAGCGCCGCTGCGCCGGACTCCGAGCTCGCCTCGCTGCTGAAGTCCAGCACGGCGAGATGGTCCGGGATCGTCTCGGGCGCCAGCCAGGCCGCGAGCCTGGAACTGGCCACAGGGACCAATGTGATTGCCCTGGGCGGCTGGAACGGCGGCGACCCCTACCCCACACTGGCGCAGTTCCAGGAAATGGTGGCCAACGGCGAGATCGGCTACTTCATCTCCGGCGGAGGCATGGGTGGTGGCGGCATGGGTGGCGGCGGCCCCCGCCGAGGAAACTCCGAGGTGGCCACGTGGGTGGCCGCCAACTTCGAGGCCCAGACCGTGGGCAATTCCACCGTGTACAAGCTGAGCAAGTAGGCAACCATGACCAACACCATTCCCCCTGGCACCCGGCACCCCGAGCCGCCGGGTTCCGCCCCCGCCCAGCCGATCGGCTCACGCCCCGCCGCACACCGGTCCGGCCAGTGGCCCGGCCGGACCCCCCGGACCGGGCGCCGACCAAGGCGGCACAGCCGTCCCGGGCACCGCCGGTCCGGGCACAGCCGTCCCGGGCACAGCCGTCCCGGGCACCGACCAAGTCGGCACAGCCGTCCCGGGCACCGCCGGTCCGGGCACAGCCGTCCCGGGCACCGCCGTCCCGGGCACCGCGGCCAGGAACACGGTGGCCGCCCTGCGGGCACGGCTGGAGCATGCCGCGCTTCTCCTGGGAACGGCTGCCCTCTACCTGTGGAACCTGGGCGCGTCCGGCTGGGCCAACGCGTTCTACTCGGCGGCGGCCCAGGCCGGCTCGCAGGACTGGACGGCGTGGTTCTTCGGCTCGTCCGACGCCGCGAACGCCATCACGGTGGACAAACCACCTGCCGCGCTGTGGATGACCGGCCTCTCCGTGCGCCTCTTCGGGCTGAACTCCTGGAGCATCCTGGTGCCGCAGGCGCTCATGGGAGTGGCCACCGTATGGATCGTGTACCTTGCCGTGCGCCGTGCAGCGGTCCCGGCCACCGGCGATGGCCGGCTGGCCCACCTCGGCGGCCTGCTGGCGGGAGCCGTGATGGCACTCACGCCGGTGGCGGTCCTGATGTTCCGCTTCAACAACCCCGACGCCCTGCTGGTGCTGCTCATGACGGCGGCCGCGTACGCCGTGCTGCGCGCCATCCAGGACGCGACCTTCCGCTGGCTCCTGCTCGCCGGCGTGCTGCTCGGCTTCGGATTCCTCACCAAGCAGCTCCAGGTCCTGCTGGTAGTGCCGGGCCTGGCCGCCGCTTATCTGCTCGCGGCCCCTGCCGGGCTGGGCAAGCAGGTGCTGCACCTCACCGGCGCCGGCGCCGCCATGGTGGTGGCTGCCGGCTGGTGGCTGGCCGCCGTCGAACTCATCCCCGCGGAAAACCGCCCGTACATCGGCGGCTCGCAGACCAACTCCATCCTGGAACTGACGCTGGGCTACAACGGCCTGGGCCGGCTCAGCGGCGACGAGACCGGCAGCGTGGGCGGCGGAGGCGGCTGGGGAACGCCGGGGCTGCTGCGGCTGTTCAACAGCGAGTTCGGCGGCCAGATCGCGTGGCTCCTCCCCTCCGTCCTGATCCTGGCCTGCGCGCTGGTGTGGATCGGCCGGCAGGCACCGCGAACGGACGCTGTCCGTGCTTCCGTGGTCATCTGGGGCCTGTGGGTGCTGGTCACCGGCCTCACCTTCAGCTTCATGGCCGGGATCATCCCTCCCTACTACATGGTGGCGCTGGCGCCCGGGATCGCGGGCCTGGCCGGTCTGGGCGGGATTCTGCTGTGGCAGCGGCGCGACCGTCCCGCCGCCGCGCTGCCGCTGGCCGCTGCGGTGGCGGCCGCGGGCAGCATGGCGCTCCAGCTGCTGGGCAGGTCTCCGGCCTACCTCCCGTGGCTGCGCTGGGCCGCGCTGATGGGCGCACTCGCCGCGGCTGTCCTGCTCCTCGCAGCAGCCGTCCGGGGCGCGCGGCCCGGCGCCGCACCTGCCGGGACGGCACAGCCGGGAACGTTGCAGGTGGGGAAGACGCTGCATCGCACGACGGCGGCACTGGCCGTCGCGGCGGTCCTCGCCGCGCCGCTGGCGTACTCCCTTAACCACCGCGGCCACAGCCCATGCCGGTGCCATTGTGAGCGCAGGGCCGTCGGTGACCGGTGCAGCGCGGGGCAATCCGGGCGGTTTTGGCTTGAGGGCACCCGGCACGCGGGGAACCGGCGCCGCGGCAGGCCTCGGGGGCGGCGGGATGGGCGGGCTCCTGGGCACCAGCACGCCGTCGTGGGTTCCAACCCCGGCCGGATACCAGCTGGCCACCGAACTTCCGGTGATGGCCATGGGAGGGTTCAACGGGACGGATCCCGCACCAACGCTGGAGCAGTTCCAGCAGCTGGTGGCCGACGGCAAGATCCATTACTTCATCGGCGGGAGCATGATGCAGGGTGAAACGGGCTCGGACGCCGCCGCCAGGATCTCAGCATGGGTGGCGGCAAACTTCCAGGCCCGGACCGTGGGCGGCGCGACAGCCTGCGACCTGTCCTGACCGGCAGGGCCGGCTGCCGCCCGCGCGTCAGAGCACGCGCGTCAGAGCACGCGCGTCAGAGTACGAAGGAAATGACCCGGCGGCCGTCGGCATCGGCCTCCACCGAAGCCGAAACCGCGGAATAGTCCGGGATGTGGAGGACGCCGTCCGGAATGACGCCGGCGTTCGGGCCCACGGCCACGGTGCGAATTCCGGCCGCAACGCCGGCGGCGATACCGGCGGGCGCGTCCTCGAAGACCACGGCCTCTTCGGGCGCCACGCCAAGGAGTTCAGCGGCGCGCAGGTAGCCTTCCGGATGTGGCTTGCCCCGGGTGACGAGGTCGGCCGTGACGGCCGTGGCCGGCATGGGCAGGCCCGCCGCGTCCATCCGGATGTCCGCCAGGATCCGGTCGGCGGACGTCACCAGTGCCACGGCGTCCCCGGGGAGGCTGCGAAGCAGATCAGCGGCCCCGGGAAGAGCCACGATGCCCTCTGTCCGTACCCGTTCCATCGCGCCGAGTTCAGCGGTGAGAGCCACCACGTCAGCACCTG
Organism: Burkholderia sp. RS01; assembly: GCF_039748055.1. Lineage (NCBI taxonomy): Bacteria > Pseudomonadati > Pseudomonadota > Betaproteobacteria > Burkholderiales > Burkholderiaceae > Burkholderia > Burkholderia sp. RS01. Next base: position 25,406 of record NZ_JBDLAK010000010.1, read on the forward strand.
CCGGGGCGAAACGCCGCACCGTGTCGCCCGCCTGGACGCCGTGGGAGGTCCGCAGAATCTCCGCGATGTCCAGGCCGTAGCGCGCGGCGAACTCACCCCACACCTGTTCCACCACCGCGGTGGAATCCACCAGGGTGCCGTCCATGTCGAACAGGACAGCGCGGGCAGTCAGGGTTGCGGCGACGGAATCGGCAGGCAGGTTCATGAATCCATCCTGCCTCACCACACACGCAGGCCGCGTGTCTGTTACTTTGGCCGCTGGAGACGTGGCCGGTGCGGACCTAGGTGGCGGACCGGGGGATGTACTGCACCGCCCACTTGTTGCCGTCGGGATCGGCGAAGTAGACGAAGTGGCCCCACGCCTGGACGTCGACGTCGCTGACGTCCACGCCGTTGGCCTTGAGCTGGCCATGGGCGGCGTGGATATCGCTGACCACCAGCTGAAGGCTCGGCGCCGTGCCGGGAGGGGCATCGTTGAGGCCCTCGCCGATGGCAATCGAGCAGCCGGAGCCCGGCGGGGTGAGCTGGACGAAGCGGATGCCGTCCATGGGCCGCTCGTCGTAGTCGGCGTTGAAGCCCACCTTGTTGACGTAGAAATCCTTGGCGCGGTCCACATCGGACACAGGGACAAACACAAGTTCGAGTTTCCAGTCCATGGTGCACAGGCTAGCCGGGCACGCTGGGTTCCGGAAGACCCGGACCGGTCAGCCGGCGATGCCGTACAGGCGGTCTCCAGCGTCGCCCAGGCCGGGCACAATGTAGGACTTCTCGTTCAGTTTCTCGTCGATGGAGGCCAGGACGATGGTGACGTTGGCGTCCGAGAGCTCTTCCTCGAGTTTGGCGAGTCCTTCCGGGGCGGCCAGCAGGCAGATGCAGGTGACATCCGAGGCGCCGCGCTTGAACAGGAACTTGATGGCCTCGCGCAGGGTGCCGCCGGTGGCCAGCATGGGGTCCAGGACGAAGATCTGCCGGTCCGTCAGGTTCTCCGGCAGGCGCTCCGCGTATGTGATGATGTCCAGGGTTTCCTCGTCCCGGGCCATGCCCAGGAAGCCGACCTCGGCGGTGGGGACCAGCTTGGTCATTCCCTCGAGCATGCCGAGGCCGGCTCGGAGAATGGGAACCACCAGCGGCGTGGGCTTGGTGAACGCGGTGCCCACGGTGGTGGAAACCGGCGTTTCGATGGTCACCGGCTGCGTGCGGACGTCGCGGGTGGCTTCATAGGCGAGGAGCGTAACAAGCTCCTCGGTCAGCTGGCGGAAAACCGGCGACGGGGTGTTCTTATCCCGCAGGACGGTGAGTTTGTGGGCGACCAGCGGATGGTCCACGACGAGTGTGCGCATGCGTCAAAACTATCATCCGGAGGCTGCCTTCCTGCCCCGGCTTCCGGCATCTCCACCGGCCTCGGGGGCCTCCTTGTCCGGCAGGTGTGCGGGGTGCTCGAAGGTGGGTGCCGGGCCTGCGTGCTCCCGGCGGCGGATCACGTGGAACAGCCTGTGGGCGAGGATCACCATGCCCACCCACGCCAGCCCGAGCAGCCAGGCGGCCATCACGTCCGTCATCCAGTGGTGGCCAAGGAACACCCTGCTCAGGCCCATGGCGATGATGAACACGGCCCCCGCCGCGACGACGCCGGCCCGGACCCAGGTCTTTTTGACCTGGAGGCACACGAGGTAGACCACCACGCCGATCACCACCGTGCTGTTGAGCGTGTGGCCGCTGGGAAATGAGGGAGAAAACTCGAAGGGAGGCACGGCATCGATGTGGTCCGGGCGGGTGCGGCCCAGGAGCGTCTTGCCCACGCTGGTGGCCGTAACGGAGACGGCGGCGGCGCCGCCCACGAGGATGAGGGGCCCCCAGCTGCGGCTGACATAAATCAGCCAGGCCACGAGGATGCTCGCCAGGATGGGCATGCCGATGCCGCCGCCAATGTTGGTGAAGGCGGTGACCGTGCTGTCCAGCCACGGAGTCCGGTACTGTTTGGCGAGTTCGAGGGCAGGTTTGTCCAGGCCGGAAACACCGTTCTGGTCCACCACGCTGTCGTACACCTCGGCTCCGAGCAGCGTCAGGGTGATCACCAGGATGCCGCCGACGATGAGCGTGATCCAGAGTGCCGCGTACGGGCCCAGCCACCGGCCGAACCGATCAGTCACCGATTTCATCATCTCTCCCGGCGAGGTGCCCTCAGAAGCTAAGTACCCTTAGAAACTATCATTGACCCATGACCCCGGCAGATCCACAACACGTCGAATGGATGGGCCTTGCCCTCGAAGAAGCCCGGCGGGCCCTGGCCACCGAGGACGTGCCCATCGGCGCCGTCGTCATCGGTCCCGACGGCACCGTGCTCGGATCGGGCCGCAACGAACGGGAGGCGCACGGGGATCCCACTGCCCACGCGGAAGTCGTGGCCATCCGTGAGGCTGCCGCCCGGCTCCGTGAGCGTTCCATCCCCGACGGCGGGCGCGGCGACGGCTGGCGGCTCGAGGACTGCACACTGGTGGTGACGCTGGAGCCGTGCGCCATGTGCGCCGGGGCTATCGTGCTGGCACGGATCCACCGGGTGGTGTTCGGGGCCTGGGACGAGAAGGCAGGCGCGGCCGGATCCGTCTTCGATATCCTCCGCGAGCGCCGGCTCAACCACTGGGTGGAGGTCTACGCGGGGGTGCAGGAGGAGGAATGCGGTGCGCTGCTGCGGGACTTCTTTAGCGCGCACCGGAGCGGCGACGCCGGGCGCCCGCCTGGCGGATCAGCGGATCCTTCGCCGGTGGCGTAGCGGGCGGCTCAGCGGCCGGGCGGCTCAGCGGCCGGCCTGGCCGCTGGCGGCGTCCAGCGCGTCGATCCGTTCCTGCCGTGAGGCCACCGCATCCAGGCTGAAGGACCGGAAATCACCCAGGTCCTCCTGGATCCAGGCCTCCACCTCGGCGATGCGCTGCTCCGCGGCGGGCGTGGGGCCATCGAAGAGCCAGTACGCGATCCTGGCCCTGCCCGGATCGTACTGCCACAGCCCGATGATCCTGCCGCGGTCCAGGATCGGGTGGTCCGGCAGGTCGGCCTGCAGCGCAAGGGTGGAGTTCAGCACCTTCCTGCCTTTGTCCGCCTCCGCGAACAGGTCGGCGGAGTTCCGCCGCTGCAGGACGAGCGAGTCGGTTCCGGCCAGCAACTGGATCTGTTCCTCCTCCGGCGGCGCAAACACCGCGAGGCGTTCGACGTCGTCGGGCAGCATCCACAGCACGTCGCCGCCGGCGGTGGGCTGCTCCACGGCTCCGACCTCGGCCAGCGCGGCCTTGCTGTGGGCCACTGTGAAGCCGGTGAACCACTGGGACTGTTTGAGGGTGGCGCCGCCCGTCCAGCCCAGGTACCGGCTGATCAGTTCGGTCCGGGCCTGCTCCGCGCCGAGCTTGCCGGGCGGCAGCGACCAGAGGGTGTAGGCGTAGCGCTGCTGGTCCAGGCGTCCGTTGACGGGAACCCGCCGGATCCGCCCGTCGGCCTGCAGCAGTCCCAGGGCCGTGGGCAGCGTGGTGGCCACGCCTTTCTTCTTGCCTTCCTCGCCAAGGCTCCGGACCGATTCGCCCAGCTCGTCCTTGAGCTGTTTGGGATCCATCGGGCCCTCGGCCTCCGAGAGCACATGCAGGATCTGCTCTTCAAGCAGCGTCATCTCGCCCCGGTCCACTCCCAGCCTGCCGAGCACCCTGAAGGCTTCTTCCGCGTTCTTGCCCAGGCTCAGGGCCCAGGCAAAGTCCTCCCGGCCCAGGACGTAGGTGCAGCCGCGCGCCGCGGGAAGCTCGTGGATCCTCAGGTCAAGGACGTCCTGGTCCACCCGGTCGCGGCGGATCCCGGCGCGGGCGAACAGGGTGAGGTACGGGTTGGCGCCGCCCACCGACCTCGCCCAGCCGGCCCGGGCCAACACCTCTTCCGGGGTGGCCCCGGCGAGCGTGCCGTCCAGCCCCTGCCGGTGCCAGGCCCAGGCGCGGAGCGGTTCCGGCCTCAGGTCCGCGCCGTTGAGTCCTGCCGCGCTGAGTCCCGCTGCGTTGAGGCTTCCGGAGGACGAGACGTGGATGGTCATGGGCTCATTGTCCATCAGCACGCCGTTCCGAGGAATGGCCGGGCCCAGGTGCCGGTCCGCCGATGATTTCCAGGACCTGCCGGGCGGTCGCGTCCCAGCCAGGAAGCCGGTCCCTTCCAGCGAGCGACGCCTGGCGCCACTGCGCTTGCAGCTCCGGCCCGCTGAGCCATCCGCGCAGCACCGCGGCGAGCGGTGCCGGGTCCGTGTCAAGGACGACGGCGGCCCCCGGCAGCCGGGATCCGCCGCCTTCCTGCGCGGCCAGGTCCACGGCACCCAGGTTCAGCGCTTCGACGGCGCCCGTGCCGCTGCGGACCACCACGGGAACGCCGTGCGCGAGCGACTCGGTAACCGCCATTCCGAACGCCTCAACCCTGGACACCAGCAGGCTGAGGTCGGCCGCATGCCATTGCTCTTCCAGCGTGGATCCCCTCAGTTCGCCGGCAAGCCGCACGCGGCCCTCCAGTCCGTACTCGCCCAGGGCTCCCCTGACCTCCCGCGCGTAGTCCGGGTCCGCCTCATCGGAACCGACCAGTGCTGCCGTCCATGGCAGGTCCTGCACCTGGGCGAGGGCGCCGAGGAGGAGCATCTGGTCCTTGTTTGGCAGCAAGGCAGCCACGGAGAGCAGGTGCGGCGGATTGGAACCCACGGCGGGCTCGGCTTTCTCCGTGCCGGGCAGCGCGACGTGGACCCTGGCGGCGCCGTGGCGCCGGGTGATGTCAGCGGCGGCGGAACCGCTGGTGCAGATCACGCCGGCGGCCGCGCGGAGCGCCCGGATCTCGAGTTCCGGATGGTCGATCAGCGGCATGTGCAGCAGGATCCACGGGCGTTGCCCGCCCTCAACGGCCGCTTCCAGTGCGTCAGGAGCGCCGGAGGCGATGAGCCCGTCCACGATTGTGACTGCATCACCGTTTCCGGTTCCCCGGGCCAGCAGGCCAGCCAGCCGCCGTCGTTCTTCAGTGTTGCCTACCGGCCATGTACCCTCCACCGGTTCCACGTCCACTCTGACGCCCAGCTGCGAGAGTCCGCGCGCCAGGGCCGCGTTGTAGACGTTGCCGCCCGAGTTGTGGCGGATGTTGCCGGGGACGAGCAGCCGGACCGCGGACGGGCGGGGTTGCATGATGCGGCTAACCGCGGGAGAGGTCGAGGGCGAAGGAGGCCCAGGCGTCCGGGTTTTCCCGCAGGGTGACGTCCAGGCCGGCCAGTTCGCGGCCGTCGCCGTCTTCACGGAGCCGCCCCGCCACGGCCTCCGCGATGTACTGCGCCAGTGCCTCGGTAGTGCTGAGCTTGCCGGCGAAATCCGGGTGATCGTCCAGGTTGCGGTAGTTGAGCCCGGCGAGCACCTCCTCGAGGATGCCGCCGGCCGCGCCGATGTCCAGGACGATGGCGTCGTCGTTGAGGGCCCGACGGCGGAAGGTCACCTCCGCCACAAACGTGGCCCCGTGCAGGGCCTGGGCGGGCCCGAACGCCTCCCGGGGAAGGCTGTGGGCGATCATGAAGTGGCGGCGGACGGTCAGGCTGAACACTGGTTTACCTCATGGTTTCTGTGGTCGGGTATTCGATGACGTGGCACAGCGCCTCCAGGGTGCCGTCCGAAAGCTGCCGGACGACGTCGGGCAGTTCCGTGAACGCGGAGCTGCCCGTGAGGAAGGCGTCGAAGACCGGGTCCTTCAGCAGGCCCGCCGCGGTCTCCAGTCGGTCTGCGTTGGTGCGGCGGTGCCGGCGCGCCCTGGCGACGGCTCCCACCTGGCTCGCGCGGATGGACAGCCGGCGGGCGTGGAAGTCCTCCCCCAACGGCAGGCTGACCCGCCGGTCCGCGTACCAGGACATCTCGATGATCTCGCCTTCGTCCCCGACCAGCTTGAGGCTGCGTTCCAGGCCGCCTTCCGAGGCGGAGCAATGGAAGACGATGTCGCAGTCCGGAAGGGCGTCATCCGGGTGCGCGAAGTCGACGCCCAGGGCATCGGCCAGTTCCTTGCGTGCGGGTTCCAAATCGACGAGCTGGAGCCTCGCCAGCGGAAAGGTCCGCAGCAGCGTGGCCACCATGCCGCCCACCAGTCCGGCGCCGATCACCGCGATGCGGTCACCGAGCCTCGGCCCCGCCTCCCAAAGCGCGTTGACGGCGGTTTCCACCGTGCCGGTGAGCACCGCGCGGCGGGGCGGCACGCCGTCGGGAATCCGGGTGAGCGAGGCGAGCGGGACGACGTACCGGTCCTGGTGCGGATGCAGGCAGAACACCGGCTGGCCTGCCCAGTCCTCCGGACCTTCCTCGACAATGCCCACGGAAAGGTACCCGAACTTCACCGGCCAGGGAAAGACGCCTTCCTGGTGCGGGGCCCGCATCTGCTCTGCTACGCAGGGCGGAACGGACGCATGGTGAACCACGAGTTCGGTGCCCTTGCTGATTCCGGAGTACAGCGTCCGGACCAGCGCCTCCCCGGGGCCCGGCGCGGGCAGCTCCTCGGCGCGGAGCTCGCCCTGGTTGGGGCCGACGGTCCAATAGGCGGTTGCTTCTGCAGGCTGCTGGGAAATACTCATCTTGCTGATGAATCTAGTGCCCCGGCCGCGCGAGCGCGAAGAACCGGGCCGGCACGGGCCGCGTGGCGGACCCCGGAGAGCGCCGTTTTGTGGATGCGCGCCTTGCTCCGGTACCCTATACAGGTTGGTGACGTGTCCGAGCGGCCGAAGGTGCAACACTCGAAATGTTGTTTGGTGTCAAAGCCAACGTGGGTTCAAATCCCACCGTCACCGCCAAATGGCAAGGCCCCCGCTTCCCTTATCTACAAAGGGAGCGGGGGTTTTGTTTTGCCCAGGAATAGGCCCATTGGCAATGCTTTTCCTACGGCGTGCCCGCCCAGCCGCTAAGTTTGCGCCGGAAGCGCCTACGGAGTTAGCTGACGCGGCGATAGCGGATGTGGGTGGCCAGCGGTGAGTGAAGCACCTCGGCGGGTTCGAAACCGAAGGATTCAACCCCGTCGAAAATGCGCTCGCCCGCACCGAGCAGGACCGGTGCGATGTCTAGGGTGAGTTCGTCGATGACGCCGGCGATCAGTGCCTGTCGGACGGTCGAAGCCCCGCCGGCGATGTCCACGCCTTTGTCCCCCGCGGCCTGGCAGGCTGCGGCGTAGGCCGCGTCGAAGCCCTCGGTGACGAAGTGGAAGGTCGTCCCGCCGTCCATCTGAATCGGGTCATGTTCGAAACGCGTCAGCACGAACACCGGCGCGTGGTACGGCGGTTCGGCTCCCCACCACCCGGTCCATTCCTCATCCCAGTCCCCGCGGACCGGGCCGAACATGTTCCGACCCATCACATACGCACCCCGCGGGCGCATGAGCCACTCACTCGCGACCTTGTCGGCATCGTTGGCTCGCGGGTCGCCGATGTGCCAGCGGTGCAGCTCCAGCCCCCGCTTGCCCAGGGGGGCCTCGCGGCTCTGGTCCGGACCGGCGACGAAGCCGTCCAGCGAGATCGACATGTGGCAGGTGGTGTCCGGCATAGCGAGTCTCCTGAGTGATTGCGACTTGCATCGGTCGCGTGATTCTGGGGAGCCTAGCACGTGATGGCATCCCCGCCGACCCCATCCGGCCGCTGGTCGCCGGTTCAAATCCCATCGTCTCCACGAATGAGAAAGGCCCTGCTTCCCTTGTTAACCAAGGGAAGCAGGGCCTTCTGCTTTGTCTGGGACGTACCCGTTGTCGGGGCGGCCGCCAGTTTCAGTGCGCTGTTGGTATTAGTGCTCCGCGTCCGCGGCAGCCTTCTTGGCGTTCTTCTCGGCGTCCTTCTCGGCGCGCAGAGCCTCCGTCTCGTGCTGTTCCTCGGCTTTTTCCTGGTGGATGACCTGTGCGAAGAGCTTCTCCATCTCCTTGGCCACGCCGGCGGCTGAGGCCGGGTTCTGGCCGGTCACCAGCCGCTCGTCAACCACGACCTTCTCCTCAAAGACGCCAGCGGAGACGTGGGTGGCGCCCTGTTCCTCAAGTCGGTCTGCCAGAAAGAACGGGATGACCTTGTCCTTCCCTGCGGCGACCTCCTCGTCGTTGGTGAAGGCGGCCACCTTCCGGCCCTCGACGAGGCGGAACCCGTTCGCCAGTTCCACGTTCACCAAGCCAGCCGGTCCGTGGCAGACCGCGCCCACCAAGCCGCCGGCGTTGTAGACGCTGGCCACCAGATTCTGCAGGCCTTCGCTGTCAGGGAAGTCCCACATGGTGCCGTGGCCGCCCACGAGGAAGACGGCATCGTACTGTTCGGGATCAACGACGTCGACGCGGGCAGTGTTGTAGAGGCCGGCGCGCGTGGTCTCGTCCTCCGTGAAGGCGACCTGGATGGGATCTTCTGAGTCCACCTCGTCGCGCGGGGGCTGGCCGCCCTTGATGGACGCAAAGTCGACGAAATGCCCGGAATCCTTGAAAACCTTCCAGGGATGTGCAGCTTCGGCCACGTTGTAGCCGGTCTTCTCTCCGGTATCGCCGATCTCGGAAACGCTGGTCAGTACCATGAGGATTTTCTTCATGAAGTGTTCCTTTCGTCTAGCTTCCACCCTACGCCCGGCCCGATTCGGGCCCTTTCTCCCCGTCTGAGACGGCGGTGGACGTCTGCGCCTCGAATAGCCGCGAGGCCCCTGCTTCCTTTTGTTTACAACGGAAGCAGGGGCCTTTGCTTTGTTGCGGGTCCGTTTCTTCGCTCCGGCGCTACATTGCGGCGGGGTGCTGGTCTCCCTTGTGTCCGCGCAGATTTTCCTGGACCTTGCCGAACAGGTCCTTGATGGTGGATTCGGTGTTGGTGAGCATGTCCGGCTGGACATAGACGTTCTGGGTCGGGGACACCGTGTAGGTGGTCTGGAGGCCGCCGCTGCTGTCCACTCCTTCCAAAGCGATGGTCACTCCGGCGTCCTTCCGGGCGATCGCGCCGATCCGTCCGAACACCAGGGTGGCCTCATCGGGCTGAAAGCTGACCGTGAGTCCGATGTGCGTCCGGTTGAGGTCTGTGGCCGCCACAGCCTTCTCGTTGCCGGTGCCTTCGTAATTCATGACTACTCCTTGCGTGAGAGAAATCGACTTACGCCATGAGTCTATGGCCGGCCTGTTAACGCCGCATAGGCGGCTCTTGAACCCGGTACCGGAAGCGAGGGGCGGTCCCGCACCTCAGGCACGCACCGGCGCGTCCACGGTGCGTTGAGAAGGCCCCAGTGTCTTCGAGAAGGCATTGAGTAGACCGGCGGCAAGCGCTTGAATGGACTCCAGATCTCCCACCGTCAGGAGCCCGCGATGAATGCCAGAAGCACCGACTACGCCTTCCTGACCACCTGGCGCGTGGCCGGAACCACGGACGACGTCGCTGAACTGCTGAGCGACCCCGTCGGCCTGGCCCGCTGGTGGCCGTCGGTCTACCTGTCCGCGGAACTCCTGCACGCGGGCCAGGAGAACGGCGTGGGCCGGATGGCCAGGCTCCACACCAAAGGCTGGCTGCCCTACACCCTCCGCTGGACGCTGACCGTCACGGAACCAATAACCAATAAAGGGTTCGCGATCCGGGCCACCGGCGACCTGGACGGCACCGGGCGGTGGACCTTCGAGCAGGACGGCCCGGAGGCCGTCATCACCTATGACTGGCGGGTGACCGCCGCCAAGCCGCTACTGCGGCGCCTCAGCTGGCTGCTGAAGCCCGGGTTCTCCGCCAACCACCGGTGGGCGATGGCCCGGGGGCAGGACAGCCTGGCGCTCGAGCTGCGCCGCAGACGGGCGGGAACCGACCCGCAGACGGTGCCCGCACCGCCGCCGCCCACGTTCCCGCGATTGGCGGGACGTGGGCGGCGGACCGGCCAGGCCGGTTGAGCGGAGTGACAGCTACGCGTTAGCCAGTACGGGCTCCTTCGGCGGCGCCTGGTGACGGCGCTCCTTCGGCTTGCCGAACCGCAGGTACAGCGACGGAACCACGAAGAGGTTGAGCAGCGTGGACGTCACCAGCCCGCCGAGGATCACGAGCGCCATGGGATGCTCGATCTCGTGGCCCGGAATGTTGCCCAGGACCACCAGCGGAACGAGGGCCAGCCCGGTGGCGAGCGTGGTCATCAGGATCGGTGAAAGCCGCTCCCCCGCCCCGCGCAGCACCAGCTCCGGGCCAAAGTGCATGCCCTCATACTTCTCCAGGTGCTGGCAGTGGTTGATGAGCAGGATGCCGTTCCTTGCCGCGATGCCCATGACGGTCAGGAAGCCCACAATGGAGCCCAGTGACAGCACTCCGCCTCCTAGGAAGGCCGCGAACACGCCTCCCACGAGGGCGATCGGCAGCGTGAGGATCACCAGTGTGGCCAACCGCCAGCTGCCGAAGGCCACCTGCAGGAGTAGGTAAATCACGGCCAGCGCCCCGATGGCGAGGGTCAGCAGCGTGTTGGTTGCCGCTTGGCGTTCTTGGAACTCGCCCAGGATTTTCGTATGGAAGCCCGGAGGCAACTCCACTTTCTTGAGTCCTTCCTCCATGGCCGCAACAACGTGGCCCAGCTGGCCTTCCTTCACATTGGACTCGATATCGATCCGCCTCGAGTGTGCATCGCGCTGGATGACGTTCGGGGTCGGTTTGAGCTGGATACTAGCCACATCGGACAGCAGGATTTTCTGACCGCTGGGGGTATCAATGGGAAGGTTCCTGATGCTGGTGATGTCGGAGCGGACCTCTGGCGGACTCCAGACCTGCACGTCATATGCCTTGCCGCCCCTGTACACGTCACCGACTTCTTCACCGGCGACCAGCGTCGCCGCGGCCCGCCGGATGTCGCCGGGCTTCAGACCGTAGCTCTGGGCCCGTTCCAGATTGACCTCGATATTGATCTGTGGAATGTCCTTTTGCAGGGCCGTATGGGGGGAAACGGTTCCTTCGGTCTGCTCAAAGATCGCCTGGATTTCCGCGGCCTTTGAACGCAGGAGCCCCAGGTCGTCCCCGTAAAGCCGGACGACGACGGCGTCGCTGGCGCCCGTCAGAACCTCACGGATCCTCTCCTTCAGGTAGGTTTGAACGTCGCGCACGATCCCGGGATACCCGTCCACGACTTCATGGATTGAGGCCAGCGTCTTGCTATAGTCCGCTGCCGGGTCGACGCTGATCCAGTTCTCACCGAAATACACACCCACGACCTCGTCGGCGTTGAATGCCTGCCCGATATGGGATCCGCAGTTCCGGACGCCCGGGATGGTCAGCAGTTCCGTGCAGGCCTTCTGGCTGACGCGGTACTCCTCCGTGACCGACGTGCCCGGCTGGGTCAGCCAGTGCATCAGGAAATCGCGCTCCTTGAAGTCCGGCAGAAGCGACTGCCCCAGCAGCGGTGCTGTGATGGCACCGATGGCCGCCATGGCGCCGAAGGTGGCGTAACCCGCCGCCGGACGCCTGATGATCCGGCTCAGGACCCAGCGGTAACCGCGCTTGAGCACGCGGACCAAGGGTGGTTCCTGCTCCTTTAACGGGACCTTGCGCATGAAGATCAGTGCAAGGGCAGGGGTCACTGTCAAGGCCACAGCCATCGATGCCAGCACCGCCAGCGTGTAGGAGATGGCCAGAGGCCTGAAGAAAGCGCCCGTGAGTCCCTGGAGGAAGAAGATCGGCACCGCGGCTGCGATGATGATCAGCGTGGCATAGACGATCGGTCCGCGGACTTCCAAGGAGGCCTCCAGGACCACCGAGGCGGTGGAGCGGGTTCCACCGGAAGCCCGGTGCTGTCTCAACCTTCGGATGATGTTCTCGATGTCGATGATGGCATCATCCACCACCACCCCCACGGCGATCACCAGCCCGGCCAGGACCATGGTGTTCACAGAAGCACCGGTCAGATAGAGAACGGACGCAGCCGTCACCAGCGAGAGCGGGATCGCGATCAGGCTGATGAGCGCCGTCCGCCACTGGAAGAGGAACGCTCCCAGCACCATGACCACGAGGATGCAGCCGAGCAGGAGCGCACGGCTGAGGTTATTGAGGGACTCCTCGATGAAGGTCGCCGGACGGAAAATCTCCGTGTCGACGTTAATGCCGCTCAGCCCCGGCTCCATCTGCCGCAGCGCTTCCTCCACGCCCTTCGTGACTTCCAGGGTGTTGCCCCATGGAAGCTTCTCAACGATGAGCATCAGCCCCTCGCCCTGGTTGATCACGGCATCGCCAATGAGCGCCTGATGGTCTTCCACTACATTGGCCACGTCACCGAGGCGCAGCGGCTTCCCGTTCTTCTCCTCGATGGTGATCTCCGCGAGGTCCTTGGGAGTGGTGATGGGCAGCACATGCTGGACGCCGATGCGCTGGTTGGGCGTCCCGATGTAGCCGCCGGTACCAATGACGGCCCCCGGAGAATACTGGAGCAGGCCGGCATCCAGCGCATCCGCTGTGACTTCCATGACCTGATTCAGCGAGACATCGTTGGCCTTCATCTTCGCCGGGATGGCCTGGACCTGAAGCATCTGCAGCCGTTCGCCCCAGATGGCGATGTTGGCCACGCCGGGCACCCGCAGAAGGTGGGCGCGGATTTTCCAGTAGGTGATCATGGACATTTCCATCAGCGAACGCTCATCCGACGTCAGGCCGATTTTCATGACCCGGCTGGTGGATGACAGCGGCTGCAGCATCACCGGCGGCGCCGCCCACGTAGGCAGCGACGGAGTGACGTTGGCGATGCGCTCCGAGACGAGCTGGCGGGCCTTGAGCAGGTCAGCCCCCGGGGCAAAGAGGAGCACGATCGAGGACAGCTGCTCGACGGACTTGGAACGAATTTCGTCGAGTCCTTCGACGCCGTTGAGGGCGTCTTCGAGCGGAACGGTCACCAGCTCTTCCACTTCGGACGCAGTCAGGCCAATGCAGATGGTCTGGATTTCGACCTTCGGTGGTGCGAACTCCGGGAAGACATCCACCGATGCCGTGCTGAGCTGGACGCCGCCGAACGCCATTATTGCCACTGCTATGGCCACCACCAAGGCGCGGAATTTCAGGCTGAACCCGACAATCCGGCGCATGTCAATGCCCCTTCGTACCGAATTCGGCGCCAAACAGTTCCGCTGCGCCCACCGTGACAACATCGGTTCCTGCCGGCGGGCCGGACCGGAGCTGGACCTTGTTGGCGGTGATCCGGTCCACCGTTACAGCGGCCCGGATGTAGACCCGCGGCTCCGGATTCGTGTAGACCCAGGTCTTACCGTTTGCATCGTAAACCAGTGCGCCGTACGGGATTTCCAAGGCGCTGCCGGTGCCCTTGGTGACCTTCGCCGTGGTCACCTCCAGCCTTTCCACAGCCTTGTCTGTCAGCGTCAGCCTGTTCAGATCCGGGCCCGCCTTTTCCATGGTGGCCGCGGCCTGCCCGGCGGGAGCGGCCGCAGTTTTTACCGCCGCACACCCGGAGAGGCCCATTGACGCTGCGAAGACCAGCACGAGAATAGAACGCCAGCCCCCAAAACCACTATTGCTTTTCATGACAATTCCGACCTCTCTGGCAGAACGCGTCCGTTGTTAATCACCAATGAGCTCCCCCAGTCCGTGTTAGCGGCCGGACCAAAACGGAGGAACAGGACGGGCAGGACATATAGGGTGAGCAGGGCCGACGTGATCAGGCCGCCCCACACGATCAGCGCCAGCGGCAGCAGCATGCCAGAGCCGACTGCCCCGCCAAGCAGGACAAGTGGCACCAATGCCAGCCCTGTAATGACTGCGGACAGAATGGTCGGCACGAGCCGTTCGGACGCTGCGTGTTCCATGTGAGCTGCCGAAGATGCGGCGGGATCCTTGCTCTGCAGGGACTGGTAGGTCCCCATCAGCAGGACGACGTCGCGGATCGCAATGGCCAGGACCGCGGCGAGCGCCACCAACACGTACACAGAGCCGATTCCGCCCGCCATCTCGGCGGCCACCACACCGCCGGCCAGGGCGACCGGCAACAGCACGAAGGACAGCCCCGCGAGCCGCCAGCTGCCAAGAACCGTGAGGAGAAGGACCAGGACACCCGCAGCGGCTGCTGCTGCAAGCCACCAGATGAGTGCGCCGGCAGCCTGTTGCTCACCGTACTGCGGCGGAATCTCGGCGTGGTATTCCAGCGGGAACTGAAGCGACCGAATCGCTGTCTGGACCTCTGCCTTGACGGCACCAAGATCCCGTCCTTGAATGCTGGCCACAACGTCGAGGCGCCTCGAGGTGTCGTCATGTTGGATCACCGTCTGGTTCGGACGGAGCGTCACCTTGGCAACATCGCCGAGCCGGACATGGCCGCCGTCGGGCTTGTCCACCACCATGTCGGTAACGCTGTTGATGCTGTTGCGCGTGGCCGGCGTTCCCTTGACGATGACCTGGAAGACTTTCTGCTGCTCGAACAGGTAGCCGACTTCAATGCCTTGGAGGACGGTGGCTGCGGCACGCCGGACGTCGCCCGGCTTGATGCCTGCCTTTTGAGCCGCTGCCAGATCCACTTCGATCTCGGCAACAGGCTGGTCAACCGTGACATCCACCCGCGGATCGACGACGCCGTTCGTGCGGGACAGGATCTCGCGGACTTCCTCGGCCTTCTCGCGGAGGATCGCCAGGTCAACACCGTAGACACGTACCGTGAACTGCTGCTCATCGGATACCGTGGCGGCGGCCAGCTGCTGTTCCGGGTAGGTCGTGACGGTGGGCGTGAGGCCCGGGTAGCCCTCCACGATTTCCCTGACCTCGGAGCGGACCCTGGTGTAGTTCGCATTGTCATCCATGGTCACCCAGATCTCACTGGAATTGACGTCGGATGATGTGTCTGACGTGATGGCACGACCCACGTGACCGCCGACCGCCGAGACGCCGCGAATTGACCGCAGCTCGTCAGTGGCCCTGGTCATCACCCTGTTCATGACGTCGGTGCCTGTACCGGCGGCGGCATCCCATTGAACGAGGATCGTCCGGTCAGGAACCGAAGCGACCACCGGCAGGTCCCTGGTCAGCCCGGGAACAACCGCAATGGCCGCAATGGCCATGACCGCCGCCGCTAGCGCAAATACGGTGGCCACAGTTCCGGTGAAGGACTTGGTGGACCGACGGTAGCCGAGCTTGAACTTCCGGACGAAGGCTGGCGTGCGCCGCTGCCGACGGTGTCCGCGCAACAGAAGGCTGGCCAGTGCCGGCGTGACTGTCAGCGCCACGAGCATCGCAACAGCCGTAGCCAGCAGGTAGGAGAGCACCAGAGGTTTGAGGAATGCCCCTTGGGCGCCGGGAACAAACAGGGACGGTGCAACGGCCAGCAGGGCGGCAAGGCCGGCGAAGAGAACAGGAACCCGGGAGCGCTGCAGTGCGTGCAGGAGCAGGCCCTCCCTTGCTGCCGGGTCGTCCGTCCTTTCCTGCCGGAAGCTGTAGAGATCCGTGATGACGTCGCCGATGACAACCACCAGGGCGAGTACAAGCCCGGCGAAGGCCATCGTATTAAGCACGGCACCCTGGAACTGCAGCACGAGTGCGGCAGCCATGGCGGCCACCGAAACGGCAACGAAAGCCAGGAGTGCGTAGCGCCAGGACCGGAAGATCAGTCCGACGGCGGCGGTCACTACCAACAGGCTCACCAGCAGCGCCACACCGAGCTTGCCGACGGCCGACTCCACGAAGGATGCCGGACGGAACACGGTGGAGTCCACTGTGATACCGGCGAGGCCTGGGCGGAGTCCGTCCAGGACATCTTCGACGCTCTTGGTGACTTCGCCGACGCTGGTGTCGGGGAACTTCTCGATGACGAGGAGGAGGCCCGGGGACTTGCCCGTGACCGCTTCACCGATCAGCGGCTGATGATCCTCGCTCAGGGTGGTGACATCGGAGAGTTTCAGCGCCTTGTTCTGGGCTCCCTCGATGCTGACCTTGCCAAGGTCCTCGGGAGTCCTAATGGGAAGGACGTGCTGGATACCGATCCGCTGATTCGCAGACTCCAGGAATCCGCCGGTGCCCGGTGTGGATGCCTCAAGGAAGCTCAGCGGCGAGACCCACACGGCGTTGCCGGCAGTCTCAATCACCTGGTTGAGCGTGACGTTGCTCGCCCGGAGCTTCTCCGGGTCGACCTGCACCTGAAGCTGCTGTTCGCGCTGGCCGAAAATGGACACATTGGCCACGCCGGGAACACCCATCAGGGCCGGCTTGATGTTCCACCGTGCGAGAACCGACATGTCGATCTGCGACACGTCCTCGGACGTGAGCTGGACCATCATGACGCGGCTCGTTGATGACAGCGGCTGCATCAGCACCGGCGGCGCCGAGACGTTGGGCAGCGCGAAGGCCTGCGTCAGCCTCTCCGCCACCAGCTGCCGTGCGCGGAAAATATCAGTGCCCGGTTCAAAGACCATCTCAATGGACGACAGGCCCGGAACTGACTTTGAGCGGATCTCGTCAAGCCAGGCAACACCGTTGAGTAGGTCAGCCTCCATGGGCGACGTAATGAGCTGTTCGACCTCCACGGCCGACAACCCAAGTGCTTCGGTTTGAATCTCCACGTGTGGCGGGGAGAATTCGGGAAGATTATCCACTGGCATGGTCGGCAGGGTCGTTATTCCGAACCCTAAGATGCCGACTGCAGCGGCCAAAATGATCAAACGAAATTTAAGACTCCAGCGGACGAGCCAACCGGTCATATCCTCAGCCCCCATCGTTATTGGCTCCGGCGGCGTTGCCGGTGCCAATGACTGATGCGCCTATTCAGGAACCCTCCGCAGCGGCGTTGCTGCGGACGGATGCCGAGTTGCCTCCCTCAACCCTGCGTTGCCCCATATATCGAAGGGGCAATGCCGGCGGCGGCTGTATGACTGGCCGTCGCCTGACTATGAGCTATTAGCACCTGTTTGAATTAGATTCATCCAAGTGATGGACAAGCGAGACCAAGTTCATTCTGGCACAGCCAAATCGCCTTATCAACGCAAATTTGGCCCGTAATTCCGCCATTTCTGCGGCAATGCAAGGTTTATCGTTGCATCACGGCCGGAAAATTAGCGGCGCCGCCGAATGACTGCCGACCACCGGGCTCCGGGCTCCGGGCTCCGGGCACCGATGTCACAATCCGGGCACCAAATTCGTCCGGCTGCCGCGCCTTCGTTGACTCCGGCAGGAACGGCGGCAAAGGTAAAGTCATGAGGCTTCAGCGAATCACCAACGGACTGATATGCACGACGGCGGCTGCCGCACTGGCCCTCTTGCTGACCGCCTGCGGCCCCAGCCAGCCGGCCGGGCAGCAGAGCTCGGAACCGGGTACGGGCTCCCCCAGTGCGGACGGCAGCCAGGCTGCCCCCGAAACGTCCCCGCCGTCGTCGTCCTCTTCTTCGGCGGCACCAGCCAATCCGTCAGCCTCACCGCCCTCCGGGCAGGCCACTTCCGGCAGCGTCCAAACGTGTAAAGCGGCCACGCTGAAGGCCACGACGGACGCCACCGGCGGAGGCGCGGCCGGCAGCGTCTACATGGAACTGATCCTGACGAACAGTGGCCCGTCCTCCTGCCACTTGAAGGGCTTCGCCGGCGTCTCGCTGACCAACAGCCCCAACGGCCAGCCGATCGGTGCTCCGGCGCGGCGCGACACGTCGGTTCCAGTCGGCGACGTGCTGCTGGCACCGGGCCAGTCCGGAACGGCCGTGCTCCGCTACACGCAGGCGGGTAACTACCCTGACTGCGTCAAGGCGGCCGCGGCCGGCTTCCGGGTCTACCCGCCCGAAGACACGGCGTCGCTGTTCGTGCCCCGGCCGTCGGATGCCTGCAGCAACGCCTCCATTGAGCTCCTGAGCATCGGGGCGTTCCAGGCGCGCTAGGTTATGCGCGCCGCCGTTCGCACGTTCCGGCCCCGAGCCTGTTCCGGTCACCCATCCGTCAGTACACTTGCGGTTACTCAGGGTCCTTGCTGACCGCACCGGGCCTATCGCGGGATTGCCCCGCGGACTGAGCACGGGCCGAAGGCGGGTAGATATTCGTGACATCACTCTGGTTGGACCGCACCGATACTTTCACCGGCGACGAGTTCAGCCAGGGGGAAGCCTATGACACCGTGGTGGTCGGCGCCGGCCTGACCGGGCTGGTGACGGCACTCCTGCTGGCCCGTTCAGGCCAGAACGTCCTGGTCCTGGAGGCGCGAAGTCCCGGGGCCGTGGCCACTGGCAACACGACCGCCAAGGTGACCCTGCTGCAGGGAACCGTTCTGTCCGGCCTGCGGCATCAGTATTCCGCGAAGATCGTGGACGCCTATGTGGCAGCCAACCGCGAAGGGCAGGCCTGGCTGCTGCGGTACCTTGAAACCCGCAGGGTGCCGTTCCAGGAACGCGACGCATACACCTACGCCACCACGCCAAAGGGGACTGAGGCGCTTCGCGAGGAGCTCGCCGTCGCCCTCGCCGCCGGCGTCGAGGTGGACTATGTCCGCGACGCCGGGCTGCCTTTCCCGGTGCGCGGGTCCCTGCGCCTCCGCGGGCAGGCGCAGATCAATCCGATGGACGTTGTCCTCGCCCTGGCCGAGGACGTGCGCTCGCACGGCGGCACGATCGTCTCCGGCGTCCGCGTCCAGAACGTCGGCGGCACGGACCCGGCAGTGGTTGAGACGGACCACGGAAGGGTGCATGCCAACGAAGTGGTGCTGGCCACGGGCACGCCCATCCTGAACCGCGGCCTGTACTTCGCCAAACTCAAGCCCAACCGCTCGTACGCCGCGTCCCTGCAATTGCCCGAAGGCGCCGAGCCGCCGGACGGCATGTACCTGTCCGTGGAACAGCCTGTCCGGTCACTGCGGGATTACCCGGCGGACGGGCGGCGCCTGCTGCTGGTGGGCGGCAACGGACACCCCGTGGGCAGGCCGCGGTCCGAACAGGCGCACCTGGACGAACTGCTGGCCTGGGCTGCCTCACATTTTCCGGACGCAGCGGTGACCCACACCTGGTCCGCGCAGGACTACCAGGCCACCAACCTCATGCCGTTCTTTGGAAGATTCCCGCGCGGGCGGGGCCGCATCTACTTCGCCACGGGGTACAACAAGTGGGGCATGACCAACGCGGTGGCCGCGTCCCTTGGCATCACCGCGGACATCCTCGGAGGCCACCTGCCCTGGGCCAACGCCATTCACCGCCGCGTCACGTCCCCTCCCGGCGCGGCATCCGCCGTGGCGCTCAACGCGGACGTTGCCGCGACTGTTGCGAAGGACTGGGCGCGGGCCGGCCTCAGGAAACTGCCCGCGGAATCCGGCACCCCGCCTGCGGAAGGGACGGGCGCCCTGGCCCTGCGGGGCCGCAAACCCATCGCAGCGTCAACCGTGGACGGAACCACGTGCACCCTGTCCGCCGTCTGCACCCACCTCGGCGGGGTGCTCCACTGGAACGACAACGAGAAATCCTGGGACTGCCCGTTGCACGGCTCCCGGTTCAGCCACGACGGGAAGGTCCTCGAGGGGCCGGCCACGCACGACCTACCGCCGGCGGAGTGAGCCGGAGGGGCCGGCCCAGGCCTCTCGGCAGAGGGCGCCGGCAATACTGTCAGTGCTTTGGGGCATGATGGAGGCATGCAGTCGCAGGAGCCCGCCGGCACGCCCGGCGGCACATCTACGGTGGACGCGATGGGCCAGTTCAGCCGGCCCACCCGGGAGTGGTTCCTGGGCGCGTTCGCCGAGCCCACGCCCGCCCAGCAGGGCGCATGGGCAGCCATTTCCTCCGGTTCGCACGCCCTTGTCGTGGCGCCCACGGGCTCCGGTAAAACCCTGGCTGCGTTCCTCTGGGCGCTGGACCGGCTGCTGGTTTCCGGAGCGGCCCTGCCCGCGGAGCTGCCGGGGCTGGAAGACGCTCCCGCCCCAGGTCCCGGCGGTGCCCGGGCGGCCAAACAGCCCCGGGCAAGGAAACCAAAGCGGAAAACCCGCGTACTGTACATTTCGCCGCTCAAGGCGCTCGGCGTCGACGTCGAACGCAACCTCCGATCGCCCCTCATCGGCATCACGCAGACCGCCAAGAGGCTGGACCTGCCGGCCCCGCTGATCACCGTCGGCGTCAGATCGGGCGATACCCCTGCCTCGGACCGCCGCGCCCTGCTGAGCAACCCGCCGGACATCCTCATCACCACCCCGGAGTCGCTGTTCCTCATGCTGACATCCAAGGCGCGGGAAACGCTGAGCGAGGTGGACACCGTCATCGTCGATGAGGTCCACGCCGTCGCCGGCACCAAACGGGGGGCCCACCTCGCGGTCTCCCTGGAGCGCCTTGACGCGTTGCTGCCCAAGCCTGCCCAGCGGATCGGCCTGTCCGCCACGGTGGAGCCGAGGGAGCTCGTGGCGCAGTTCCTGGCCGGTTCGGCTCCGGTCCAGATCGTGGCCCCGCCGTCGCGCAAGAACTGGGACCTCACCGTGTCTGTCCCTGTGGAGGACATGTCCGATCTGCAGGGCGCCGCCGGAGCCTTCGACTCCGGTCCCGCCTCGGGGCTGCAGCCGCAGGCCTCGATCTGGCCGCATGTGGAGGAAAAGATCGTGGACCTGGTGCTGGCCAACCAGTCCACCATCGTCTTCGCCAACTCGCGCCGGCTGGCGGAACGCCTGACCGCGCGGCTCAACGAGATCCACGCCGAGCGCCAGCTCATTGCGGTCGGCGGCGGCTGGGAGGATCCGTCGTCGCCCGCGGCGGGGACACCGCCCACATCCACGGCCACGCCCGCGCACATGATGGCGCAGGCCGGCAGCACGGCGGGCGCTGATCCGTTGTTGGCCAGGGCGCACCACGGCTCGGTGTCCAAGGACCAGCGGGCCATGATCGAGGACGACCTCAAATCGGGGCGGCTGCGCTGCGTGGTGGCGACGTCCTCCCTGGAACTCGGCATCGACATGGGCGCGGTGGACCTTGTGGTGCAGGTGGAATCGCCGCCGTCCGTGGCCAGCGGACTGCAGCGGGTGGGCCGCGCCGGCCACCAGGTGGGCGAAATCTCGCAGGGGTATCTCTTCCCCAAGCATCGCGCCGACCTCGTCCACACCGCCATCACGGTGGAACGCATGCTGGACGGCAAGATCGAGCGCCTCAGCGTCCCGGCCAATCCCCTCGACATCCTGGCCCAGCAGACCGTTGCCGCCACCGCCCTGGGCAGCATCGACGTCGAGGAGTGGTTTTCCACGGTGCGGCGGTCGGCGCCCTTCGCCACGCTCCCCCGCTCCGCTTTTGAAGCCACCCTGGACCTGCTCGCCGGACGCTACCCCTCGGACGAATTCGCCGAACTCCGTCCGCGCATCGTCTGGGACCGCAATGCCGGCACCATCGAAGGCCGGCCGGGGGCGCAGCGCCTGGCCGTCACCTCCGGGGGAACCATCCCGGACCGCGGCCTGTTCGGCGTCTACATCATCGGCACCGAGACGGAGGGGTCGGCCTCCCCTGCCGGAGCACCGGGGGACGGCAAGGCCACCGGTGCCGCGTCGACGGCAAAGGGCGGCCGGCGCGTGGGCGAACTCGATGAGGAGATGGTCTACGAATCCCGCGTAGGCGACATCTTCGCGCTCGGGGCCACGAGCTGGAAAATCGAGGACATCACGCACGACCGCGTGCTCGTCTCGCCGGCCTTCGGCCAGCCCGGAAAGCTCCCGTTCTGGAAGGGCGACTCGCTGGGACGGCCGGTTGACCTGGGCCGCGCCCTGGGCGCCTTTGTGCGCGAACTGTCGGCGTCCGACGTCGGCCCTGCCACCGAACGCTGCAAGGCCAGCGGTCTTGACGACTTCGCCGCCAACAACCTGCTGCAGTATCTCAACGAACAGAAGCTGGCCACGGACGTGGTCCCCAGCGACACCACCCTCGTCGTGGAACGCTTCCACGACGAACTCGGCGACTGGCGGGTCATCCTGCACAGCCCGTTCGGCATGCCCGTCCACGCGCCCTGGGCACTTGCCGTGGGTCAGCGCCTGCACCAGCGCTACGGTCTGGACGGCTCCGCCATGGCGGCCGACGACGGCATCGTGCTGCGCGTCCCCATGATGGAGGACGAACCGCCCGGCGCCGAACTGTTCCTGTTCGACCCCGAGGAGCTGGAGCAGATCGTGACGGCGGAAGTGGGCGGCAGCGCCCTGTTCGCCTCCCGCTTCCGCGAGTGCGCGGCGCGTGCCCTGCTGCTGCCCCGGCAGACCCCCGGAAAGCGGCAGCCGCTGTGGCAGCAGCGCCAGCGGTCCGCCCAGCTGCTGGATGTCGCGCGGAAGTACCCGTCCTTCCCCATCGTGCTGGAAACCGTGCGGGAGTGCCTGCAGGATGTCTACGACCTGCCGGCCCTGAAGGAAATTGCGGCATCCGTGGAACGGCGCGAACTGCGGATCGTGCAGACAACCACGCAGCAGCCGTCGCCCTTCGCGAAGTCGCTGCTCTTTGGCTACGTGGCGCAGTTCCTCTACGAGGGCGACTCCCCGCTGGCCGAGCGCCGTGCCGCCGCCCTCGCCCTGGATTCCACCCTGCTGAACGAGCTCCTTGGCCGGGTGGAGCTTCGGGAACTCCTGGACGCAAGGGTCATCGAAGCCACCGAGCGCGAACTGCAGCGCCTCGCTCCGGACCGGAAAGTCCGCGGCGTCGAGGGGGTTGCCGATCTGCTGCGGCTCCTCGGTCCGCTGGCGCCGACGGAGGTGGCCGAGAGACTCGCCACTGCACCGCCGGTTGAGCCTGCCGAAACCGAAGCCGTCGAAACCACCACATCGCTGGTTGAGCCCGCCGAAACCACCGCGCCGCCGGTTGAGCCTGCCGAAACCGAGGCCGTCGAAGCCGTCGAAACCGAGCCTGCCGAGACGCTCGTGGCGATCGCCGTCGCGCACCTCGTTATGCTGCAACGGGCCAACCGCGCCATCAAGGTGACCATCGGCGGCGTCGATCGGTTCGCTGCAGTGGAAGATGCCGCGCGGCTGCGGGATGCCATCGGCGTCCCCCTTCCCATGGGCGTTCCCCTTGCCTTCATCGAGCCGGTAGCGGATCCTCTGGGGGACCTCGTCTCCCGCTACGCGCGCACCCACGGCCCCTTCACGGCCACGGAAGCCGCGGCCAGGCTGGGACTTGGTGTCGCCGTCGTCGGCACGGCGCTGAAACGCCTCGCCGCGGACGGACGGTTGGTGGAGGGCGAATTCCGGCCCCACACCGAGCCGGCGGCGGGCCATGCTACCTCCGCGGACACCGGCCACGGCGCAGCCACTTCTCCTGTGCCCGAGGCCCCAACATCTGCCGTCCCTGCGTCCGCCACCACTGCCGCCGCCGGCAGCGAGTGGTGCGACGCCGAGGTCCTGCGCAAGCTGCGGCGCCGCTCCCTGGCCGCGCTTCGTGCCGAAGTGGAACCGGTGGACACCGCCGCCTACGGGCGGTTCCTTCCCGCCTGGCAGAACGTCCGCACACCCGGGACCGGGCGCGGGCAGCCTGCGCTGCGCGGCCTGGACGGGGTGGTCACGGCCATCGACCAGCTGTCCGGGGTGCCGGTTCCGGCGTCCGCGTGGGAACCCCTGGTTCTGGCCAGCCGGGTGTCGAACTACCAGCCGGCCATGCTGGACGAGCTCATGGCAGCCGGCGAGGTGCTGTGGTCCGGGGCCGGCTCCCTGCCCGGCAACGACGGCTGGATCAGCCTGCACGTGGCGGACTCGGCCGAGCTGACCCTGAATCCGGCGATTGATTTTGAGCCCGGAGATGCCCAGCAAAGATTGCTGGACTATCTCCAGGCCAACGGCGGGGGCTATTTCTTCCGTCAGCTGACGGAGGTCGCCGGCGGAATGGACGCGGTGCTTGGCGACCAGGAAATCGTGTCGGCGCTGTGGGACCTTGCCTGGGCGGGCCGGGTGACAGGAGACACGTTCGCTCCCGTCCGGGCCCTGATCGCCGGCGGCCACACCGCCCACCGGCAGGTTGCCCGCGCACCGCGCGCCCGTGCCCCGCGGCTGAGCCGGCTGGGGCGCTCGCACGGGACAGGGCTGCTCGGCTCCCCGGGGCTCACTGGCGGGCGGTACGGATCGGTGACCGGTTCGCCGCCCACACCGCCGTTGGCGGCCGGGCGCTGGTCGGCGCTCCCGGCGCCCGAGCTGGACCCCACCATCCACGCCCGCGCCACAGCCGAACTGCTCCTCGACCGGTACGGCGTGGTCACCCGCGGCTCGGTCATGGCCGAGAACATCCTGGGCGGATTCGGACTCATGTACAAGGTGCTGGCCCGGCTGGAGGAGGCCGGACGCTGCCGGCGCGGCTACTTCGTCGAGCACCTCGGGGCGGCCCAGTTCGCCGTGCCTGCCACGGTGGACCGCCTGCGCTCCTATTCGGAGGACACGCAGCTGGCCAAACCCGAACCGGTGGCCCTGGCCCTCGCCGCCACGGATCCCGCCAACCCGTACGGCGCCGCCCTGCCGTGGCCCGCGCTCAGCGTCGAGGCCGGCAGCGGCCACCGCCCGGGGCGCAAGGCGGGGGCGCTGGTGGTGATGGTCGACGGCGCGCTGGTGCTTTACGTGGAACGCGGGGGCAAGACCCTGCTCGTCTTCACCGAGGAGGAGCCCGTTCTCGCCGCCGCCGGCGCTGCCCTCGTGGACGTGGTGAAGCGGGGCGCCGTGGACAAACTCGTCATGGAAAAGGTCAACGGACACGGCATCCTCGACACCCCGGTGGCCGCGGCCCTGACCGCGGCCGGGGCCTACTCCACGCCGAAAGGACTGAGAATCCGTGCCTGAGGGTGACTCCGTCTGGCGCGCGGCGAACCAGCTGCACGCCGCCCTTGCCGGGCAAACGCTCCTGGCGTCCGACTTTCGCGTGCCCAGCTTCGCCACCCTTAACCTCCGGGACTGGACCGTCCAGGAGGTCGTGCCGCGGGGAAAGCATCTCCTCATGCGCCTGGTGGGCCCGGCCGACGACCGGCTGACCATCCATTCGCACCTCAAGATGGAAGGCAGCTGGCAGGTCTACCCGCCGGGCGGCCGGTGGCGCAAGCCCAGCTTCACAGCACGGTGCGTCCTCCGCACGGCGGCGGCAGACGCCGTCGGGTTCTCACTTGGCGTGCTGGAGGTCATCAAGACCGCGGACGAGGACAAGGCCGTGGGACATCTCGGGCCGGACCTGCTGGGGCCGGACTGGGATCCCGCCGAGGCCGAGCTCCGCGTGGCATCGGCGCCGGACGTGCCCGTCGGGGTGGCCCTGCTGGACCAGCGCAACCTTGCGGGCATCGGCAACATCTACCGCTGCGAGGTGTGCTTCCTGGCCGGAGTCCACCCGGCATCACCTGTCGCGGCCGTGACGGATCTGCAGGCCGTGTTTGCCGACGCCAAGCAGCTTCTTGAGGCCAACCTCGGACCGGGCCGGCGGACCACCGTACTTAACGCGCGGGGCACTCCCGTGGGCCGGGCGGCCGGGCGTCCCGGCTACTGGGTCTACCGGCGCGAGCACCAGCCTTGCCTGCGCTGCCGGACCACCATCCGCCGCGGTGTGCTGGGCAAGACGGCGCCCGCAAGGTCGGCCGGTTCGCCGGAGCTGGTCACCGAGGAGCGCGACATCTATTTCTGCCCCAACTGCCAGCCGCTCATCGGTGCCGGCCCGGCCTGACGCGAGGCGCAGGTCCCGTCGCCACGCCCGATGCGCCCCGAAGACGCAGGGCGGCCGCCGCTACGGAGCAGCCACCGGCTCCCCGGTTTCTTCCGCGGCCTCGTTCCCGGCCCCGTCCGCACGGACCTGAGCGGGGACGGCCGCCGGGACCATGAAGCGCGGCAACAGGAGCTGGACCAAGGGACCGATGGCCAGTGCGTAGACCACGGTGCCCACGCCCACGGATCCTCCCAGCAGCCAGCCCGCGGCGAGGACCACCACCTCGATCAGCGTCCGGGACACGCGGACGGACCAGCCGGTGCGGCGGGCCAGGCCGGTCATGAGTCCGTCGCGGGCGCCCGGTCCGAAGCGGGCACCGATGTAGCAGGCGGAGGCAACCGCGTTAAGCAGCACGGCGCCTCCCAGCAGGGCGATCTGGCCGCCGAGGTGGGAAAAGGACGGGATCAGGGCCAGCCCGACGTCGGCGAAGACGCCCACCAGGACGGCGTTGCACAGCGTCCCGAACCCGGGCCGCTGGCGCAGCGGAATCCACAGCAGGAGCACGAGGAAGCTGATGATGATCACCACCGCGCCGATGCTCAGCCCGGTTCGTCCCGCCACGCCCTGGTGGAACACGTCCCATGGGTCCAGGCCGAGTCCGGCGCGGATAAACATGGCCAGGGAAATGCCATACATGGCGAGACCGGTGAAGAGCTGTACGAGTCTGCGGATCATCATTGAACCATCCTGCGCCACAACTGGCCTTGTTTTCCATGGCCAGTTTGAGATACTGGCCTGATGTCCGGTTCCCTCACCCCCACCGCCCTCGCACGGCTCCTAGGCCAGTGGCACCTCGGCGCCGGGCCCGCCTACCGTGAGCTGGCCGACGTCGTCCGGCTTCTTGTCCTGGACGGGCGCATCCCGCTGGGCACCGCGCTCCCCAGCGAGCGGACCCTGTCCGCCACGCTCGCCGTCAGCCGCACCACCGTCACGGCGGCCTACGCCTCCCTGCGGGACCAGGGTTTCCTGAGCAGCGGCCAGGGAACCCGGGGCCGCACGTGCCTGCCCCGCTCAGCGGCGCAGTCCCCGGGGAAACAGGCGGACGGGGCAGGGCTGTCCGGCGCGCCTGGACTCGCGGTTCCTGACGGCGTCATCGACCTCGCCTACGCTTCCCTCCCCGCCAGCGGCGAAGCCGTCCACCGGGCCTTTGCCGCCGCCCTGACGGAACTACCCGCCCTGTTGCCCGGATTCGGCTACGACGCCCTCGGAGTTCCCGCCCTCCGCGAAGCCATTGCCGGGAGGTACACGGCCATCGGGGTCCCCACGTCTGCCGCGCAGATCCTGGTGACGTCGGGCGCCCAGCACGCGCTGAACATCGTGCTGCGCACCCTCGTCGCCCGGCAGGACCGCGTGCTGGTGGAGCACCCCACGTACCCGAACGCGCTCGATGCCATCCGGGCGGCCGGCGGAAGGATGGTTCCGGTGGCCCTGCCGCCTGCGCCCGAGGCCGGCTGGGACATCGCCGCCACGGAGGCGGCCCTGATGCAGCAGCGGCCCAAGATGGCCTACATGGTGCCCGACTTCCACAACCCCACGGGCCGCCTGATGCCCGATTCCCAGCGCCGCCGGCTGGTCCGGGCCGCCGCAGCGGCCGGCACCGTCCTGGTGGCGGACGAAACCCTCCGCGAACTGAACCTCGACGGCGGCACCGCGGCGCCGCTGGCCTCCTTCAGTCCGGCGGTGGTGTCCATCGGATCGCTCAGCAAGTCCCACTGGGCCGGCATGCGCACGGGCTGGATCCGCGCTTCGGAAGGCATGATCCAGCGCTTCGCCGCCGTCCGCACCACCATGGATCTCGGCGGGCCCGTGGTGGAGCAGCTCGCGGCCGCGCACCTGGTGCGCAACCTGACGGAGCCGCTGCCCGGGCGGCTGGCCGCGCTCCGGGAGAGTCGCTCGGCACTGCTGGAACTGCTGCACGGCCATTTGCCGCAGTGGCAGCCGGAACGCCCCGACGGCGGCCTTGCCGTCTGGTGCCGGCTCCCCGCTCCCAGCAGCACGGCACTGGCCGTCATCGCTCCGGAGCTTGGCATCCGCCTCGCCGCAGGCCCGCGCTTCGGAGTGGGCGGCGTCTTTGAAAACCATCTCCGCATCCCCTTCACGCTGCCGCCGGACCAGCTCGAGACGGCCGTCCTGGCGCTGCGCTCGGCCCAGGACAGGCTGGACGCGGCCCCGCAGCTGCGCCGGACACTCCGGGACTCCCCCGCCGTGGCCATCGCCTGACGCCCGGGGAGGCACAAATTGCCTGGCGACGCGGAAAATGCCCGGGGACACCGGAATTCCATGGTCCCCAGGCATTTTGCGCGTCGCGGGGCCGATTGCGCGTCTTAGCCCTTCCCGGACGGACTGCCCGCGACACGCCCCGCCGGCCGGCCCATGCGCTGCTTCGCCGTGTTGCTGCCGGCACCGACCGGCACATGCGTCGTAGCCTTGGCCAGGCCAAAGAGCGGCATCCCGTTGTAGATGACCTCGATCCCGGCGGCGGGCACCTGGTACGTTTCATGCCACACGCCGACATCACCGGTTCCGGCAACCTCCTTCATGAAGCGGCGCCAGGGTTCCAGATGCGGGGACTCCCTGTCCGCCGCAAATTTGCGCAGGTGCTCGGGGCTTTCCCAGTAGCTGAGCAGCATGGTGGTACGCCCGAACCACTGCTCGCATCCCAGCATGCCGGACGCCGGATCGCCCGCCAGGTGCCAGAGCATCCTGGGCATGGTGGCAGCCACCTTGGCGACGGTGGCGGCCTTCCACCACCGGTTCGCACGCATGCCGATCAGGAATACGGTCACCGACTCGCGCTCCGGGTCGGCGGTGTAGCGGCCCGGGAATACCTGTTGTGCCATGGCTGCTCCTTGTGTGGTCCTCATGTTCAGCGTGGTCGCCACATGTCCTGCGTTTCATAACGCTGTTACGAAACAAGGTTATGAAACAATGGACACCATGGCAAGACCCGTGGTGCACAACGATTCACTCAGACAGGAACTCCTGGCCGCCACGGCGGACCTCGTAGACAGGGAAGGGCCGGCGCGTGTCACGCTGCGCGATGTCGCGTCCGCCGCGCAGACGTCCACCAGCGCCGTCTATTCGCTGTTCGGCGGAAAGTCCCAGCTGCTGACTGCGGTGGTGGACGACGGATTCCGGTCGTTCCGCGACTCACAGGTGGCCGCGGCGCCCGGCGGCCTGCCCGCCCTCGGCGTGGCCTACCGGACCTGGGCGCTGGAGCATCAGGCCCTCTACCGGCTGATGTTCGGCGGCGCGCTGGCGGCGTACGTCGAGTGCCAGCCCAGCCCCGACGCCGCCGCAGACGCCATGGCCCCGCTGATTGAGTCCGTCGCTTCTGCCCAGGCGGCCGGCACCTTACGGCCAGCGCACGTGGACGTGATCGCCTCGGCCATCTGGGGACAGGTTCACGGCCTCGTGAGCCTGGAGTTGGCCCAGGTCGGGCCGCCCCACACCGACTGGGCAGCGGTCTACGCCTCGGCGCTGGATGCCGTCGCCCGCGGCTGGGCCGCCTGACACGCCCGCCGGCATCCCCCGACACTCAACCTGCGCGGCGACACGCAAACGGCCCGGCGACACCGGAATTCGGGTGTCGCCGGGCCATTTGCGCCTCCCGCGGCAACAGGCGCGTCGCGCCCGGGTCGCGCTCCGGTGCTGAGTGGCTACGCGTAGACCCGTTCGAGGAACCGGCCCCAGGCCGAGGCCGTGGCCGCGGAGTCGCCGGCACCGCCGAAGTCGTGCGCGGTCATGCCCACGGGGGCGCCGAAGGAGTTGCGGCCAAAGAACCGGTACAGCGCCTCCCCGGTGCGCAGGCCCAGGAAGTGCTCATTGGCGAAGTCCACTTCCCCCGAAAGCCGCCCCACGCCGTCGAGCTCCACGTCGACGGCGTCACCGGCGGACGCGCCTTCCACCCCCAGCGCCTTCTTCAGCCGCGCAAAGCCGTCCGGGGACTGGGACGACGCCGGCGCCTGCACGTCCGTGAAGACCACCGGCCTGCCGTCGAAGTGCTTGAGGTACTGGCCCAGGGTGTGAAGGTAGAACTCGGTGTGCTTGCTGGCGCCGTCGTACTGCTCATCCCAGTTGTCCACGAAGATGCCGCTGTGGACGTAGTGGAGTTTGGCGCGGCCGCCGTCGAGCGGTTCCAGCACGTGCTCCAACTGGTTGAACCAGCCGTCAGGCCCGTCCATCCTGGTCACGAGACGGCTGGGGTATTCGTCCACCGTCCGGACGGCGGGCCATTGGTCCGTAGGGAACATCCACGCCGGGGTGTCCTTGGTAACGGCTTCCCAGACGCGCTCGGGGGTGCCGGGCAATTCGGCGTCGTACACGATCTCGAATTCGCGGTTGTCAGTCATTGTCCTGCTCCTTAGCTGATACTGGCTTTGTTGTTGACGTTGGGGCGGGTTTGGGCGTCGGGTGAAGGGCGACGACGAGCCGGTGCCCGCGGCCGCGCGGACCGCCGGCACCGGTGCCGGCGGCAGCACCGCCGTCGTGATATTTGTCCACGAGGCGGGTGACGGCGACACCCAGCTCCTCGGCGAAAGCGGCGCGGTCCGCGGCGGAGCGGAAGGTGATCTCGCCGTCGATCGCGAAGGTGGCGAGTTTCTGGCGGGCGGCCGCGGCACCGGTGATGAGCTTGCCCACCTCCTGGACCATCCGGCCTGCCAGCGCCAGCAGCCAGAAGGCCGAGAACCGGTCCGAAAACCGGTGCGGATCCGGCGCCACGGAGGCAAGCGCCGCGGGTGAGATCAGGTACGAGGCCGCCGTCGCCTGCACCACGCGTTCGGTGACGTTTCCCTTGCGGCGCTCCTCGACCAGCTCCACTAGCCCGTGCCGCTCCAGGGCCTTGAGGTGGTAGTTCACCTTCTGCCGCGGCAGGCCCACCCTCCCCGCAAGCTGCGTGGCGGACCAGGGTTCGGCCAGCTCGTGGAGAATCCGGGTGCGGATCGGGTCCAGGGAAGCCTCCGCGGCCGCGGGGTCCTCGATCACTTCGATGTCCAACATGCTTCCACTGTGCCTACCGACAATTTTATTTGTCAAGAACTTTTTTACCGTCGGTGGCCGTTTCGACGGTTCCCTGCCGGTTCGACGTCGGGCTGCATTTAGGGCGCAGGGAACCGTCGAAACGGCGGGAGGAGGCGCCGGTAGAATGGACCGGTGATGCAATCCCCCCTTCCCGTGCGCGACGGCGTGAACGCCACCCGCCTGCGGCTGCCGGACGAGGGGCCCTGGACCACCGCAATGGACTACATGATGCACCGCTGGGGGCACATCGACCCGCAGGGCATCGAGGACCGGTTCGACGCCGGCGAGATCGTGGGCGAGGGCGGCATCCCGCTGGACCGGCGCACCCGGCTCGAGGACCACACCTTCATCTGGTACTACCGCACCCTCCCGCCGGAGACGCGGCTGCCCGTGGAGCTGAACATCCTGCACCAGGACGATCACATCCTCGTGGTGGACAAGCCACACTTCCTCCCCACCACGCCCGGCGGAACGTACATCCAGGAATCGGCGCTGGTCCGGCTCCGGAACCAGCTCAACCTCCCTGATCTCATCCCGATGCACCGGCTGGACCGCATGACTGCCGGCATCCTGCTGCTCTCCACCAACCCGGAAACCCGCGGCAACTACCAGGTGCTGTTCGAGAAACGCCAGGTGCAGAAGGAATACGAGTGCGTCGCCGCCGCCGAGCCGGCTGCCGGGCATCCCGCCGTCGACTTCCCCGTGGTGGTCCGGAACCGGATGACCAAGTCCCGCAGCTACCTGCTCGCCGAGGTGATCGACGGCGAGCCCAATGCGGAGACCCGCATCGACCTGATCAGGACGTTCGACGGCGGGACTTCCGAAGGCGGCCCGCCAGCCTCGGGTTCTTCCGACGGCGGCCCGCCCGCCTCCGTTTCGCGCGCGCTGTACCGCCTCGAGCCGCACTCCGGGAAGACGCACCAGCTCCGGGTGCACATGGCCTCGCTGGGCCTGGGCATTTTGGACGACGCGTTTTACCCGGACCTGCTGGACAAGGCCCCGGACGACTACACCAAGCCGCTCCAGCTGCTGGCCCGCGGCATCCGATTTGTCGACCCCATCACCAGGAAGCCGGTGGAGTACCGCAGCCGGCTTGAGCTGAGCGAAGTCCGCTGACAGCGGCAGTTCCGCCCACGCCGGGTTAGCTCCGGCCGCCGCCCGCCTCAGCGGGACCAGCTGCGGACGGACCAGCACCGCCGCTAAGGACGTCGCGGAAAATCGCCGCCACCTCGGCGCTGAACAGGACGAACTCCACCAGCACCACGCCGGGCTCAATCGAGCGGCCCGCATACCCGCGGACGGCCTCGAGCGCCACCTGCGCCACCCGGCGGGCATCCCAGCCATAGACGCCGGCACCGACCGCGGGGAAGGCGACAGACCGCGCGCCGAGGCCCTCGGCAATCCGCAGGCTCTCGGTGAAGCAGGACGCCAGCAGCGCGGGGTTTGTCTGGCCGACGTGACGGTTGGGCCCGACCGTGTGAATCACCCAGGTGGCCGGCAGCCGGAATCCCGGAGTGGCCACGGCCGCCCCGACCGCCAGGCCGTTCTGCAGCTCGCCGGAGCGCAGCAGCCGGCATGCCTCGAGCAGCTCCGCCCCTGCCGCCCGGTGAATGGCGCCGTCCACACCGCCGCCGCCCATGAGTGACGAATTTGCCGCGTTCACGATCGCATCCACGGGCCGCGCGGTGATGTCACCCTGAACAATCTCGATCCTCATGCTGCCAGTGTGGCACCGCGGCCCGTCCCGGCGAAGGACTGCGCAGCGTGGGGGCGCCAAGTGCGATACGTTGTGCGAATGGACTTCGGCAACGCGGACACCTGGGGAGCCGCGATCTACTTCTGGATCATTCCGGCGGTTCTCGGGGATGCCATTTTTCCGCCCATCCCGTCGGAGATGGTCCTGATCACCGGCGGGGCGCTATCCGCGGAGGGCCGGGCCAACCTGTTCCTGATCGGCAGCCTGTCCGCGGCGGCTTCGTGGCTCGGCGACGTCATAGTGTTCCAGCTGTTCAAACGCCGCCTCAGCCATGTCCTGGACCATTGGCCGTGGGGCCGAAAAGTCCACCGCGGCATCCACGAAGCCATCGCCAAGGCTGGACGTTCCTCCACCTACGGCGCCATCATCGGGGCCCGGTTCATTCCCGGCGGCCGGCTTGCCACGTCCGCGGCGGCCGGCATCGCCGATGTTTCCACCCGCGGCTTCAGTCTGTGCGCGGGACTGGGCGGGGTGCTCTGGGCGACCTGGCTGGTGGGCCTCGGCTATTTCACCGGCTCCGCGACCCGCCTGCCGTTCTGGGCGAGCTCACTGATCGGCCTGGGCGTGGGCCTGGTGATCGGGGCCCTGGTGGGCGTGATCGCCACGCGTCGGCGCGGCAGCCGGTCCCCCGTGGACGAACCGGACGGGCCGGCCGGCCCGCTCCCCTGAGCAGGACAACCGGCTCACGGGTCAGTCAGACGGGCGCCCAGCGGCCGCGGTTCCGGCGGAGCACGGAAAGCGAGCCGGTCACCGCAACGCGTTCGACGGCGTCGCGCATCATCGCTGCCGACTCCCGGGCCTGGCTGTTCTCACCGCTGTATTCGGTGGCTTCCACGAGGAAACGCAGGTTCAGTTGGGGCACGCCGCCCGCCAGTTCCAGCTGGTTGGATTCCACGTGGTGGCGGGTGCCCAGGGCCTCCACGGCGGCCGCCATCACGGCTTCGGGAGGGTTGCCCGGCTTGAGCCCGGTGATCTTGAGTCTGGTCTGGAACGACGGCATCCTCCAACCTTAACGTCTGCCAAAACGTCTGCGCGACCGGGCGGTTGAGGCCCCGGGATCAGGCTTCCAAGGGCCTCAGCTGTCCGTTGGCGGAGGGTGCCTGGAAGGGCGCTGACGGGATGACTTCGCCTACTCGCGGCAGGACGGGACCGTGTCAGTTTTGGATGGTTGCGCTTTATCCGGGGCGAGCCTATCTTGGCAGGAAGGAGTGCCGCCATGCATGAACTTTCCATCACGCAGGGCCTTGTGGACGCCGTTCTGGACCGTACAGGCGAACGGACGGTGACCGCGGTCAACCTGCGCGTCGGCACCCTCTCCGGCGTACTCCCGGATGCCATGCGGTTTTGTTTCGACGTGGTCTCTGCGGGAACCCCCCTGGCGGGCGCGCGGCTGTGGATCGACGAGCCCCGAGGGCTGGCCCGGTGCCGCACTTGCCAAGGCGAATTCGAGTTGCCAGACCTGATCCTGCTTTGCCCCTGCGGAAGTGCGGACGTCGAAATTCTCCACGGCCGCGAACTCATGCTGATGTCGGTGGAGGTGGCGTAGAAGATGTGTACAACGTGCGGCTGCGGCGACGAAGCGAACACCCGGGTCTCAAGCCTCGAGGGAACAGGGCACACACCGGAGCATGAGCAGCTGCGCCTCCACGTCAATGACCCCGGCCACCCGCACCCGCACCCGCACGATCACGAGCACAGCCACCCGCATGATCACGATCACGGTCCGGATCACGGTCCGGGTCATCACCACCCGTCCCCGAACACGGAAACCATCTCGCTGGAACAGAATCTGCTGGCCAAGAACGACCTGCTGGCGGCAAGGAACCGTGGCTGGCTGGAAGGCCGTGGCATCCGGGCCTTCAACGTGATGAGTTCGCCCGGCGCCGGCAAGACCACCCTCCTGGTCCGCACGTTGGCGGATCTGGGCGAGAGCCTCCGCGCCGGCGTCATAGAGGGGGACCAGGAGACGTCCCTGGACGCGGACCGCATCCGCGCGGTGGGCCGGCCGGTCATCCAGATCAACACCGGCGCCGGCTGCCATCTCGACGCCGACATGCTCCGGCGCGGGCTCGACGCCCTGGACCCCGGGCCGGGCTCCACAGTCTTCATTGAAAACGTGGGCAACCTGGTCTGCCCCGCATTGTTTGACCTTGGCGAGACAGCCAAGGTGGTAATCGTCTCCGTGACGGAAGGTGATGACAAACCGCAGAAATACCCGCACATGTTCATGGCAGCCGACCTGGTGATCATCAACAAGTCGGATCTGCTCCCGTATGTCGATTTCGACGTCGACGCGTGCCTGCGCCGCATCCGGCAGGTCAACCCGCGGGCCGAATTCCTGACAGTTTCGGCCGCTACAGGCGAAGGTCTCCGCGCCTGGTATGACTGGCTCGGCGGCACCACATCCCGGTCAGGCATTTCCCGGTCAGACTCCTTGACTGATTCGCTGACAGACGCTCACTGAGCCCCTCCCGGGGCCACCGAAAGAGGCACCGATGCCTACTGAAACATCCCTCAAGGCCGAAGAAGCCCTCATCCACGTGCTGTGGATCAACGCCGGACTCAGTTGCGACGGCGATTCGGTCGCCCTGACGGCCGCCACACAGCCCAGCGTCGAGGAGATAGCCCTCGGTGCACTGCCCGGCTTGCCCCGGATTGCCATGCACTGGCCCCTGATCGATTTCGAGTGCGGGCCCCAGGAAGGGGCCGATGACTTCCTCGAGTGGTTCCGCAAGGCGGACCGCGGGGAGCTGGAGCCGTTTGTCCTCGTGGTCGAGGGCTCCATTCCGAACGAAAAACTTCACGAGCCGGGCGGATACTGGTGCGGGTTCGGCAACGACCTCGAGACCGGCCAGCCCATCACTACGAGCGAATGGCTGGACCGCCTGGCGCCGAAAGCCACGGCGATCATCGCCGCCGGCACCTGCGCAACGTACGGCGGCATCCACGCCATGGCGGGAAACCCCACCGGGGCGATGGGAGTTCCGGACTACCTCGGGTACGGCTGGAAGTCCAAGGCGGGCATCCCCATTGTGTGCGTCCCCGGCTGCCCCATCCAGCCGGACAACCTCTCCGAGACCATGACCTACCTGCTTTACCAGGCCACCGGCCAGGCCCCGATGATCCCGCTGGACGACAACCTGCGGCCCACCTGGCTGTTCGGCAAGACCGTCCATGAAGGCTGCGACCGGGCGGGCTACTACGAGCAGGGCGATTTCGCCACGGAGTACGGCTCCCCCAAGTGCATCGTCAAGCTCGGCTGCTGGGGCCCTGTGGTCAAGTGCAACGTGCCCAAGCGCGGCTGGATGAACGGCATTGGCGGCTGCCCGAACGTCGGCGGGATCTGCATCGGCTGCACCATGCCGGGCTTCCCGGACAAGTTCATGCCGTTCATGGACGAGCCGCCCGGCGGCAAGCTTTCCACCAGCACCATCCGCCCCTACGGATCTGCCATCAGGGCCCTCCGAGGCATCACCACCCACACCCTGGACCAGGAGCCCAAGTGGCGCCGGCCCGGGCGCGAGCTCCTCACCGGCGCCCAGCGCACCTGGTAACCACCCCACTTCCAGACAGGCGAACTTCCAGACAGGCGAAGCACAATGACCTCCACGATTCCAATGAATTCCGGGAGCGGAACGGGCAACAACAACCTGGTGGAGATGAACTGGGACCCCATCACGAGGATCGTCGGCAGCCTCGGCATCTACACCAAGATCGATTTCGAGAACAACCAGGTGGTGGAGTGCAAGAGCACCTCCTCGATCTTCCGCGGCTATTCCATCTTCATGAAAGGCAAGGACCCGCGGGACGCCCACTTCATCACCAGCCGCATCTGCGGAATCTGCGGAGACAACCACGCCACGTGTTCCTGCTACACGCAGAACATGGCCTACGGAGTGAAGCCGCCGAACCTGGGCGAATGGATTGTGAACCTCGGCGAAGCGGCCGAGTACATGTTCGACCACAACATCTTCCAGGAAAACCTCGTCGGCGTGGACTACTGCGAAAAGATGGTGTCGGAGACCAACCCCGGCGTCCTGGCGAAGGCGGAAAACACCCGGGCTCCCCGTGAAGGCGAGCACGGCTACCGGACCATCGCGGACATCATGCGGTCGCTGAACCCGTTCACCGGGGAGTTCTACCGGGAGGCACTCCAGGTCAGCCGGGCCACACGCGAGATGTTCTGCCTGATGGAGGGCCGCCACGTGCACCCGTCCACGCTGTACCCGGGCGGCGTGGGCACGGTTGCCACCATCCAG
Organism: Burkholderia sp. RS01; assembly: GCF_039748055.1. Classification (NCBI taxonomy): domain Bacteria; kingdom Pseudomonadati; phylum Pseudomonadota; class Betaproteobacteria; order Burkholderiales; family Burkholderiaceae; genus Burkholderia; species Burkholderia sp. RS01. Next base: position 62,015 of record NZ_JBDLAK010000010.1, read on the forward strand.
CTGATGACCGACTACATCACCCGCCTCATGCGGTACGTCGAGTTCATGAAGAAGGTCGTTCCCATGCACGACGACCTGTTCGACTTCTTCTACGAAGCCCTGCCGGGCTACGAACAGGTGGGCCTGCGCCGCACGCTGCTGGGGTGCTGGGGCTCGCTCCAGGACCCGGACTACTGCAACTTCGAGTACAAGGACATGACCGAGTGGGGCCGGAAGATGTTCGTCACGCCAGGCGTCGTGGTGGACGGGAAACTCGTCACCACTGATCTGGTGCGGATCAACCTGGGCATCCGGATCATGCTCGGTTCGTCGTACTACGAGGACTGGGAAGACCAGGAAATGTTCGTCACCCATGATCCGCTGGGCAACCCCGTGGACCGCCGCCACCCCTGGAACCAGCACACGAACCCCAGGCCGCAGAAGCGGGACCTTTCGGAGAAGTACAGCTGGGTCATGTCCCCGCGCTGGTTCGACGGCCAGGACAACCTGGCGCTGGACACCGGCGGCGGCCCGCTGGCCCGGCTCTGGGCCACGGCGCTCGCCGGCCTCGTGGACATCGGCTACATCAAGGCCACCGGCAGGAGCGTCCAGATCAACCTGCCCAAGACGGCGCTGAAGGGGCCGGTGTCCTTCGAATGGAACATCCCGCAGTGGAGCAACACCCTGGAACGCAACCGGGCCCGCACGTACTTCCAGGCCTACGCGGCCGCGGCTGCGCTGCACTTCGCGGAAAAGGCACTGGAGGAAATCCGTGCCGGCCGCACCAAGACCTGGGAAACCTTTGAGGTCCCCGATGAGGCGATCGGCTGCGGCTTCACGGAAGCCGTTCGCGGCGTCCTCTCCCACCACATGGTGATCCGCGACGGCAAGATCGCCAACTACCACCCCTATCCGCCGACCCCCTGGAACGCGAGCCCCACGGATTCATCCGGCACCGCCGGACCGTACGAGGACGCCGTGCAGGGGCAGCCAATCTTCGAGGAGAATGACCGCGAGCACTTCAAGGGCATCGACATCATGCGCACCGTCCGCAGCTTTGACCCCTGCCTCCCCTGCGGTGTCCACATGTATCTAGGCAACGGCCAGACGCTGGAGAAGCTGCACTCCCCCACCCAGACGCTCACCGGCGAGTAACAGGCAATGGCAGGCGGTGACCGGCCGCTGCAGACCGGCGACCGGATCGGCACTCTCCTCGACGCCCTCGGGGCCGGCGGGGCGGTGGCCCGCGGCCGGGCCGAGGACCTAGTCCGGCAGGTGACCGACCTCTACGGGGCCGGCCTGCAGCGGATCCTGGAAATCCTCGACGACCAAGGCAAGCTCGACGACGCGACGCTGGCGGCGCTGACCGCCGACGACCTCGTGTCCGGCCTGCTGGTGGTCCATGGCCTGCACCCGCTATCCGTGCAGGCGCGCGTCGCCGGGGCCCTGGACAGCGTCCGGCCCTACCTGGGATCGCACGGCGGCAACGTCGACCTGCTGGGCATCAGCGCGGAGGGCGTGGTCCGGCTGAGGCTGCTCGGCACGTGCCAGGGCTGCCCGTCGTCGTCCGTCACACTGAAGTTCGCCGTCGAGGAGGCGATTGAATCCGCGGCACCGGAGGTGACCGCGATTGAAGTGGTCGAAGAGGAAAAGCCGGCCGCCACTCCGGCACTAATTCCGGTGGACGCACTGCTGGTCCGGGTCAACCGCCCGGCGGAGGGCGCGCCCGCGGACGCCTGGCATGAAATGAACGGCGGTACGTGGGAGGCGGTGCCGGAGATCGCCGGGCTCGAGCCCGGCGACGTGGCCGGCTTCCTGATCGCCGGCTACGCGGTGCTCGCATGCCGGACCGGGCAGGACGTCTACGCCTACAGGGACTATTGCCCGCGCTGCACCGGCTCCATGGCGGGCGCCACGCTGCAGCGGGCCCTCGCGGCGCCGACGGGCGGCGGCCTGCTGCGCTGCCCCACCTGCCGCGGACACTTCGACGTACGGCAGGCGGGTTCCTGCCTTGAAGACAGGAGCCTGCACCTGGATCCGCTGCCCCTCCTGGTCCGCGGCGGCGTCATGTCCGTGGCCGTGCCCTTGCCGCAGGAGAAGGCGGCTGACGTGAACGGGGTGGATGCCATGAACAGGGCGCTGACATGAACACAGCCCCCGGGGCCGGCGGCCTGCCCGTGGCATTGCTCCGCAGGATCGCCACCAGCCGGCCGGCGCCCGTGGCCGGCGAGCGCTGCGAGATGTGCGGCGAACCCATCGCAGAGCAGCACCAGCACGTGGTGGACCTGGAGAGCCACGCCATGATGTGCACGTGCCGACCCTGCTACCTCCTCTTCACCGACAGCGCCGCCCACCTCCGGTACCGTGCTGTGCCGGACAGGTACGTCTCCTTTCCGGACTTTGAACTTGGCCCGGGCCAGTGGGATGAGCTGGAGATTCCGGTCGGCCTGGCCTTCTTCTTCCGCAGTTCCAAGCTTGACCGGACAGTCGCGTTCTACCCCGGCCCCGCCGGCGCGACGGAATCCGAGCTGCCCCTGGAGGCCTGGGGCGCCGTGCTGGCCCGCAATCCCTCCCTGGGAATGGCAGCCCCGGACACCGAGGCGCTGCTGATCCGCGGCCCGGGGCCGGACAGGCCCCAGGCCGATTGCCACCTCGTCCCCGTGGACGCCTGCTACGAACTCGTGGGGCAGCTGCGCCGCCGCTGGCGCGGGTTCGACGGCGGGCAGGAGGCCCGCGAGCAGCTCGCCGCGTTCTTCGACCGCGTCAGCAGCCGCAGCAAGCCGGCGCCCGGGACCAACCGCGGTTCCCTGGCGGGGGGCCCGCCGTGACCGAGCTGACCTTCGGCGTCGTGGACATCCAGCCGGAGCCCTACGCCGCGGCCCCGCAGCTAACCGCACGGCTGCGGCTCACCGAGGCCACTGGAGCCGTGGTCCATGCCATCGCCCTGCGCTGCCAGGTCCGCATTCTGCCCCAGCGCCGCGGCTACGAGCCCGAGGAGGAGGACGGGCTCCTGGATCTCTTCGGTGATCGCGGCCGCTGGCCGACCACCCTCAAGTCATTTCTCTGGATGCAGTGCAGCACCATGGTGCAGGGGTTCACCGGGAGCACCGAGGTGGACCTGCCGCTGCCCTGCACGTTTGACTTCGACGTGGCAGCGGCCAAGTACCTGCATGCCCTGCGCGGCGGCGAGATCCCCCTGGAACTGCTGTTCTCCGGAACCGTCTTCACCAAGGGCGCGGCCGGATTCGGCGTGGAGCAGGTGCCGTGGGACCTCGAAGCCTCCTACCGGCTTCCCGTGGCGGCCTGGCACCGGCTGATGGACCAGTATTTCCCCAACGCCGGCTGGATCCGGCTGGACCGCGACGTCCTGGCGGCCCTGTCGCATTACAAGTCGGCGCGGGGCCTGACGTCCTGGGAGGCCGCGGTGGAAGCCCTGCTGGCCAAGGCAGCCGCCGGCGTGAGCGGAGACCCGCTCCGATGAACATGAGCCTGAGCCTCGCCCGCGCGGTGGCGGATGCCGTCCTCTACGAGGGCTACCTGCTGTACCCGTACCGCGCGTCGTCGCAGAAGAACCAGGCCCGCTGGCAGTTTGGCATCCTCGGTCCGCCCGGCGCCGCCGAGGCCGGCGCCGGGGAGGAACCGCACATGTTCGCCGACTGCCTGCTGGCCCCGGGTCCGCAGGCAGAGCTGGAAGTCCATCTGCGCTTCCTGCAGCTGCAGTCGCGCGTCGCTGAAGAAGCGGACGACGGCGGCGGGTTCAGGCCGGTGGATGAGCTCGCCGTCGGTGCCGCGCGCTGGCTGAGCTGGGACGAGGCCGTCGAACAGGAAGTCAGCCTGGGACCTTTTTCCGTGGCCCGGCTCCAGGAGGCAGGACGGGTCCTGCCGGTGACCGTTCCCGCGGGCCGGGACGTCGAGGAGCTCGCCGGCAGCGTCGGCCAGGCTGCCGGCCGGCTGGTGCGCCGCCGTCGTGCCCTGCACGGGGAAGTCAGGCTGGAGGCCACCGCCATGACGGACGGGCTCCTGCGGCTGAGGGTAGCGGCGGCGAACACCGCGGCGGCACTTGCCGCGGCCGGCGGCAGGCAGGACGCCATCGCCGCGTCCTTCATCGGCGCGCACCTGCTGCTGAGCCTGCGGGACGGGGACTTCGTGTCGCTGCTTGAACCGCCAGACGCGGCGCGGGCAGCCGCGCGGTCCTGTTCCCAGCACCGCTGCTGGCCGGTTCTGGCCGGGCCCGAGGGGCAGACGGACGTGCTGCTGGTCTCGCCCATCATTCTTTACGACCACCCCGCGGTGGCCCCGGAAAGTTCCGTGGCACTGTACGACTCGACGGAAATCGACGAGATCCTCACCCTGCGCGTGCTGACGCTGACCGACGAGGAGAAGACTGAGGCACGGGCCACGGATCCGCGCGCGGCGGCGATCATCGACCGCTGCGAAGCGATGTCGCCGGAAGAGCTCCAGCAGCTTCACGGGATCCTGCGCAATCCCCGCGCCTTGGCCGACCCGCCGGGGCTCACCTGGCCGACGGCCGTCGCCTCCGACGGTGCCGCTACCGATGGCCCAGCTACAGGGGGCCAAGCTCCAGGGGGCGGCGCGTCCGGGACTTCACCCGGCGGCAGAATCGAGGACCGGCCCTGGTGGGATCCGGAGGCGGATGCCAGCGTTCGGCCGGACGAGGACGCCGTCGTGATCAACGGGGTCCCGGTGGCCCGCGGCAGTCGCGTGCGCGTGAATCCCAGCCGGCGGGCTGATGCGCAGGACCTGTTTTTTGCCGGTCAGACCGGACGCGTCACGAGCGTCCATTTCGACGTCGACGGCAGCACCCATGTGGGCCTGGTGCTCGAGAAGGACCCGGCCGCGGACCTCCATGAGGGCTACGGCCGCTCGTTCTACTATGCGCCCGAAGAACTGGAACCGCTCGATCCGATGCGGCCAGGAAGCGGTCCCGGGATCCGGGAGGGAAAGGAAAAGCCGCAATGAAAGCAATAGGAATGGCGACCGTAACGGTGATGGCGGCGATGGCACTGTGGGCTGTGTATACGGGGATCCGTGCAGTTCCGGACATCCAGCGCTACCTGAAAATAAGGCAGATGTGACCTCCGGCGGCAGGTCCCGCACAGCTCCCTCCGGGCCACGCTCCGCGGAATCCCCGGAGACGGCGGCCCGCGTCCTCGTGGCAGGCGTGGGGAACATATTTCTGCGTGACGACGGGTTCGGCCCGGAAGTCGCCCGGCGGCTGGCCGCCGAGGCCCCGGCGATGCGGGACGTCCGGTTCGTGGACTACGGCATCCGCGGCATGCATCTGGCCTACGATCTCCTCGGCGGGGTGGATGTCCTGGTGCTTGTGGACGCGGTGCCGCCGGACGCAGCCGGGGTAACGGCACCCGGAAGTATCCGGGTGCTGCGGGTCCGGCCAGAGGATCTTGGCCGCGGAGCGTCCCTGGATCCCCACGGCATGGATCCCGTGGCAGTGCTGGGCCGCCTCCGCTCGCTGGGCGGTGAACTGCCCCTCACGTACGTCGTGGGCTGCGTGCCTGCCGACGTGGCCGAAGGCATCGGCCTCTCTGACGCGGTCACGGCCGCCGTCCCCGAGGCGATCGCCGTCGTCGGCTCACTCCTGGACCAACACACCACCACTTAAGGCGGTACCGGCTATGTGCCTCGGAATACCCGGCCAGGTCATCGAGCTCGTCGAGGGCTACGGCGACCAGCTCGCACTCGTCGATGTGGCCGGGGTGCCCCGGAGAATCAACATCGGCCTGCTGGACGAAGGCCCGCTCGAACCCGGCAGCTGGGTTCTCATCCACATGGGTTTCGCTTTGGAACGGGTTGACGCGGCAGGCGCGGAACGCGCAATGGGCGGCCTGGAACTGATGGGCCGGGCAAGGGAACCAGAAGGCGAGGCCGGCTAGGACCGGCGGTTAGGACCGGCATAGACGGCCGGTTCGTTCAGCCTCCGAGCCGGTTCAGCGCCCGAGCGCGATTGCCGCGCCGCGGTGTTCAACGCCGCTGTTGGCAATCTTGAGGTGGCGCGCCGTGAAGAGCTTCAGCTGCTGCAGCTGGTGCGGTGTCAGGCGGTCGCACACCCAGTCCCAGTGGAGGGACACGACGTCGCCCACGGCCAGGTCCGCCACGAATCCTGTTCCGTTCACGGCGTACTTGGCGGATTCCGCCACAGGTTCGCCCGCCGCCAGCGCCGTGCCGTCCCACACGAGCGGCCGGGACAGCACCACGGCCTCGTCGCCGGTGATCGTCAGCACCTGGCCCCACCTGATCCGGCACCGGTCCAGCACGTTCAACGCCGTGGCATGCCGGCGCTCGTCCCGGAGCAGGCCCAGCCACGGATAGATCTCGAAGACGTGGAAACTGTGGTGCGGGACCCCGCCGGCCAGTACCCCCTCCACCAGATGCGGGAACTGCCGCCCGGTGCGGGCCCGGAACCGGTCCTCCATGGAGTTGCCGATGTTGGTGATACCCACGGAGTCCAGCAGGCTGTTGCCCACCCAGTACGCCTCGACCACCCGCGCATCAAGGGGATCGGATATGCCGTGCGAGCCGGCGATGAGTTCCAGGTACGGCCACGCTCCGGCGAAGCCTTTGGCCAGCTCGCGGAGCCCCTGGTCCGTGACGCCGGACTGGCCGTAGTGCAGCAGGGCATCACTGTCCGGAGGCCCGCAACTCCCGCGGGAATTCGGCGGGTAAGCGTAGCGGACAAACAACTGGGCACCATCGATAACCATCACGTGGCCACCTTCTGCAAGCGTCCTCTGAAAGTAGCACCGGGGTCTGCCAGCGACAAGGCCCGGACCCCCGGATGAAAGCGTTGACAGCCCTGCCCTTCAAGCGGATGCTGTGAAGACCGACGCGCAGGAGGTCAGACTATGGGAGTCGCCGATCTTAACCGACGCACTGCCCTCCAAGTGCTGGTGGCCGGCGGCTCCGCAGCCTTCCTCGCCGGATGCGGCGCATCCGGCTCCGCACCGCCGTCGTCCCCTTCCGGCAGCAGCGGCGGTTCAGGCGCGGACAGCATCAGCATCACGGACCAGCGCGGCAAGACAGTGACGTTCTCCCGGCCGGTCACGCGGGTGGTGACCATCCCCATGCCGGCGGCGTCGCTGCTGGTCGCCGTCGACCGGACCGCGGACCATCTCGCCGCCATGCACAATGTGTCGTGGGTGGCGATGCGCGACGGCATCATGGGCACCATGTTTCCCAAGGCGCTGAGCGTCCCGCATGAGATAGCCACCCAGGACTTCACCGCGAACGTCGAGAGCGTGCGCGCCCTGAACCCCGACGTCGTGATCCAGTGGTCGGACGAGCAGCTCGTTGAACCCCTGGAAAAGGCAGGCCTCCAGGTGGTCGGGCTGAAAAACACGGGCCGGCAGGAGGATGTGGACGTCTGGGTGGCCATGTTCGCGGCCATGCTCGGCAAACCCGAGCGGGCCACGGAGATCAAAACGCGGAGTGACCAGGAACTGGCGGCGATCAAGGCCCAGGCGGCCGGCCGCGGCGCCGAAGGCCCCAGCATCCTCTACTTCAACCGCTTCACGGAAGGCCTCAAGGTTGCCGCGGCGAACAGCTATAACGACTTCTACATCAAGCTGGTGGGCGGCACCAACCCCGCCACTGGCAAGGATCCGCTGCCGGGGTCAGGCATGGTGGGGCTGGACGTGGAACAGGTCCTGAGCTGGGACCCGGAGATCATCCTGCTGGGCAATTTCGACTCCGCCCTGCCGCAGGACATCTACTCGGATCCCGTGTGGCGGAACGTGTCCGCCGTCCGTTCGCACCGCGTCTACAAGGTGCCCCTGGGCGGCTACCGCTGGGATCCGCCCGGGCAGGAGTCCCCGCTGATGTGGCACTGGCTCGCCGACATCGCCTTCCCGCAGCAGCAGTCACCCCTGCGCGGCAAGGCCGCCGAGTACTTCCAGTTCCTCTACGACCACGAGCTCACGGCGGCGGAACTGGACAAGATTCTCTGGACCGCGGCCAACGGCGGCTCCGCCCACTATCAGCAATTCAATGCTGGATGAAGCCAGGTCCCCGCGTCTGAAAAACCGCCGAGTGCGTGCCGGGCGGAATGCCTCCGTCCCGCGCCCGCGCGACCGGCGGAGCGAACCGGCAATCTTCGCCCCCATCGCCCTCACGGCCGCTTTGCTGATTGCGGTGGGGCTGCTGGCGCTGGCTGTGGGCCGGTACAGCGTGCCGCTCTGGCATGTGGTCCAGATCCTCACAGCCCAGCTCGTCCCGGTCCCCGTCGAAGCCAGCGGCACCGAACAAAACGTGGTGCTGCTGGTCCGCCTGCCCCGGATCCTGCTCGCCCTGCTGGTGGGCGGCGGCCTGGCAATCGGCGGCGCCGCCCTGCAGGCCATCTTCCGCAATCCGCTGGTCAGTCCGGACATCATCGGGGTCTCCGCGGGGGCGTCCTTCGGAGGTGCGCTGGCCCTGCTGCTCGGCCTGGGCTCGGTCCTCCTGGTGGCGGGCTCGTTTGTGTTTGGCCTGGTGGCCCTCGGCACGCTGTTCCTGATCACCTCGGGCCGCGCGGGGACGCCCATGCTGATGATCGTCCTCGGCGGCGTGGTGACGGGTTCCTTCTTCTCAGCCCTCGTCGCCCTGGTCACGTACATCGCGGACCCCAACACCACGCTGCCGGCCATCGTCTTCTGGCTGCTCGGCAGCGTATCCTCAGCCACGTTCACCAAGGTGATGGTCGCGCTCGTCCCGATCCTCGGCGGCGCCGTGGTCCTGGTGGCCCTGCGCTGGCGGATCAATGTGCTTTCCCTGGGTGACGACGACGCCGCCGCCCTCGGCGTGCGGCCCCGCCCGCTGCGCTGGGCGGTGCTCGTCGCGGTGGCGCTGATCGTGGCCGGCGCGGTCGCCGTCAGTGGCGCCGTGAGCTGGGTGGGTCTCGTGGTGCCGCACCTGGCCCGGATGTGGGTGGGGCCGGACCACCGGGTGCTGCTGCCGGTGTCCTTCCTGCTCGGCGGGGCATACATCGTGCTCGTGGACACGGTGGCCCGCACCGCGACCGCCGGCGAGATCCCGCTGGGCGTGCTCACCGCCCTGATCGGCGCCCCGGTTTTCTTCGTGCTGCTGCGGCGGAACCGGGAGAGGATCTGGGAAAATGCTTGAGCTCGACGGGGTGGGGTTCGGCTACAGCCTGAAGAACTGGGTTTTCCGCGGCGTCAGCTTCCGTGTTCCACCGGGCAGCGCCACGGCAGTGCTGGGGCCCAACGGCAGCGGCAAGACCACGCTGGTGCGCTGCGCCGCCGGGCTGCTGGCACCCGCGGAAGGGACGGTCCGGCGGACCGACAACGCCGGCTACGTGCCGCAGGCCCATGGCAGCGCGTTCGCCTACCGCGCGCTGGATATGGTCCTGATGGGCCGGGCACGGCAGGTGGGTGTCTTCCGGACGCCGGGATCGGCGGACCGCGCCGCTGCCGCCGAGGCCATGGACAGGGTGGGCGCCACCAGCCTGGGCGACCGGCTGTTCCCGACGCTGAGCGGCGGTGAACAGCAGCTGATCCTGATCGCCCGGGCCATCGTGGCCGGCTCGCCCCTCCTGGTGCTGGACGAGCCTGCCACGGGCCTTGACCTGAAAAACCAGGTGCGCGTCCTGACGCTCCTGCGCGAACTGATGGCGGACGGAATGGCCCTGCTGCTGAGCACCCACCAGCCCGACCATGCCCTGCACCTCGCGGACCGGGTGGTCCTGCTGGGGCGGAACGGCGCACGGACCGGACCGGCCGCGGACCTGCTCACGGACACTGAGCTTTCCGCCCTCTACGGCGTTCCGGTCAGCACGGTTTCCTATTCCGACGACGGCACGCGCCGCCGGACCATCGTGGTGCACTACGGAGACGCCGGCACCCGGCATGCCGGGTGAGGCCGCCGGGTGAGCCTGTCGAAACCCCGGTCTCGACAGGCTCGGCCAGCGGCCGACGGTCCCGGCAAGCACTGCCAGCGGCCCGGCGCCGGGGCTTAGCCGGTGTTGCGCAGGCCGGCCGCTACCCCGTTGACCGTGATCAGCATGGCCCGCTGCAGGCGTTCGTCGACCTCGGCGCCGGAGATGGTGCCGTCCTTCGCGCCTTCGCGCACGCGGCGCAGGAGTTCCACCTGGAGGTAGCTGATGGGGTCGAGGTACTGGTCGCGGATTTCCAGCGAACGCTTCAGCGTGGGCTGCGCATCGAGGAGCACGTTCTCGCCTGTGAGGTTCTGGATTTCGGCGACGGTGAGCGCGTACTCTTCCCGGATCGCCCGGAACAGGTGGTGCAGCTCCTCCGGAACGAGGGTGTCCACGTAGTAGCCGGCGATGTCCATATCGGTCTTGGCCAGGGTCATCTCCACGTTGGAGAGCACCGAGCGGAAGAAGTGCCAGCCGTGCATCATCTCCACGAGCTGGGCCGAGTTGCCGGCTTCACGGGCAGCCCTCAGCCCGGAGCCCACGCCGAACCAGCCGGGCACGATCTGCCGCGACTGGGTCCAGCCGAACACCCACGGGATGGCCCGCAGGCCGCCGAGGCCGGCCCCGGAGTCCGGGCGCTTGGACGGGCGGGAACCGATGTTCAGCGAACCCAGCTGCTCCACCGGGGTGGAGGCCAGGAAGTACGCCGGCAGGTCCGGGTGGTCGATCAGGCTGCGGTAACGGGCAAAGGCGGCATCGGAGATGGTCTCCATGACGTGCCCGAACCGCTCGCGCTGGTCATCGGACGTGCGCGGGGTGCGGTGCAGGGCGGAACCCTGCATGACGGCGGCCAGCGACAACTCCAGGTTCTCGCGGGCCAGTTCCGGCAGCGAGTACTTGTCCGAGATGACCTCGCCCTGCTCGGTGAACTTGATTTCACCTTCGAGCACTCCGTTCGGCTGGGCCATGATGGCGTCGTACGTGGGCCCGCCGCCGCGGCCCACGGAGCCGCCGCGGCCGTGGAACAGTCGGACCCGGACGCCGTGCTTCGCCGCGATGTCGCGGAGCTTGCGCTGGGTCTTGTGGATCTCCCACTGGCTGGTCATTACGCCGGACTCCTTGTTGGAGTCCGAGTAGCCGAGCATGACTTCCTGGACGTCGCCGCGCAGCCGGACCAGCTCGCGGTAGGAGGGATCGGACAGCAGCTGGTCCACGATCTCCGCGGAGGCACGGAGCTCCTCCACGGTTTCGAGCAGCGGCGCGAAGCCGATCTTCGCGTACGGGGCGTCCCCGAAGAGGCTCACTAGGCCGGCCTCGCGGGCCAGCACGGCGGCGGCCAGGACGTCATCGGCGCCGCGGGTCATGGAGATGATGTACGTTTCGATGACGTCGGGGCCGTACGTGCGCAGGGCCCGGCGGATCTCACGGAAGACGTCGTACGTGCCGTCAGCAACGCCGTCGAGCTTGATCGGGTGGCCCGAGAGCGGACGGCGCGACGCCAGTTCCGCGCTCAGCACCTCGAGCCGCTCGTCGCGGGTCAGTTCCGCGTACCGGATGCCCGGGCCGCCCAGGCGGTCCATCAGCTGCCCGACGGCGTCATGGTGGTGGTCGGCGTGCTCGCGGATGTCCAGCGTGGCCAGATGCAGGCCGAAGGACGCGATGGCGCGCCGGACGCGGGACAGGGCACCGTCCGCGGCCAGGGCCGCCGAGTGGTTGCGCAGCGAAAGTTCCAGCAGCTCAAGCTCCGAGATGAGTTCCTCGGTGGACGTGTAGTCCCGGCCGGGCTGGTGGGCGGAGCCTGCGGCCACGCGCTTGCCGGTGTTGATGAGTTTGGCCTTGATGCAGGTCAGCTTGAGCCGGTACGGCTCCTGGGCATTGAGCTCCAGGACGCGCCGGTCCAGGCCGGGCAGCTTCGCGAGGTCGGCGTCGATCGAGTCGAGCAGCACCTGGTCTGCGCCGGCCAGGGCGGTGGAGTTGGACAGGATGGAGATGAGCTCGTCCATCAGGGCGATGCTGAGCCGGACGGCGTGCTGGTTCTGCAGCTGCAGGATCTCGTGCGTGACCGCGGCAGTGACGTTCGGGTTGCCGTCCCGGTCCCCGCCGATCCACGAGCCGAACTTGATGGGCGCGTTCTGGGCCGGCAGGGTGACGCCGTGTTCGCCCAGCAGTTCGGACAGGTCCGTGAGCATCTCCGGCAGGGCGTCGGTGAGGATGCTGCTCAGGTAGTAGATGGCGTTGCGGGCCTCGTCCACCGGGGTGGGCCGGACCTGGCGGAGTTCGTCGGTCTGCCACATCTGGTCGATGATCTCGGACAGCTGGCGGTCCTGGCGGCGGCGGGCCGAGGTGCCTTCCTCGGTGGGCTCGGCCAGCACGTCGGAGAGCTTGCGGATCTTGTCCAGAACGGAGCGGCGCGAGGCCTCGGTGGGGTGCGCGGTGAAGATGGGGCGCACGTCCAGCTCGTTGACCACTTCCTGGAGCACCGCCGGGCCGGCCTGACCGGCGATGTCCGCCACGGCCTTGGCCAGCCAGCCGTCCTTCTCCTGCCGGGTGCGCAGGCCGCGGACCCGGTGGACCTGTTCGGCGGCGTTGGCCAGGTGGAAGTAGAAGGCAAAGGCCCGCACCAGGTCGGTTGCCTGCTCAAGCGGCAGGGAGGCGAGCAGCTCGCGGACCTGGGCAACGACGTCGTGCGCGCTCCACGGGCCCGTGGCGTCCGCTCCGCCGCGGGCGGCTTCCTTCGACTCCTTGGTGAGCAGGCGCACCTGTTCCACCAGTTCGAGGAGCTCCGGGCCGTGCTGGCGGACCAGCGATTCGCCCAGCAGGGTGGAGACGCGGCGCACGTCGGCGCGGAGTTCGGCGGCGAGATCTGTTTCTGAATTCAATGCAGTGTCAGCCATGGAAACTATCTTTCGAGGGTTCGGACTTGGCTCGTACACTGCGCTGGATACTGTGAGCCGGGTTACTTGTTCCTATGGGATGTTACCCGCAGCCGGCGGGACGCCGGGAATATGTCTCAGATGCTGTCCTGCCCTTGAACTCTGCCGGCCGGGCGCGGTAAGGGCCTGCGGGCAACATCATCGGGCGCGGGTAAATGCCCAATTCCAAGGCTACGCCGGCCGCCCGCGGCCCGGCAGCCCCAAGGAGGCAGCGGCTGCGGAATGAAGTCCCGCCGCGGCGGGTTGACGCCTAAGCTGGCCAGAATGACACCCACCTTGGAGGAACCATGAGCACCGCACCGGACGCCCAGCTGGAACGCTGGCGCCGCTTCCGCAGCAGCCGCAACACCGCCCTCGCCGCGGACTACGGCTGGCTGACGCTGACATCGTTCCAGTGGCTGGAAAGCAAGCCGTCCGCCGTCGACCTCGCCCCCGGCCTGTGGTCAACGGACGGCACGACGGCGGCGCTCACCGCCGCGGCCTCGGACGGGCTCACGCTGGTGGAAACGGGGGAGCCCGTGGACGGCACCATCACTGCGCAGCTCGCGGACGAGGAGTCCCTCATGTGGGTGCAGTTCGGCGGCGGGGACGGCAAACAGGTGGTGGTGGAGCTGGCCATGCGGGCCGACAAGTACGCCATCCGCACCCGTGATTCGACGTCGCCGGTGTTCACCGGGTTCGACGGCGTGCCCACCTTTGATTACCGCCCGGACCTGGTGCTTGAGGCACGGTATGAGGCGTTTCCCAAGCCCGAGGACGTTCCGATCGCCACCGCGAACCCGCTGGTGGACGGCGTGCACCGGAGCGTCGGCGAGCTCGTGTTCCGGTTGCCCGGGAAGGACCACGAGTACCGGCTCCATGCCGAAGAGGAGAAGCTCGGCGCCCTGACCGTGACATTCCACGACGAAACCAACGGCGACACCACGGACGAGTGGCGGAAGGTCTCCACCACCCGGCCCAGGCCCGACGGAACCGTCATCCTGGACTTCAACCGGGCCATCAACTACCCAAGCGCCTTCACGCCCTACGGCACGTGCCCCATGCCGGTGAAGAACAACAGCCTGGACTTCCGCGTCGAAGCAGGCGAAAAGCAGCCCGCTCTCGGTGACTGAGCGCGAACGGACATGACGGCTCAGACGATCGCGGACACCCCGGTGACGGCGCGGCCCACGATGAGGGTGTTGATCTCGTAGGAGCCCTCGTACGTGTAGATGGCCTCGGCGTCGGCAAAGATCTTGGCCATCCGGTAGTCCGTGACGATCCCGTTGCCGCCCAGCAGGGATCGGCCCATCGCCACGGTTTCGCGCATCCGAGCCGAGGTGTAGGACTTGGCCAGGGCCACCTGCGCCATGTCGGCCGCGCCGCGGTCCTGCAGCTGCGCGATCCGCGCCATCATGCCCATGCTCGCCACGGCGTTCCCGAGCATGGTGACCAGCTGCTGCTGGATGAGCTGGAACTTCGCCAGCGGACGGCCAAACTGCTGACGCTCGACGGCGTACCGCCGGGCGACGTCGAACGCCGCCAGCTGCTGCCCCACCGCCTGCCATGCCACCATGATCCGTGACCCGCGGAGCAGGGCGTTGGTGTCCTCGAAGCCGTTGATCCCGGCAAACCGGTCGGCCTCTCGGACGCGGACGTCCTCGAACACAATGTCCGCGTTCTGCACCGTGCGCAGCGCAATTTTGTTCTCGATCCGGCTCCGGCTCACTCCCGGCAGGCGGGCATCGACGATGAAGCCGCGGATGGCGCCGTCGGCCTCGTCCCTGGCCCACACCAGCATGTAGTCGCAGAACGTCCCGTTGCCGATCCAGCGCTTGGCGCCGTTGAGCACCCAGCAGTCGCCGCCGTCGGCAGCCCCGGCCGGGGCCGACACCCGGCGCGCCCGGGTTTCCATGCCGCCGGCGACGTCCGAGCCGTGCTCCGGTTCAGTAAGGGCGAAAGCCCCGGTGGTCCGCAGGTTTGAAGCGTCGTCCAGCAGCCGGTTCCGCTGCTCCTCCGAACCGAACTCGTAGAGCGATTCCACGAAGAGATCATGATGGACCAGGAAGAACGTGGCGATCGAGGTGTCCACGCGCGTCATTTCCGCGATCACCAGCCCGGCAAACAGATGGCTGTAGCCGCGCTGTGCCGGCGTGCTCAGCTCCAGGGCTGCGAGCTTCGGCAGGATGTGCGCGGGGAACTCGGCCTTGTTCCACCACTCCCCCGCGTACGGTGCGATCTCGGCGGCCAGGAATTTTCGCAGCTCCTGGAGTTTCCGCTGTTCGGCGGCGCTGAGCATTGACTCGTAGTCGAAGAAGTCGGCGGTGGGCAGCGACTCCACGCCGGTGGCCTGCGTCATTTCGGGCCCATCCGGATGGCGCCGTCGAGCCGGATGGTTTCGCCGTTGAGCATGGCGTTGTCCACGACGTGCGCGGCGAGGTTGGCGTACTCGGCCGGCCGGCCCAGGCGGGACGGATGCGGCACCTGCTTCCCCAACGAATCCTGGGCTTCCTGCGGCAGGCCGGCCATCATGGGCGTCTCGAAGATGCCCGGCGCGATGGTCACCACCCGGATCAGCGAGCGGGCCAGTTCGCGGGCCAGCGGCAGCGTCATGGCCGCCACCGCACCCTTCGACGCGGCATAGGCCGGCTGGCCGATCTGGCCGTCGAACGCGGCGACGGAGGCCGTGTTGATGATGACGCCCCGTTCCTCCCCGCCCAGTTCCGTGACGGCGGGTTCCGTTGCGGCCATCGCCGCGGCGGCCAGCCGGATGACGTTGAAGGTGCCCACCAGGTTGATCTGGATGACGCGGTTGAAGGTTTCCAGCGGCAGGACGCCGTCGCGCCCCAGGACCTTCCCGGGCGTGGCCACGCCGGCGCAGTTCACCACGATCCGCAGCGGACCCAGTTCTGCCGCGGCGTCGACGGCGGCCTGCACCTGTTCCTCGTTGGTCACGTCAGCGGGAACAAAGACGGCAGTGTTTCCGGCGGCCGCGCCGGCGTTCAGTTCGTCGGCGTACGCGGCGCCGGCCGAGGACCCCAGGTCCGCGAGGACGACGGACGCACCGGCGTCGAACAGCCTCCGGGCCGTGGCAGCGCCCAGGCCGGACGCCCCGCCCGTGATCAGCGCGACGGAACCCTTGATGTCCATACATCCTCCTTGATGTGGAACCGGCCACCGGCCGCGAACATTAGTTAGTGAATGTTAACTGAAAGCCCGCCCGGGTGCACACCCTGGCCCCGCGGTTGCCGCCATTCGCTAGGCTGGCCACATGATGCAGCCCGACGCGGAGTCCACCGGCCCGGCGGCGGCACACCAGGAACAGCGTGAACCTGACTCCGCCGCCCCGGACTGGGCAGAGCGCGCCAACGCGGCCGCCCGCTCGGTCAGCAGGCTGTTCGGCCAGCGCCTGTTCTTCCTGCCCGGGACCCACATCGCCGCCATCCTCCGGCCCTCCGGCCGCCTCAAAAACCTCGCCCGCCCCTGGCACTACTGGTGGCAGGCGCACTACCTGGACTGCCTCGTGGACACCGGCCGCCGTGAACTCGGGACCACGGGGCAGCCGCCGGCAAAGTTCGACGGCGAACGCCGCCCCAGCGCGGGCCGGCTCGCTTCGCGGCTTGTCACGGGGATCCGGCTGCGCAACTTCCTGTCGTACGTCAACAGCTACTACGACGACATGGCCTGGCTGGCACTGGCCACCCTTCGGCTGGAGCAGCTGGCGGCGGAGAGCCGCAGGCCGGGCCGCCGGCGCCACGGCCGCATCCGGAAGAGCCTGACACTGCAGTTCGATTCGGCCTCGACGGACGACCTTGGCGGCGGAACATTCTGGAGCACAAAGAGGGACTTCAAGAACACCCCGGCCACGGCACCGGTGGCGCTGTACTACGCACGGACCGGCAACCCGGCCAGGGCACAGGCGCTGCTGGACTGGCTCGACGCCAAGCTTTTCGACCCCGTCCGCGGCCTCTACCAGGACGGCCTCCGGATCAACGCGGCGGGCGAGGCCGTCCTGGTGGACACCATTTACACCTACAACCAGGGCCCGGTCCTCGGCGCCCTGCTGGAACTCGGCGGCACCGCCAACCTGGCGCGGGCGGCGGAAGTGGTGGAAGCCGTGGCACGGCACCTCACCCTCCCCGGATCCGGCGCAACGGACCCCGGCACCTCCGGCGCCGCCGTCCTCCGCTGTGACGGAATGGGCGACGGCGGCCTGTTCACGGGGATTCTGACGCGGTACCTGGCGCTCGCCGCCCGCGACGGACGCCTGCCGGAGGCGACCCGCGCTACCGCCGCGCGCCTGGTCAAGGACACTGCCGAGGCGTTCTGGGCCGGCCGGCGGACCGTTTCCGCCGGCGAGGCACTGGCGAAACGCGGCAGCGCGGACCTTCTGGTCTTCTCGTCCGAGCCGGCACTGCCCGCAAGGGACGCGTATCCGCCGGGCACCGCCGTCGAGCTTTCCACCCAGCTCCAGGCATGGATGACGCTCGAAGCGGCGGCGGCCATCGCCGCCGGCCCGCACTAGCCTCGGGAACCAATTACGGCACGCAATAGTTACGTAATTGATGTGATCCTCGTCACTTAAGGCCTCCGCGGCTTGGATGCTTAGGTTTGGCTAACCTACAGTTTTCGAAGTGAGCTTCACCTAACTTCCCCAGCTCACCCGGACCCCGGTCCACCAGACTTTTGCAGAAAGAAGCCCCGATGAAGATCCGCAACAATGCGCTGGCCGGCATCGCACTCGCAGCCACCGCAGCCCTCGGACTGTCGGCCTGCGGCGGCTCCCCCGCCCCCGCCGGCTCCGGCACCGCAGCAGCTGCCAACGGCGAGATCACGGTCTACAACGCCCAGCACGAAAGCCTCACCCAGGAATGGGTGGACGAGTTCACCAAGGAAACCGGCGTCAAGGTCACCCTGCGCCAGGGCGACGACACCGAGATGTCCAACCAGATCGTCCAGGAAGGCCAGGCCTCCCCGGCGGACGTTTTCCTCACGGAGAACTCCCCCGCCATGGCCCAGGTGGAGAACGCCGGGCTGTTCGCTGACGTGGACAAGGACACTGTCGCCCAGGTTCCCGAAGCGTTCCGCCCGAGCACCAACAAGTGGACCGGCATCGCCGCCCGCTCCACCGTCCTGGTCTATGACAAGACCAAGCTCACCGAAGACAAGCTGCCCAAGTCCATGCTGGACCTGGCCAAGCCGGAGTGGAAGGGCAAGTGGGCCGCTTCACCGTCCGGCGCCGACTTCCAGGCCATCGTTGCCGCCCTGGTCGAGCTCAAGGGCGAGGCTGCCGCCGAAGAGTGGCTCAAGGGCATGAAGGACAACGCCAAGGTCTACAAGGGCAACAGCACCGCCATGAAGGCCGTCAACGCCGGCGAGGTGGAATCCGCGCTGATCTACCACTACTACTACTACGGCGACCAGGCCAAGACCGGTGAGAACTCGAAGAACGTCTCGCCGTACTACTTCAAGAACCAGGACCCGGGTGCTTTCCTCTCCGTCTCCGGCGGCGGCGTGCTGAAATCCTCGAAGAACGCCGAGAAGGCCCAGGCCTTCCTGAAGTTCATCACGGGCAAGAAGGGCCAGGAGATCCTGCAGAAGGGCACGTCCTTCGAGTACGCGATCGCCTCGGACGTCCCGGCCAACGAGAAGCTGGTCCCCATCAAGGACCTCCAGGCCCCCACCGTGGACCCGGCCAAGCTCAACTCCCAGAAGGTCACCGAACAGATGACCAAGGCAGGACTGCTGTAATTCCGTGATCACCGATCCATCGGCGCCGGAGATCTCCGGAAGCACGACGACGGCGGGCCGGGGCAAACGCCCCCGCCCGCCTTTCGGCGTTTCCGCCGTAGCTGTCCTCGCAGTGCTGATCGCGCTGTTTTCCCTCGTCCCGCTGGGGTACGTCGCCTTCATGACGGCCGCAACCGGCTGGGACACGGCGGCGGCGCTGATCTTCCGGCCGCGAGTCGGGGAGCTGCTGCTGAACACGGTCCTGCTGATCACCATCACCGTGCCGCTGTGCCTGGTCCTTGGTGTGGGCGGCGCCTGGCTCGTGGAGCGGACCACGCTCCGCGGCCACAAGATCTGGGCGGTGCTCCTCGCGGCCCCGCTGGCCATTCCTGCCTTCGTGAACAGCTATGCGTGGGTGTCCGCCGTGCCGTCGCTCGAGGGCCTGTCCTCCGGCGTGCTGATCGCCACCCTGTCCTACTTCCCGCTCGTCTACATCCCGGCCGCAGCGACCCTCAGCCGGCTTGATCCCGCGGTGGAACAGTCCGCGGCGTCGCTGGGGCTCGGCGCCTGGCGGTCCTTCTTCCGCGTGGTCCTGCCGCAGCTGCGGATCGCCATGACCGGCGGCGCACTCCTGGTGTCGCTGCACCTGCTCGCCGAGTACGGCGCCTTCGCTATGATCCGGTTCGACACGTTCACCACGGCGATCATGGTGCAGTACCGCTCCACATTCAACGGCACGGCCGGAAACATGCTGGCCAGCGTGCTCGTGTTCTTCTGCCTCATCCTGCTGCTGGCCGAGGTCCGGAGCCGGGGCAACGCGCGGTACGCGAGGGTGGGCTCGGGCGCCCAGGCCAAGGCGCTCAGGCTCCCGCTGCACGCCTACCAGCTCCCGGCCCAGCTCTTCCTGCTCGCGCTCACCGCCTTGGCGTTCGGGCTGCCGCTGGTCTTCGTCCTGCGCTGGATCGTCGCGGGCGGCGCGGACATCTGGACCGCCGACGAATTCGTCCCCGCCCTCGTGCAGACCCTCGGCTACGGCCTGGCCGGCGCCGTCGTCACCACCGTCGTCGCGTTCCCCATGGCGTATCTTGCCGTGCGGCACGCCGGCTGGTTCAGCAAGGCACTGGAGCTGTCCAACTACGTCACGAGTTCGATGCCCGGCATCGTGGTGGGCCTGGCCTTCGTCACCGTCAGCATCCGGCTGGTCCCCGGCGTGTACCAGACGTCAGGCGTCCTGATCGCGGCCTATGTGCTCCTGTTCCTGCCCCGGGCACTGGTGAACATCCGGGCCGGGCTGGCGCAGGCACCGAAGGAGCTGGACGAGGCGGCGCAGGTCCTGGGCAGCCCGCCGCTGCTGTCCTTCCTCCGCGTGACGCTCCGGCTGACCGCCCCGGCGGCGGCGGGCGGCGCGGCGCTGGTCTTCCTGGCCATCGCCAACGAGCTCACCGCAACGCTGCTTCTCTCCCCCAACGGCACGAGGACGCTCGCCACGGAATTCTGGAGCAAGAGCAGCGAAATCGACTACGCCGGCGCCGCTCCCTATGCCCTGCTGATGATCGTGATCTCGGCACCCATGACCTATTTGCTCTTCCAGCAGTCCAAGAAAGTAGCGGGACAGTGACCGAACAATCCCCGTCCAGGCTCCCGGTACCACGGGTCTCAGCCTCCGTGGCGCCCAGCACCAACAGCCACCTGGAGATCGATTCGGTCACCAAGGATTTCGGTTCCCAGGCCGTCCTCAAGGGCGTCAACCTGTCCGTGGCCAAGGGCGGGACCACCGCCATCGTGGGTCCCTCCGGTTCCGGCAAGACCACGCTGCTCCGGCTGATCGCCGGCTTCGAACACCCCGGCACCGGCACCATCCTGCTCAACGGCAGCCCGGTGGCGGGCAACGGCGTGTGGAAGCCGGCGCACAAGCGCCACGTCGGATACGTGGCCCAGGACGGCGCCCTGTTCCCGCACCTGACCGTGGGCCAGAACATCGCCTTCGGGCTCAGCGCCGCAAAGCTCGACGGCGGCCGGCGCGCGGTCGCTGCCCGCGTCAATGACCTGCTGGAAATGGTCTCCCTGGACACCGCCATGGCCAAGCGGCGGCCGCACCAGCTCTCCGGCGGCCAGCAGCAGCGGGTCGCACTGGCCCGGGCGCTGGCCCGCGAGCCCGAGCTCATGCTCCTGGACGAGCCGTTTTCCGCCCTGGACGCGGGCCTGAGGGTCGCAACCCGCCGGGCCGTGGCCAAGGTCCTCAACGAGGCCGGCGTCACCACCATCCTGGTGACCCACGACCAGGCCGAAGCCCTGTCCTTCGCCGACCAGGTCGCCGTCATGCGCGGCGGCAAGCTGGCGCAGATCGGCAACCCGTTCGTCGTCTACACCCGCCCGGCGGACCGTGCCACTGCCGAATTCCTGGGCGACGCCGTGATCCTCGACGCCTGGATGGAAGGCTCCCTGGCCACATGCTCACTGGGCGGCATCCCGGTCCGGCGCCCGCCGGCACAGGGCCGCGTCCAGCTGATGCTCCGCCCCGAGCAGATCCGCATTGCCGAGGACGGGCCCATCCGCGGGGTGGTGGTGGACACCGACTACTTCGGCCCCGAGACCACCGTGCGGCTGAAGCTGGCTGTGCCGCCGCAGCTCGCCGGAGCCATGAAGGACCACCGCTACCCCGGCGGCGGCGAAGTGATCACCATCCGGCACTGGAACGCGTCCATCGCCCAGCCCGGCACCGAACTGTGCCTGCGCGTGGTGGGCGAAGCCGTGGCCTTCCCGATCGACGCCGACTGAGCCCTGCGCCGCTGGGGCCCTGCGCCGCTGATTGAGCCTGTCGAAATCCCGGCCTCCAAGCGTCACGCGTAGGCTGGGCGCATGAGTGTTCAGCCGGGTCTTCACCGTCAGTACTGTTCAGTTGCCGCTCCTACCCAGCTGTGGCTGGACGCCGACGGCCGGCTCTCCGCAGGCCCCACGTTCACGGGGCTCCTGCACGGCGACACCCGGATGCTCTGCCGGGCGGCCGTCACCGTCAACGGCATGGAGCCGGAGCAGGTGTCGGTGGACCCGGCCCCGGGCGGCGTCCTGCGGGTTCGGGGACTCATCAGGGGGATCGCCGGGCACACGGCGGATCCCGCCGTCGAACTCCTGCAGACCTGGACCGTCACTCCCGGTGTGGTCCGGCACGCGCTGCGGATCAGTACGTCCCTCGAGGAGATCGACGTCGAACTCGGCATCGAGCTCGACGCAGACTTCACCGACATGGCCGGCATCCGGCTGAGCCGCTTCCGCGACCCGCAGGACCCCGTGGCGGATGACGCCGTGCTGCGCTGGCACGACGACGGCCGGAACCTCACCGTCTCGGCCCCCGGCAGCACGGGGCCGGGCCGGCAGCTGCTGTGGCGCGGCACCGCGGGCCGCGGACGGCCCTACGAGGCCGAATGGCAAGCCGTGCTGGATGACCACGGCGGCGCCGTGGTGGCCGCCGCGCCTTCCTCGCTCACGTTTCCGGCCCACGCTGTGCCTTCCGGTCCGCTGCAGTCGCTCCTCGAAAATTCGCTGGACGAGCTGGACGGCCTGCGCCTTGCCACCCGCCAGCTGCCCGACGCCCCCTTCATCGCCGCCGGCGCACCGTGGTACTTCACGCTGTTCGGCCGGGACTCGCTGTGGGCCGCCCGCATGCTGCTGCCGCTCGACGCCGCGCTGGCGGCGGGCACGCTCCGTGCCCTGGCGGAATTCCAGGGCACCACGTCGGATCCGGAGGCAGCGGAGGAACCCGGCAAGATCCTGCACGAGCTGCGCTCCAAGGAACTCGTACTGGAGAGCGAGGGGCTCCGCCTCCCTCCCGTGTACTTCGGCGCGGTGGACTCCACGCTTCTGTGGCTGTGCCTCCTGTCCGAGCTGTGGCACACGGGCAAGGCCGACGACGCCGTCCGAGCCCTGCTGCCGAACGCCCGCCAGGCCGCGGCGTGGCTGCTCTCGGCCGCCAACCCCGGCGGAGCGGCGGGAAGCTCCGGTTTCCTGACGTACCAGGACCCCACCGGCCATGGCCTGAGCAACCAGGGCTGGAAGGACTCGGCGGATGCCATGCAGTTCCGCGACGGACGGCTGGCCGACGGACCCATCGCCCTCGCGGAAGTGCAGGCCTACGCCTACCAGGCCGCCCTGGCCACGGCGGAGCTCTTGGACGCCACCGACGCGGACGCAGGGGGCTCCACCGCCGGTGACCTGCGGGACTCCGCCGCCGCCCTGCAGCAGCGGTTCCGCGAGCGCTTCTGGGTGGAGGACGCCGCCGGCAGTTTTCCGGCCATGGCGCTGGACGGCGGCGGCGTGCCGCTGGACATCCCGGGATCCAACATGGGCCATCTCCTCGGCACGGGCATCCTGTCCCCGGAGGAGGCGCGCCTCGTGGCGGCGCGGCTGCTCAGCCCGGAGTTGTTCACCGGTTACGGCATCCACACACTGTCCAACCGGGCGGCCGGCTTCTGGCCCTACAGTTACCACTGCGGCTCGGTGTGGAGCCACGACACCGCCATCGCCATCCGCGGGCTCCTCGCCGACGGTTTCACGGCAGAGGCCCGCACGCTCGCGGACGGGCTGCTGACGGCCTCGGAGTCCTTCGGGCACCGCCTGCCGGAGCTGTTCGCCGGCGCACCCGCGTCCCAATCCGGCCACGCGGTGCCCTACCCGGCATCGTGCCATCCGCAGGCGTGGTCCTCGGCCTCGGCCGTGGTGGTGGCCCAGGCCCTCGGCGCGCTGGCCTGACGGAACCGCCGCACCCGCGCTACCTGGCGGTGGCCAGCGGCGTGTACTTGAAGGACTTCAGGGTGACGTTGCCACCGGTGGTGGCACTCTGGAGCGTGTGCTGTCCCTCCCGGGGGAACACTAGGGAGGTCAGGGTCTGCTCGCCGCCGTTGACGAACACCTCAACCGAGGAATAGTCCACGAACACGGTCAGCTCCACGCTCCCCCGGCCGGCGGCGGTTGAGCCGCGGGGCGGACTGTGGGCGGTTCTCCGGTCCATGAAGACCGGGCCCAGCGCCTCCGCACCGGGCACCACCGCGGCCCTGGACAGCGACGCCGTGCCCTCCGCGAAGTTGTACCCGATCGTGGCGAAGTCCGCCGAGCCGCTGCCCAGCTTCAGGAGTGCCTCCGTGCCGTCGTCGGCCTGCGTCCTTTCGAGGGTGACGTCCAGCCGGTAGGCACCGCTGCCGGGGACGGGAAGGTCCCCCGCGCCGCCGGGAGTGACGGGCCTGCTGCCCGCTGTCGTGGCGGCGCCTTCCAGGGTTGCCATGGCGCCGGTAGGCGCGGACACGAGGGAGGGCCTGCCCTGGACGGTCTTGAGGCGGATGTCCCGCACGATCGAGTCGGCGCCGCCCTGCCAGTCGGTGGTCGGCAGCTGGCGGGCGTACGTCCAGTTGTTCATCCAGCCGATGGCGTGCCGGGAGGCCGTCCGTTGGTTGTCCGGAAGGCGGGGATCATCCCAGGTGACGGCAGCGTAGAAGTCGGATCCGGCGTCGAGCCACTGATGCTTCCCGTCAGCCGGCGTGAACGTGGTCCCGTCCCAGGTTCCGGTCCAGTACGCCACTCCCGTGGTCCGCCCCTCGGCGGATCCGTTGGCGCTCGCGGCCAGGACCCAGGTGCGCTTGGCGGGGTCGCCGTCGACGTCCAGCTGGAAAAGATCCGGGCATTCGAGGATGCCCAGGCCCTTGCGCTCAAAGCCGGAGGCGTAGCGCCAGTCCTTCAGGTCGCGCGAGGTGTACAGACCGATTTTCCCGCCTTCGGCCAGGGCCATGACCCACTGGCCCCTGGCCTCGTCGCGGATGATTTTCGGGTCGCGCCAGTGT
Organism: Burkholderia sp. RS01; assembly: GCF_039748055.1. Lineage (NCBI taxonomy): Bacteria > Pseudomonadati > Pseudomonadota > Betaproteobacteria > Burkholderiales > Burkholderiaceae > Burkholderia > Burkholderia sp. RS01. The sequence continues at coordinate 86,368 of NZ_JBDLAK010000010.1, forward strand.
TCCTTGCCCGGGTTGTCCATCACGGGATTCCGGTCATACGGCTTGAACGTGTAGCCCTTGTCCGTGGAGTAATACAGGGACTGGCGCTGAATGCCCTTGTCCTGCTGCGTCATCACGGCCACCACTGCGCCTTTGCCGAACCCTGCCGTGTTGTCCTGGTCCACCACGGCGCTGCCTGTTTCGATGTCGCCCAGGCCGTTCTTGAACTTCTCGATGGCCACGCCCTCGTCCTTCCAGTGCACCAGATCGGTGCTGGTGACGTGGTACCACTCGGTGCCGTTACCCTCCGGGTGGTCGGCGTTGTAAAGGTAGTAGTAGTGCCACACCCCGTCCAGCATGAACGGCCGCTGTGGATCGTTCATCCATTCCTTCGCGGGGGTCAGGTGGTAGCCGGGGCGGAACTGGGAGGCCCCCTCCGGCCTGGCGAACGACTGCTGGGCGGGCGCCGGCGGCGGCCCGGACGGCGGGGCCCCCGCCCCGCCCTGCCCCTGCCCTGGCCCGGAGCCGGCCAGGCCGACCGCAACCGTGACAGCCAGCACCAGCGTGAGTGCCGCCGCCACCGCAATCCCGGTGGCACGCGGGCTGAGCCTGCGTAGGGAAAACCTCTGCATGTCCGCCGATCGTGTTGGGAGTGGCATCAATTTTACCGCGCCGCAGCAGTCTCTTCCGCTTCGCTGTCAGGCCCCCGCCCGGTCCGCAGGGCGCTTCTTCTGCGGATACGGCGTCTCGCCCCGCGCCAGCATCTCCACGAAGCCCGCAATTTTGCGTTCCCGGGTGGATGCCTGCTTCACCGAGTTGGTGCGGTAGATCAGGGCGTAGCGGTTGACGGACGTCAGGACGTCGAACATGGCCTGGGCCTCCGGGACGGCCGCGATCGCGGCGGCAAGATCGGCCGGGACTTCCGCCGTCGCCTGCCCCGAATACGCGGCTTCCCAGCGGCCGTCCGCCTTGGCGGCTTCGACGGCGGTCCGGCCCGCCGCGGTCATCCTGCCCGCGGCTTCGAGTTTCTCGATGCGGTCCACGTTCCGTGCGGACCAGACGCTCTTTGGCCCGCGGCGCGTCATCCGCTGGAACGAGCTGTCGTCGTCGCGCCGCCTGCCCTGACCATCGATCCAGCCGAAGCAGAGTGCTTCATTGAGGGCAGCTTCGTAGTCCAGTTCCGTGGTGCTGCCGCCCTTCTTGTGCAGCACCAGCCACACGCCCGGACTGGTGTCATGGTGCTGTTCGAGCCACGTGCGCCATTCAGCAGCATCCTTGACCAGGAGTTCGTCGAGTTCAACAGCCATGCGCCTATTCTGCCCCCGGTGCCGGACGAATCAAGTCGTGGCATCATGGCCATGACGGCGCTTTCCGAATCCGAGGAGACCCCATGCTGCGTGCCCGCCCCGTTCATTTCACCTCCCGGATGGAACCGTGGGAGCGGCTCCTCACGGACCTGGGCATGGTCAAGACCTTGGACGACGACTCCTGGAAAGAGTTCGACGCCTGGTCAGGCCGGCTGGCGCTCCAGCACACCCCGGCCGGCACCGCGGAGGACGGCATCACCTCCTTCGGGGTGGAAGTGGGCGACCCCGAGGAGTTCGCCCGGCGCACCAACCTGGCGGGCGCGGAAACGGGGACCACGCCTGCCGAGCTCGTACCGCCGGACATCGGCGATTCCTGCCGGATCACCGGGGTGGACGGCTTCAGCTTCCTGGCGGACAAGGCCGCCCACAACGTCCAGTGTGCCGGCGCCGACCCGGCCCTGAAGGTGGTGGCGGTTTGGTTCACCGAGGATGCCGCGGCGGCGGCCGGTACGCTGCGGAGCATCGGCGCCCGGTTCCGCCCCGTGCCCGACGACGACGAAACGGCCGACTTCACCGCCAAGAACGGCGGGGTGCTGATGGTGCGTCCGGGTTCCGGACCGGCGCGGTCCGGCTTCGGTTTTGAGTACGACGGCGATCTGGACGCCTTGCGTGAGCGGCTCACCGCCGCAGGGCACCAGGTCACGATGACGGAGGAGGCGTTCGGACGCACCCTTCACGTGGACAATCCGGATGCGGCCGGAAATGCCGCTCCCGGTTCCCACGTGCCGCCCACGCTGTGGGTGTCAGCCAGGCGTCCGGTGTAGCTCCGCGGTTCGAGGCGTGAGATCTCGGCACTTAGCTTGTGCCTAAGCGCCGGGATCTCACGCCTCGGTGACGGGCGTGCTGGTGGTGGACATGTCCGGGGACCACCTGCATGCCCCGGTCGGCGCTGTAAGCCATCCGCTAAGAGCTGAGATCTCACGCATCGGCGGCCGGACGTGTGGGGATGGGGTAGAACTTAACCATGAACGTGCGCACCCCCGACCCCAATCCCGGCTGGCTGTCCGACGAAGACCTGTTCGAGGCCCGCGGAAGGCTTCCCATGGTCTATGTGGAAGCCGTGCCGGTCCGGCTCGATCCGCTCGGGTTTGTGAATGAGGTGGGCACGCTCCTCCAGGCGGACGAGGACGGCACCATGGTCCGGTCCCTGGTCTCCGGCCGCGTGCTCTACCGCGAGACCATCCGCGCGGCCCTGCTGCGCCACATGGAGAAGGACCTCGGCCCGCTGGCCTTCCCGCAGCTGCCCGTGAGCCCCGTGCCGTTCACCGTTGCCGAATACTTTCCCGCGCCGTCGCACACCGGTTTCACCGACGACCGCCAGCACGCCGTTTCGCTGGCCTACATCATCCCTGTGACCGGCGAATGCGAGCCGCGCCAGGACGCCCTGGAGCTGACTTGGATGACCCCGCAGGAAGTGCTCAGCGAGGGTGTCCAGCTGGAATTCAGCGGCGGCCGCGGGGCGCTGGTCCGGCAGGCCCTGGCTTACGCCGGCGTAGGCAGCTGACGCCCGGGCGTCCGCGCCTCCCCGACTTCGCACTCGCTCCTTTGTAGACTGTTGGGCGGACCGCAAGAGAACTTAAGGACTCCCGATGACCCACCCACCAGCTGCCCAGAACTTCCGCGAACAGCAGGCTGGATCTCTGCAGGCGGGCGACCACCTTCTCCTGCCGGACGGCGAACGGTCCGCGGAAATTTATTCCGTGGAAATCGAAAATGACGATTTTGGCACTCCTGCGATCGTTCTCGCAACCCTCACCGGCGGCGGCATGCTGCGCGTCGCCGCCGGATCCTCGGTGCGGATTTTCGGGCCGCAGTCCGACTCTGATCAACCCGCTCCGGGCGGCTCCGCGGACGCCGTCGCCCGTGGGAACGTCGCCGGTACCAAGGCTACGGGGGAGGACAGCTCCCCCGATGAGTCCGACGCCGCCATTCCGCTTCAGTCGGTGGGGAACCCCGGTGGCGGGGCGGCCGTGCCGGCGGCGCCTGCCGCCGTCGTCGTACCTCCCATGCCTGCCACGACGCCCGCGGTGATCGGGCCCAGCGCCGAAGACCTGGCACTGATCCCGGAGCCCGCCGGGACCCCTGAATCCGTGGTGGAGGGCGTCGCCGAGGCGCATCCGGATTCCGTGGGCGTGCTGCTTCTCGCCGACAAGCTGGTGAAGGGCATCAACACGAAGTCCGGCAGCTGCCTCAAGGATCTCAGCGACCTCGCGCACGAACTGTTCATCATTCTCAAGGATCCCGACGCCGCGCTGTCCGTGGCCGACCTGCTCAACGTGCTGCCTTTCGATGGCAACCCGGGCCGCTGGGCGTCCGTGGAGGCATCCCTCGCCCTGTCCACCTACATCTGCCGGCAGACGGGGCAGAAGGACCGGGCGGCGGTCTACGAGAAGCTGCTCCGGTCCCCGGAAAACCAGGAAACGGATCCGTTCAAGGCCCGGATGCAGGCCCGGGTGCGCCAGCGGTCGCTGAATGAACCCAACCTGTACGACAAAGAGATTTTCCGGTCCATGGACAATTCCAACCATGAGGCCGAGCGCGAATGGCGCCTGCTGCGCCTCGAGTCGCTGCTGTTCCTGCGTGCGCACGGCGGGTCGCAGACCATCAGCGCCGGGGAACTGGAACGGCGGATCGCCAATGAACTGGAATCCGTCCGGGGATAGCTCATCGACCGTCCGGCGCGGGCCCAGGTGATTCCGTTTCTGCTCTAGCCCGGGCTGTGCCGAAGTTGTAGATTCAGGCCATGACGAACAATCTGAGCGTTGTGATCAACTCGGACGCGCCGCAGGTTTGGACAATGTTGCGTGAACCCTCCAAGGTCGCCCAGTGGCATGGTTGGGAGGCAGACGACCTCACGGCGGAAATCAATGAGATCTACTTCAGCAGCGCCGTGGTCGAAAGCGCGGACCACACCACGCTGACCGTCAACGGCGGTGACATCTTCACGCTGAAGCCAGTCCCCACCGGCACCGAGGTCAACGTCACCCGCGCCGCGATGGACCACAACTCCGAATGGGCTGCCTGGGACGAGGACATCACCCAGGGCTGGCTCACGTTCCTCCACCAGTTGCGGTTCGCCCTGGAACGGCATCCGCACGGCAAGCGCCGGACCTGCTTCTTTTCGGTTCCCGGAAGCGGGGGGTCGGCGATCGAAAAACTTGGCCTGAAAGACGTCCCCGCCGCGGGCGAGAATTATTCGCTCACCCTGGCCACCGGCGAGGAGATCTCGGGCAAGGTCTGGTACAAAACGAACCACCAGGTGGGGCTCACCGTGCACAGCTACGCTGAGCACGGCGAAGGCCTGCTGATCGTGGCGGACCAGCCTGTCATCCCGGATGTCAGGCCCGACGGCGGTTCGATGGTGATCCTGTCGACGTACGATCTGGGGGCCCACAGCTTGGAGACCATCCGCACCCTGTGGGACGACTGGCGCTCTGAGAACTACCCCACATCGGAACCCATCCACTGAGGCTTCACGCGGGTTAGCTGGCACACTTGAACCGTGCCAGCCAATCCTGAACCGGAACCGCCCGCCCGCCAGTCGGAATTCTCTTTCCGTGTGGGCAAGCGGCTCACCGAATCCTGCCGCCCCTCCGCCGAGCAGGTGTCCGCCAACGGTGGCGAGTTCCTCGGCAGGACCGGCACCATCGCCACGCCGCACGGCGAGATCCAGACGCCGGCCTTTATCGCCGTCGGAACCAAAGCGACAGTGAAGTCGGTGCTGCCCGAATCCATGGCGGAACTGGGGGCGCAGGCCCTGCTGGCCAACGCCTACCATCTCTACCTCCAGCCGGGTCCGGACGTCCTGGACGAGGCCGGCGGGCTGGGCGCCTTCATGAACTGGCCGGGCCCCACCTTCACGGATTCCGGCGGATTCCAGGTGATGAGCCTGGGCTCGGGCTTCAAGAAGGTCATCGACATGAAGTCCGTGGACCAGTCCGGACCCGACGACGCCGTGGCCGCGGGCAAGGAGCGACTGGCCCACGTGGACAACGACGGCGTGTGGTTCAAGAGCCACCTCAACGGGGACCGGCACCGATTCTCCCCCGAGATCTCCATGCAGGTCCAGCACCAGATCGGCGCGGACATCATGTTCGCCTTCGACGAGCTCACGACGCTGCAGAACTCGCGCGGCTACCAGGAAGAGTCGCTGGAGCGCACCCGGCTGTGGGCCCTCCGCTGCCTCGACGAGCACTTCCGCCTGACGTCGGAGCGCGCGGGCAAGCCCTACCAGGCGCTGTTCGGCGTGATCCAGGGCGCGCAGTACGAGGACCTGCGGCGGAAGGCCTGCCGGGATCTTGGCGCCATGGCCTTTGACGGGTACGGGATCGGCGGGGCCCTGGAGAAGGAAAACCTCGGCACGATCGTGCGCTGGTGCAACGAGGAACTCCCGGAGAACAAGCCGCGGCACCTGCTGGGCATTTCCGAACCGGACGACATCTTCACGGCGATCGAAAACGGCGCGGACACCTTCGACTGCGTCTCGCCCACCCGCGTGGCCCGGAACTCCGCGTTCTACACCCCCACCGGCCGGTACAACCTGTCCGGCGCGAAGTACAAGCGCGACTTCGGCCCGCTCCAGGAAGGCTGCGACTGCTACGCCTGCCTCAACTACTCCCGCGCCTACATCCACCACCTGTTCAAGGCCAAGGAGATGCTCTCCGCCACGCTCATCTCCATCCACAACGAGCGTTTCGTGGTGAAGATGGTGGACGACGCCCGGCTGGCCATCGAATCCGGGGACTTCTTCGAGTTCAAGGCGGAGACCCTGGCGCGGTACTACTCCTAGCGGGGGCCCGGTCCGTCCCCGCCGTTACGACGGTTCCCTGCGCACCAGACGTACGGCCGCGTCGAGCGCAGCGGGGAACCGTCTAGCCGGATTTCCACATAGCCAACTTGGGGTCTGGAACCCGTTCCGTTCAAGGCCAACGCTGGAACCATGACCGAACCGAATCTTCAGCTTCCCGCCGGCAGGATGTGGCGCACCCAGGAACTGCTCAGCGCCGGTGTCCAGCACCGCGCCATCACCCGTTTGGTGCAGAGCGGTGACTTGGCGCGTCCCCGCCGCGGTTGCTATGTCCGCGGCAGCTGGTGGAACGGACTGAAACCGGTTACGCGCAGCCGGTATCTGGTCCACGCCCACGCGCACGGGACGCTTACGACGTCGCCCGGCGGCTTTGTCTACAGCCACACCTCGGGTGCCCGGTTGCGCCGGCTGCACCTGTGGAACGTCGATGACCGGATCCACCTGACCCAGGCGACGTGCCCGTCCGGAATTTCGCACGGCGCCGGCGTCGTTGCCCATACCCGGGCCTTGGGTCGGGGCGACGTGAGCTTCGTGGATGGGCTCCCCTGCACGTCCCTCGAGCGGACGGTGGTGGACTGCTGCCTGATGTTCAACCTGCGGCAGTCCCTCATCCTTGTGGACCACGCCTGTCGCCTTGGCGCGGACCTCGAGGTCCTGCGGGCCCGCTGCGCCGAGCTGGCCGGGCGCAATGGTGTCGTCGCGCTGCGCAGGGCCGTCGAACTGGCGGATCCGCGTTCCGAGTCGCCCGGGGAATCCTTGACCAGGGAACTGTTGCACAGGCTCAGGATCGAGATGCCCGAGCCCCAGTACGTGGTGCGCACGCCGCTCGGCGAGCACCGCTTCGACTTCGCCTGGCCCAGGAAGAAAGTCGCGCTCGAATTCGACGGCAAGGTCAAGTATTTCGACTACCAGCCCACCGGCGAGGTCCTGTTTGCCGAACGCCGGCGCGAGAAGGCACTCATGGAGCAGGGCTGGATCTTCCTTCGCGTCGAATGGAAGGACCTGTTCAGCGAGGCGGAATTCAAGTACCGGGTGCTCCGGGCGCTCGGCAGGGGTCCGGCCGCGTGACTCTCATCGTCCCGGCACTCCCGCCGTTTCGACGGTTCCCTGCCGGTTCGACGTCCCGCAGCGTCGAGCGGGGCGGGAACCGTCGAAGCGGCAGCGGCCGGCGGCCTGAAAACGTACGACGGCGGGCGGCCGGGCTACGCTGTCTGGCTCAGTGCGCCGTAGCTCGGTTCCCGCCTCTTGACCCAGCCGATGACCAGCGCCGTCACGGGCACGAAGAGGAACTCCACCAGGGTCTTGTAGAGGAATCCCGCCACCACGTAGTTCACAAACATGCCAAAGTCGGCGATGCCGATGACGGACGCGGCAATGCTGCAGAAGATCAGCGTGTCCACGAACTCGCCGGCCACGGAGGAACCCATGATGCGGGCCCAGAGCGACCTCTCGCCGGTCCGCGCCTTCATCCTCACCAGGATCCAGGAATTGATGGTCTGACCGGCCAGGAACGCCAGCATGGAGGCCAGCACGATCTGCGGCACCGGGCCGAGCGCACCCTCCAGGGCTGCCTGCTTGGAGGCGCCGAACTCGTCGTCGAACCCCGGCAGCGCGATGATGATCCAATAGCAGACCGACGCGAACACCGAGAGCGCGAACGTGGTGATGATGGCCTTGCGCGCCACCTTGAAGCCGTACACCTCGCTGATGACGTCACCCAGGATGTAGGCCAGCGGGAACAGGAAGAAGCCGCCGTCGGTCACGATCGGGCCCAGCACCACGCCCTTGGAGGCGCCGATGTTGGAAAGGATCAGCACCACGGCCATGACGGCGAGCATGATGCCGAAGTACGGCGAGCCGATGGAGGCAAACCTGGGCGGAGCTGCGGAAGCGAAAGTCTTGGCGGAAGTCATGGTGTTCCATTCATAGTGGTTCGCTCGGTGACCCGCGCCCTGCCAGGGGAACGCGCGGTCAGCCGGCTGTATTAGCACTGGATGGTCCGCTGCCGAATGGCCGCCGGAACCGCGGTCCATTCTCTCACCCCGGCCAGCCACCCGCCGTCGTACCCGCCCGTTTCGACGGTTCCGTCCACACTCGACGCTGCGGGGCGTCGTGTGTGCATGGAACCGTCGAAACGGCGCGCGGACCTAGCGGCGCGAGGCGTCGATGAGGTCCTCGTCGTCGTCCCTGCGGCCGGCGTCCGTGCCGCCTGCGGCACCAGCTGCCGGCGACCAGGCGTCGCCCTGCTCGCGGTCCAGGTGCGTGGCCTTCTTGTTCTTCAGCGCGAAGATGTAGACCAGGAGCGAGATCGCAATGGCCACGGTGACGTAGGTGAAGAACAGGTCCACGCGCTCGGCCTTCTGGAACGCGGCACCCAGCAGCGGAACGGTGCCGCCGAACAGTGAGTTGGCGACGGCATAGCCGAGTCCGACGCCGAGCGCGCGGATGGAGGCCGGGAACAGTTCGGCCTTCACGAGGGCGTTGATCGAGGTGTAGCCGCCCACAATCAGCAGGCCGCCCATCATCAGCAGGAAGGCGGTGAACGGATCCTTGGTCCCGGCGAGGGTGGAGAGCAGCGGCCAGGTGAAGAGCACCCCGGTGATGCCGAACCACAGGAGCAGCGGCTTGCGGCCCACCTTGTCCGAAATGATCCCGTAGACGGGCTGGAGCAGCATGAAGATGAAGAGGGCCCAGAAGTTGATCACCGATGTGTCGGTCTTGTCGATCCCGGACGTATCGTTCATGAACTTCAGGATGAAGTTGGTGTACGTGTAGAACGCCACGGTGCCGCCCAGGGTGACACCGATGCAGATGAGCAGCGGCTTCCAGTACTGGGTGAACAGGAGCTTCATGGTGCCCGGCTGGGCAACGCCGGCCACGGCCGGAACCTTGGCCGCCTCGACCTGCTCCGCGGACACGGTCTCTTCCATCGAGCGCCGGAGCCACAGGACCACGAGTGCGGCCACGCCGCCGATCGCGAACGGAATGCGCCAACCCCACTCGGTCAGGTCACCCTTGGAGATGGCGTTCTGCAGGACCACGAGGACGAGCAGGGCCAGCATCTGGCCGCCGATCAGGGTGACGTACTGGAAGCTGGAGAAGAACCCGCGACGCTTCGATGTGGCCGCCTCGGACATGTACGTGGCGCTGGTGCCGTATTCGCCGCCGACCGAGAAGCCCTGGATCAGGCGCACGAGGATGAGCAGGAGCAGCGCCCAGACACCGATCTGCTGGGTGGTCGGAAGGATCGCGATGGCGAAGGATCCGGCGGACATCAGGGTCACGCTCAGCGTGAGCGCGGCCTTCCGTCCCTTGCGGTCGGCATAGCGGCCGAAGAACCAGGCGCCGATCGGGCGCATCAGGAACGACGTCGAGAAGACGGCCATCGCCTCAAGGCCGGCCTGCAGCTCGTCCTTGGAATTGAAGAAGTGCGACTGGAAATAGGCCGCGAAGACTGTGTAGACGTAGAGGTCGTACCACTCCACGAGGTTGCCGGCGGAGCCTTTGAGAATATTGCTCACCGCTCGCCGGGTCTGGGCTGCTTCGGACAGTTGGGTGCTCATCAGTGAACCTTCCTCGATTCGGCGCCGCAAGCAAGCAACGCCGTCCGCCACCCTAGTGCCTGTGATCGGGACCACCCGGGTTTTGGTCATACTGTTCATGGGCACAATGCGGGACGTTCGCGCCCGGTGGCAGGATGGGACCATGACCACTGCTGAAGCTACTGTGACCCCTGGCCGGACCACTCCCGCCGTCGCCCTGACGATTGCCGGCTCCGAGGCGACCGGCGGCGCCGGTGCACAGGCGGACCTCAAGACGTTCCACGAGCTCGGCGTCTTCGGCATCGCCAACCTGACGTGCATCGTGTCGTTCGATCCCTCGGACAGCTGGAACCACCGCTTCGTGCCGGTGGACCAGCAGGTCATTGCGCACCAGTTGGAAGCGACGACGGCGGCCTACGGTGCCGCTTCGGGCGCGCCTTCCATGCTGGACACCGTGAAGATCGGCATGCTGGGCAGCCCTGCCACGATCGACACCGTTGCCTCCGCGCTGGCCGGCGGCGGGTTCACCAACGTGGTGCTGGACCCCGTGCTGATCTGCAAGGGCCAGGAGCCCGGGCACGCGCTGGACACGGACCAGGCCCTCAAGGCGCAGATCCTGCCACTGGCCACGTTTGTCACGCCGAACCACTTCGAAGCCGAGTCCCTCTCGGGGCTGGAGATCACGGATGTCGAATCGCTCAAGGCCGCGGCCGTGCGGATCCATGAGCTCAGCGGCGCCGCCGTGCTGGCCAAGGGCGGCGTGCGGCTGACCGGACCCGACGCCGTCGACGTCTTTTACGACGGCGAGACCCTCGAAGTCCTCTCCGCGCCGAAGGTGGGCGAGGTGGCCGTCTCAGGCGCCGGCTGTTCGCTGGCCGCCGCGGTGACGGCCGAACTGGCCAAGGGCGCCACTCCCCTCGAGGCGGCCCGGACCGCCAAGTCCTTTGTCACGGCCGGCATCACCAACCGCGTGGCATCGGGGGCCCCGTTCGACGCGCTGTGGCAGGGCGGGCCGCGGTAACTACGCGGCCGCAGGCTCACCCGAGTCAGGAACGGGGATCGGCCACCGTCCCCATGAACAGCGGGAGGCCCGTCTCGATGTGGATGATCTCGTAGTGGAACGGCCTGTCGAACTCGATGGTCCGGTCCGGCTGCGGCGGTGCGCTCGTGACCATGCCGTTGATCTGGGTGACGGCGGCTGCCACCGTGCCCTTCTCCGCGACGGTGATGTTGGCGGCCTGCGCGGCCTGGGTGACCATCATTTGGGGCTGGATGGCGTCGAAGTCGGTGGTGGTGCTGAGGGTCTTCATGAGTCCCAAGGGACCCAGGACTTTGCGGAGGTCGAAGCTGCACTTGTGGTCCCATCGCGGCAGCTGGATCTGGACTGTCTGCTGCCGGGCGGAATCCATGGCCCGTGCGATCTGAGCCAACATTCCCGCGCTTAACAACGTCCCCGCGGCCTTGCCCTCGGCCGTGCCGGCGGCGGGGCCGGGCAGGACCAGCCGCATCAGGAAGCCGTCGGCATAGGGAAGGTCCACGCCCCGCCAGCCCTGCCCTTCCGCGTACTTCATCGGCAGCAGGTTGTGCATGGCGGGAGCGGTGATCTCCTTGCCCTCGGCCGTGGTGAACGGCAGGTCGGACGTGTTGCCGGGATCGAACGGGACATTCCATGCGGCGGCGAAGTACAGCGCGCTGAGGAGGCTGAAGGTGTTCCGGTGGTCGTACTCCGCGGGAGCTTTCTTGATCCGGCCGCCGGTGTTCTTATCCACCCACGCGTCGATGGCAGGTTTGGTGGCCGCCTCGTCACTGAAGTCCACCGGATACACTCCTGTGCCGTAGTGCCGTGCCAGCGTGTCCAGGTAGGCCGCACCGGTAGTGACGCCCTTGTCCACAAACAGGCCGTTGGCCGGGTGCATGACCGGCTTCCGGGGCGGGTTCGCCTCGTCAACGGAGCCGGGGTCGCCGTCGAACTTTTCCAGGGAAGCCAGCAGCGCGTTCATGGCTTCGTCCCGGTCTTTGGCAGGAAGCTTCAGGACGGCGTCCATCTCGGCAGCTGTCTCCCCCGACGCGCCGGCGCGCAGCATGGCCAGTGCAATCAGCAGGCTGCCCGGTGACGCTACCACGTTGCCGTTGGCGCCGTCGCCGCCGTCAGCAAGCAGCGCCTCCCCGAGCGTCAGGGCTGAGTCGCGGAGGGACCGCAGCTCCGCGCCGTAACCGGCGACTTGCACCGAAACCCGTTCGACGCCGTCGGCCTTCAGGAGTCCGGGTTGCGGCGCCGAGCATGCCGTCAACGCAACCACGGCAGTTGCCGCCATCAATTTAGCCACTCGATTCCTCTTCATTGCCGCCCCTCAGACAAACCGCGGATGACCGCCTATCCACAGTCAACCAGCAGGGTCTGACAGTATCGATGCCTGTGCGGTCACGGTTTGTTGTCGTTTCGGTCTCACGTCCCGACGCCCGCTGACCGTTCGCAACGTTTTCGCTAACGCCCGCTGGCTTCCTGCACGTTCCGGTCCACGCTCTGTCAGGTGCTGGGCGCCGGCGGGTTCCAGTGGCGCCCCGGAAGCGGGAGTTCGATCAGCGCCGGGGGATGTTGCGCAGGTTGCTCCGGGCCATGCTGACGGCCTCGCCGGCGCCACGGTTCAAAACCACCTTGGACATGGCGGTGGCGAAGCCGAGGACCTGCGCACCCTTGATCTTCGGCGGAATCGAGAGCGCCTTGGGATCCGTGACGAGTTCCACCAGCGACGGTCCGGGGTGGGCGAACGCCTCGCGGTAGGCCTCCTCTATCCGGGTGGGATCCGTGACGCGGACCGAATGGAAGCCGAGAGCCTGGGCAACGGCCGCATAGTTCGCGTCGGGCACATCGACGCCGAAGTCGGGCAGCCCGTCCACCAGCATCTCAAGCTTGACCATGCCCAGGGTGGAGTTGTTGAACACCACCACGTTTACCGGCAGCCGGTAGGCGGCGACCGTGATGAGCTCGCCAAGCAGCATGGACAGCCCGCCGTCGCCCGAGACCGAAACCACCTGGCGTCCGGGATAGGCCAGTTGCGCGCCGATCGCGTGCGGCAGGGCATTGGCCATGGAACCGTGCAGGAAGGATCCGATCAGCCGGCGGGTGCCCAGCGGATTGATGTACCGCGCAGTCCAGACGTTGCACATGCCGGTGTCGGCCGTGAAGATGGCATCCTCCGCGGCCACCTGGTCCAGCAGGGAGGCGGCGTATTCCGGGTGGATTGGCTGCTTCTTTTCCACTTTGCGGGTGTAGGCGCCCACGGCTTTGTTCATGAGCCGGTCATGCTTCTTGAGCATCTGGTCGAGGAAGCGGCGGCTCTTCTTCGCAGTCAGCAAGGGCATCAGCGCCGAGAGCGTCGGCAGCACGTCGCCATGGACGGCGATGTCGACGTCGGTCCGCCTCCCCAGCCTGTGGGCGGCGCGGTCCACCTGGGCGGTGCGCGTGCCCGGCAGGAACTGGTCGTAGGGAAAATCGGTGCCGAGCAGGATCAGCAGGTCCGCGTCTTCGATCCCCTCGGCGGCGGCACCGTAGCCCAGTAGCCCGGTCATCCCGATGTCGTACGGGTTGTCGTACTGCATGAAGTCTTTGCCGCGGAGCGAGTGGCCGATCGGTGCCCGGACCAGCTCTGCGAGGGCGATCACCTCGTCGTGGGCGCCCTGCACGCCGGCGCCTGCGAAGATGGCTACTTTCTCCGCCGCGTTGATCGCATCGGCCAGCTTCTGGACGCTCTCCGGCGCCGGCACCAGGGTTGCGGGCACGAACGCCGCGGGAACCGGCGTTTCAGCCGTGGCGTCCAACCCGGCGATGTCACCCGGAAGGGTGACGACGGCGACTCCCCCGAGTCCGACGGCGTGCTGGATGGCGCTGTGCACCACGCGGGGCGCCTGTTCCGCAGTGCTGACCAGTTCGGAGTACACCGAGCATTCGTTGAAGATCCGGTCCGGGTGGGTTTCCTGGAAGAAGCCGCTGCCGATCTGCTTGCTGGGAATGTGCGATGCAATGGCCAATACAGGCGCCCCGGAGCGGTTCGCGTCGTAGAGCCCGTTGATCAGGTGCAGGTTCCCGGGGCCGCAGGAACCCGCGCAGACTGCAAGCTTGCCTGTCAGCTGGGCTTCAGCGGCGGCGGCAAAGGCTGCCGCCTCCTCGTGCCGGACATGGATCCAGTCAATGCCGCCTTGTTGGGAGCCGCCCGTCTTGCGGACGGCGTCGACGATCGGGTTGAGGCTGTCCCCCACGATCCCGTAAATGCGCTGCACTCCGGCAGCCTGCAGTTGTTCGACGAGCTGGGTTGCAAGTTCCTTGGCCATGAGTGAACGCTCCCGCGATCGGCTTGATGTGCTGACAGGGCCAATATAGTCCGCCCACCTTGAGGCGCTTCCCAGGTTGCCGGTCCGGCCGTGTGCGTCCGCGCAGGATCCGCGGGGGAAGTCAGGGAGCCGCGCAGGGAGCCGCCCGTCAGCGCACCGGCCCCCTCAGCTCCCCGAGTGCGCCTGAAGGAACGTGTACACCTCGGTCTCGTCCACACCGGGGAAAGCGCCCGGGGGCATGGCGGCCAGCAGGTGCGAGTGCGCCCGCGCCGACGGCCAGGCATTGCCGGCCCACTCCGACGTCAGCGAGGCCGGCGGGCGGCGGCAGCAGTTCTCGTCCGGGCACGTGGACTTGGACCGCTCGGTGGTTTCCCTGCCGCGGAACCACTTCACCTGCGCATAGGGCACGCCGACGGAGAGCGAGAATTCGCCATTCGCGGAGCGTTCGGTCCGCGCGGTGCACCAATAGGTCCCCGACGGGGTGTCCGTGTACTGGCTGTAGGCGCTGAACTTGTCCGGCACGTCGAACACCACCCGCGACGTCCAGTTCTTGCACGACGGCTGGCCCTCAATGGCTCCGGTGTGATCCTGCGGGAACGTCACGCCGTCGTTCTCGTAGGCCTTGTAGATGATGCCGCTCTTGTGGGTTTTCTGGAAGTGCGTGCGGATGTCCAGGTGCTGGGTGGCGAGGTTCGTGAACCGGTGCGCCGCGGTCTCATAGGACACGGCGAAGGCATCCCGGATGTCCTCCACGGCGATTTCCTTGGCCTGCTTGGCCTTCTGCAGGAACTCCACGGTGGCCTGCTCCGGCAGCATCAGCGCCGCGGCGAAGTAGTTCGTGGCCACTCGCTGCATCAGGAAATCTCCGTAGTTGGACGGCGTCTGGTGGCCCAGGACGTAGTGTCCCAGGGCCTGCAGCAGCACCGAACGGGGGTCGTGATCGGTGCGCTGGTTCTGCGTGAGATAAATTCGGCGGTTCTTAAGATCCGTCACGGAGCGGGTCGAATGCGGCAGATCGCCCACGTGGTGCAGGCTGAACCCGAGGTGCCCGGCGATGTCAGCGATGACGTGGTGGGACAGCGGACCGCTGGTGTGCCCCACCGAAGCCAGGACCTTCTGCGCCTCCGCCTCGTACTCCGGAAAATAGTTGTTCCGCTCGCGCATCATGGCACGCAGCGCACCGTTGGCACGGCGGGCCTCTTCCGGCGTCGCCGTCTGCTCGTTGAGCCTGCGCTCCAGCTCATGCTGCAGGCCCACCATGGACTCCAGCACATCCATCGGAAGCCGCGAGCTGATGCGGATTTTCGGCAGGTTCAGCGAGCCGTAGAGGGGGCTGCGCTGATACCGTTCCAGCTCGATCTCCAGCGCCGCGCGGCGGTTGGGCGGCTCCGCCCCGAGCAGCTGGTCGATGCTGACACCCAGGGCAACCGCCAACTGCTGCAGCAACCCCAGTTTGGGCTCACGCTTGCCGTTCTCGATCAGGCTCAGCTGGCTCGGCGCGGTGCCGACGGCGGCACTCAGGTCATCGAGGGTCATGGCCGCCGCTTTGCGCAGGTGGCGTACGCGGCGGCCCAGGCTGATGACGTCCAGTTCGGGGGCGGCAGGGGACGACGGCGGGGTGGCGGCTTTGCGGTTCCAGCTCGTAGGCGACATTTATTGAGCATACGCGAAGAAACGCATTTCTTTCCATGGTTTTCATCTAGTAACTCTCTTGAAAGTGCCGAAAAGTAGATCTCACGGAAAGAAACACCGCACCGGTCCAGCCGGCCCCGAACTGCAAAGGCGCAGGAAAGGGCCGGCCTGGACAATCCGGAGCACAAACAAGGAGACAAAGATGACTGCAGCATTTGAGCCCACCCAGCAGACGCCCGAGCAGCAGGCCGCCGCACTGGAGCTCGAGTGGGCCGCCAACCCCCGCTGGGAAGGTGTGACCCGTGACTACAAGGCTTCGGACGTCGTCCGACTCCGCGGCCGCGTCTCCGAAGAACACACGCTGGCCCGCCGCGGCTCCGAGAAGCTGTGGAAGCAGCTCACCGAAGAGCACAAGACCGGCGGGTATACCAACGCTCTCGGAGCCCTCACCGGCAACCAGGCCGTGCAGCAGGTCAAGGCCGGCCTCCGCGCCATCTACCTGTCCGGCTGGCAGGTGGCCGCCGACGCCAACAACTCCGGCCACACTTACCCGGACCAGTCGCTGTACCCGGCCAACTCCGTTCCCACGGTGGTCCGCCGCATCAACAACGCCCTCCTCCGCGCGGACCAGATCGAATTCTCCGAGGGCATCCAGACTGTCGAGGACTGGATGGTCCCGATCGTCGCTGACGCCGAAGCCGGGTTCGGCGGACCGCTGAACGCCTACGAACTCATGAAATCCATGATCCAGGCCGGCGCCTCAGGCGTTCATTGGGAGGACCAGCTCGCTTCGGAGAAGAAGTGCGGCCACCTCGGCGGCAAGGTGCTGATCCCCACCCAGCAGCACGTCCGCACCCTGAACGCGGCCCGCCTGGCCGCGGACGTCGCCGGCACCCCGTCGGTGGTCATCGCCCGGACCGACGCCGAGGCGGCAACCCTGATCACCTCCGACGTCGACGAGCGCGACCAGGAATTCATCCTCCGCGAAGGCGGGCAGCCGGTCCGCACCGCGGAGGGCTTCTACAAGGTCCGCAACGGCATCGAACCCTGCATTGCCCGCGCCAAGGCCTACGCCCCGTACTCCGACCTCATCTGGATGGAGACGGGCACCCCGGACCTGGAGCTGGCCCGCCAGTTCGCCGAGTCCGTCAAGGCCGAGTTCCCGGACCAGATGCTCTCCTACAACTGCTCGCCGTCGTTCAACTGGCGCAAGCACCTGGACGACGCCACCATCGCCAAATTCCAGCGTGAACTCGGCGCCATGGGCTTCACGTTCCAGTTCATCACCCTGGCCGGCTTCCACGCCCTGAACTACTCGATGTTCGACCTCGCCCACGGCTACGCCCGTGAAGGCATGAGCGCCTACGTCGAGCTCCAGGAAAAGGAATTCGCGTCCGAATCCCGCGGCTACACCGCGACCAAGCACCAGCGCGAAGTCGGCACCGGCTACTTCGACGACATCGCCACTGCGCTCAACCCGAACGCATCCACCCTGGCCCTGGTGGGATCCACCGAAGAAGGCCAGTTCCACTAGCACTCGTTCGACGGCGGGACTTGCCTGCGGCCTTCGGTCCGGCATTGCTCTGCCTGCTATTCCCCATGCCCGGGTCCGACCTCGCTGAGCGAGGACGGACCCGGGCACAGGGCCCCTTTTACGCAGGCTGCCGCAACGCCGACACCTTCGGCCTGGTGAGGACCGCACCTGAGTGCGTGTCGCCGTCGTTCTTCCTATTTAGGAGCAATTGAAATGAACAGCTTCACCGACAACTTCACTATCAACGGGATCACGTTGACCGCCCAGCCCATTTGCCGGCAGAGCGAGGTACTGACGCCGGATGCGCTGGCGTTTGTGGCCAAGCTGCACAACGCCACGGCCGGGCGGCGCGAGGAGCTGCTGCGGGCCCGCCGGGCGCGGCGTGAGCAGATCGCTGCCGGCCAGGACCCGCGGTTCCTCCGCGAAACAGAGTCCGTCCGCAACGATCCCAATTGGCGGGTCGCTCCGCCGGCACCGGGGCTGGAGGACCGCCGCGTGGAAATCACCGGGCCCGTGGACAAGAAGATGACCATCAACGCGCTGAACTCCGGCGCCAAGGTGTGGCTCGCGGACATGGAAGACTCCTCCACGCCGTCCTGGCGCAACGTCATCCAGGGCCAGCTCAACCTCACGGACGCGCTGGAACGCCGGATCGACTTCACGTCCCCGGAGGGCAAGGAGTACAAGCTCCGCCCGGCCGAGGACCTGCCCACCATCGTGGTCCGTCCGCGCGGCTGGCACCTGCCCGAGAAGCACATGCTCGTCAACGGCACGCCCGTGGCCGGCGGGATCGTGGACTTCGGCCTGTACTTCTTCCACAACGCCCGCCGCCTGCTGGCCCAGGGCAAGGGCCCCTACTTCTACCTGCCGAAGATCGAAAACCACCTTGAGGCCCGGCTCTGGAACGACATCTTCATCCTGGCCCAGGACCTGCTCGGCATCCCGCAGGGCACCATCCGCGCCACCGTGCTGATCGAAACCATCACGGCAGCCTTCGAAATGGAGGAGATCCTGTACGAACTGCGGGACCACGCCTCCGGACTGAACGCCGGCCGGTGGGACTACATCTTCTCCCTCATCAAGAACTTCCGGACCCGCGGCCCCCGGTTCGTCCTGCCGGACCGCGGCCAGGTGACCATGACCCAGCCGTTCATGCGGGCCTACACCGAGCAACTGGTGCGCGCCTGCCACAAGCGCGGCTCCATGGCGATCGGCGGAATGGCCGCGGCCGTTCCCAACCGCAAGGACGAGGCCGCCAACGCCGATGCCTTCAAGAAGGTCCGCGCGGACAAGACCCGCGAGGCCGCCGACGGCTTCGACGGCTCCTGGGTGGCCCACCCCGACCTGGTTCCCGTCTGCCGCGACGTGTTCGACGCCGTGCTCGGCGACCGGCCCAACCAGCTGGACCGCCTCCGCGAGGACGTCACCCCGGACGACCGCGCGCTCATCGACGTGGCCGCAACCCAGGGCACCATCACGGAGCAGGGCATCAGGAACAACATCGAGGTGGGCATCCGCTACATCGAATCCTGGCTGCGCGGCAACGGCGCCGTGGCCATCCACAACCTGATGGAGGACGCCGCCACCGCGGAGATCTCCCGCTCGCAGATCTGGCAGTGGATCTACTCCCGCGCCATCACCGACCACGGCGAAATCATCACCCGCGAATGGGTCGAGGACATGCTGGACGAGGAGTTCGCCGGGCTGGAACGCTTCGACGGCGACCGCTTCAACGACGCCCGCGACATCTTCGAGGAGGTCACGCTGACCGACAAGTTCCCCAGCTTCCTCACCGTTCCGGCCTACGCCCGCTACCTGCACGAAGCCCGCGAAGGCGCGGACGCCACGGCCGAGGCGATCGAGGACGAACTGGCCGCCGCCTAGATTTCCGTCCGCCGGGCTGCCACGCCTTCGCAACAGCACCCCCGAAATCCGGGGAGGCAGCCCGGCAACGGAACCCATGTTCAGAGCGCGAACCGGCAGCTAATGACCCCAAAACCCAGGTTTGAGGGCATAAGCTGCCGGTTCGCGCTGTTGTGCGGGGGAAGGATGTACGACGGCGGCGCCCGCCTTAGCGCTGTTTCGGCACCTTCCGGACGGACAGCGTGGTTCCGAGGATGAACAGCAGAACGGAACCCAGGATGATCAGTAGCGGGCCGTCCCACGAACCTGAAACACCGTGCACATAACCCAGCAGCGTGGGCGCCCCCGCGCCGAAGCAGTACCCCGTCCCCTGGACCACCGCCGACATCCGCCCAGCCGAGGCCTGATCGCGCGCCAGTTTGATGATGGCGATGAAGATCAGCGTGATGCCGCCGCCCTGGGCGATCCCGCCGAAGGAGGACCACAGCCACCACAGCTGGGGAGCGAACAGCAGCCCCAGCGGCACGGTCAGCCACATGGCACCCAAGGTGAGGGCCACCGCCGTCGTACTGGCAAACCTGGCCACCAGCGGAACGCCCATTCCGCCCGCGATGGCGAGGATCTGGAAAAGCGACGACCCCGCTCCGGCGGCGGCCGGAGCCATCCCCAGCTCATCCGAGAGAAGGGTGGGAAGCCACGCGGTGACTCCGTAATAGGAAATGGCCTGCCCGGCGAACCCAGCGGTCAGCCCCACGGTGGTCCAGCGTGAGGCGGGGCGGCCCGCGGCGGGAGGGCCGCCCGATCCGTCGTCCGGCGCCGGAACGAAAGCCCCGCGGCCGGCCGCGAGGAGCCAGAAGCCGATGGCGGCGACGGCGAACACGGCGCTGGCGGCGAGGGCAGGGCGCCAGCCGGCGGCCTCGGCCAGGGGTGCCGTGACGACGGACGTGAGGAACGAGCCGATATTCAAGGCCGCCGTGTACATGCCCATCGCGGTGCCCTGGCGGCGCGGGGAAAAGTCCCGGCGGATGATGAGCGGCACCGCGATGTTGCCGATCGTGATGGCCACGCCCAGAATGACCGTGCCGAGCATGACCAGCGCACCGCCCCCGGCGGACCGGACCACAACGCCGGCAAGGACGCCCAGGAGGGTCAGGGTGATGGCCACTTCCGCGCCGAGCCGGCGGCCTGCCAGTGAGGCGAGGGGCGCGGCCAGGGCGAAGCACAGCACGGGAATGCCGGTCAGCAGCCCGAGTTCCACGGGCGAAAAGCCCAGGTCCTGCTGCATCGCCCCGGCCACCGGGGCTACCGCCACGAACGGACCCCGCATGTTCAGGGCGATCAGTCCGATGCAGGCGAGCAGAATCCAGCTGCTGGGGACCTTGGAGCCCGGGCGGGCTTTCATACGGCGGCGGGGGCGGCTGGCGGGTGCACGGTAAGCGGAGGCACGGTAAAGGGGCTCATCACTTTCATTGCTATCATGCCGCGGCCAATTCGATGGAAAAAGTCAGCGGGCAGGAGCGCATCGCTGCACTCCTGCCCGCCGGGGCCCTCGTCAGTTATTCAGCACGCTCAGGCCAGGTACCAGTCCCGCTGCGCGTTGGCCACCCCGGGCGCTTCCCGGAACTGCTTCGGCTGCGCCACCCAGCCGACACCGTTGGCGACAACCCGCTGGATCTGGGGCTGGTGGTAGACGGGATACTCCTGGTCGCCCGGGCTGAAGTAGAAGATCCGGCCCTTCCCGCGGGAAAACGTGACACCGGAGCGGAACACTTCGCCGCCTTCGAAGGAGCTGATGAAGATGAGGTCGTCCGGCTCGGGAATGTCGAAGAGCTCGCCGTACATCTCCTGCTTCGGGATCACGAGGGGGCTTTCCACGCCGGCGGCAATCGGGTGCGACGGCTTGACCGTCCACACGAGTTCGCGTTCGCCGTCGTTGCGCCACTTAAGCGAGCATGTGGTCCCCAGGAGCCGGGTGAAGATCTTGGCGAAATGCCCTGAGTGAAGGACGATCAGCCCCATGCCGCCCAGGACATGCCGCTGGACGCGCTCCACCACGTCATCGCTGACCTCGGCGTGGGCCACGTGGCCCCACCACAGCAGAACGTCCGTCGCGGCCAAGGTCTCCTCGGACAGCCCGTGCTCGGGGTCCGCCAGCGTGGCCGTGGTGATGCCGGAATCCGGGTAGAAGCCCTTCAGCCCGTCGGCGATGGCGCCGTGAATGCCCTTGGGGTACATCTCCGCCATGGTCTCCGGCTGGTTGCGGGCCTCATGGACGCCTTCGTTCCACACCAGGATGTTGAGTTTGTCAGTCATGTCAGAGCCTCACTTCGCGCTGTTCGAGGGCGGACTTGTAGCAGGCATCGAGCACCAGTGCGCGGCTCAGCGCCAGGGCGCCGTCGTGGGCGCCCCACACAGTCTCGCCCCCGCGGACGGCTTCCACAAAGTCTTCCACCACGGCCTGGTGTGCGCGGCCGGGTTCGGCCACCACTTCGTAGTCCGCGTTTTCGCCGTCCTTCTCCTTGAAGATGCGGAGGTCCGCAACGGGGGCGTTGGAGGCGCCGACGGCGCGCAGTTCGGCACCGCCGTCGGTTCCGTAGACGGTGAAGTCCATCAGGTCGTCTTCGTGCCGGTAGGCCGCCCAGCCGGCCTCGAGGATCAGCGTGCCGCCGCCCTCAAGGCGGATGAATGCCGACGCGAAGTCTTCCACTTCGAACTTGTGGGTCGCGTTCATCGCCGTGTACCGGGCATTGCCGCCGAGGCCGCGGTGGCCCAGTTCGGAGTGGGTGGACGCCGAGACGGACAGGACCTTCGGTTCACCGAGCAGGTGCAGGGCGTAGTCCAGGACGTGCACGCCGATGTCCGCCAGCGGTCCGCCGCCGGCCAGCGCGGGGTTCGTGAACCAGCTTCCCAGCATGGGGATGCCCTGGCGGCGGAGCCAGGATGCCTTGGCGTAGTACGGACGGCCGAGTTCGCCGGCGTCGATGATGCCTTTCAGTTTCTGGATGTCGCCCCGGCGGCGGTGGTTGAAGGCAACGTCCAGGACGCGGCCGGCCTTGCGCGCGGCCTCGACCATCTGCAGGCCCTCTTCGCCGTTGCGGGCGAGCGGCTTTTCGCTCAGGACGTGCAGGCCGCGTTCGAGCGCCGCGATGGCGATCGGCGCGTGCAGGAACGTGGGCACCGCCACGCTGACGGCGTCGAGTCCTTCGAGCTCGATCAGGTCCTCCCAGCGGGCGAACGTGTGGGGAATGCTGTACTCGGCCTTGAGACTGGCCAGGAGGTCCTCCTCCATGGCGGCCACGGCCACGAGTTCCACGCCCGCAATATCCTTGTAGGCCTTGATGTGCTGTTGACCGGCCCATCCGATGCCGACAACCCCGACCTTCAGGGGTGCTGGCTGCTGATTGCTCACGTTTCATGCCTCCGTTTCACTTCAGTCTGAATGTCGGTCTGGCTGTTCCGACTACCCCGTAGCCTGCAGCGTGGCCTCGATGACCGCCGGGGACAGCACATGCTGGGTAACCATCTGGCTCGCACCCAGTACGGCTGCCTGGTCTCCCGCCATGGACAGGCCGATGCGCAGGTGCGTGGTGGCAAGGGGCAGGGATCTCCGGTAAACAACTTCGCGCACGCCTGCCATGAGATGCTCCCCGGCCTGGCCAAGGCTGCCGCCGATCACAATGACGGAGGGGTTGAGCAGGTTCACCACCGTGGCGAGCACGTCGCCGACGTCCCGGCCTGCCTGGCGCAGCGCCTGGATGGCTGGCAGGTTGCCCGCGGCCACCAGGCGAAGCACGTCCCCTCCGTTTTCAGCCTTGAGCCCCTGCGCCGCCAGTGAATGGGCCACCGCCGGGCCCGAAGCCAGCGCCTCAAGGCAGCCGTAATTGCCGCACCGGCACAGGACCTCGTCGCCCCTGGGAACCCGGACATGGCCAAGGTCCCCGGCCGTGCCGTTGGCGCCGCGCTGCAATTCACCGCTGCTGATGATGCCGGCGCCGATGCCCGTAGCCACTTTGATGAACAGGAAATTGTCGTGCTCAGGCCAGTGGGCGGTGCGTTCGCCCAGCGCCATGATGTTGACGTCGTTGTCCACCAGTACCGGAACAGGCAACGAGCGCTGGACGTAGCGGACGACGTCAAACCCGTCCCAGCCCGGCATGATGGGGGGCTTCACCGGCATTCCGGTGGCGTGTTCCACGGGGCCGGGCAGCCCGATTCCGATGCCGGCAAGGTCCCCCGGCGCCCGTCCCGTCTCCGCGAGCAGCGACGTAGCCTCGGCGACAATCCGCCCCAGCACGGCCTCTGGCCCCTCGGCCACGTCCTGGGCCAGGCGCCGCTCCGTAAGAATGTTCCCGCCGAGGTCGGTGACCGCAATGATCACGTGCGTCGCCCCGACGTCGACAGCCAGCACTGCCCGCGCGGCCGGTTTGAAGGCAAACCGCGACGGCGGCCTGCCGCCGCTGGACCTTGCCTCGCCCGCGGGCCCAACCAGTCCGGAGGAAATCAGGGCATCTATGCGTGAGGCCACGGTGGACCGCGCCAGGCCCGTGGTCAGGGCCAGCTCGGCCCGTGTGCGGGCCTTACCGTCGCGCAGCAGCTGAAAAAGATCGCCTGCCCGGGAAAGACTCCCCGCACCTTCAGGGGCGCCGTCTGTTCCGGCTTCGGCGCCGGACACTTTTCCGGTCGTGGGATTCATGAATCAGTGATAGCACGAAGGGCTTATGCATGTCACGCCAAAGAAAGATTGTCGAGAATATCTCAACTTTTGCTTGACGATCGTCAAAAGTAGTTCTAGCTTGATGTGTGAGCGGTGTCACTCAGACGAGCCATCGCCAGAAAGTCCCAGCCAAACGCTCCAGCTAATACAAAGAGGTAGGCAACTTGTCGAGCCAAGCACAGGTATCACCGGCCCTCCTGGGTGTCGGCATTCTGGGCGCGGGACCTGTAACGCAGGCGATCCACCTCCCGTCCCTCGCACGGTTAGTGGATATTCTCGAAGTCCGCCACATCATGGACGTTGACCCTGCCGTGGCCGAGTCAGTGGCAGGCCGGGTAGGTGCACGCTTCAGCACAAGCGTGGATGAACTCCTGGCGGACCCGGCCGTGGACATCGTTGCCATCTGCAGCCCGCACCAGTTCCACGCAGCCCAGGTCATTGCGGCCTGCCGGGCCGGCAAGAAAGCCGTCCTATGCGAAAAGCCATTCGCCATGAACGGCGAAGAGGCAGCGGCCATTTCCGCCGTTTCCGCGGAAACCGGCGTACCAATCCTCGTTGGTGCCATGCACACCTTCGATCCGGGCTGGCTAGCCGCGGAGGAGGCCTGGGGCGACCTGCCCGAGCAGGTCCACACGGTCCGGTCCTCCATCGTGCTGCCGCCCAACCCGCGCTTCGAAGATTTCGCCACCGAGATCGTGGGCCGCGTCCCTGTGGAGGCCCGCGATTCTACCGATCCGGAAGTCATCAAGGCAATGCTCACCGGCGGCGTCATGGGCCTGGCCATCCACGACCTGCCCCTGGTTCGCCGTTTCACCCCCGACTTTGCGGCCGTGGAGGTCCTGCACGCTGAAATCGTTCGCCCGTTTGGCTATGTCATCTCCCTGCGGGCCGGAAACGTAGCCATCGAACTCCGCGCAGCGATGAACGGCACCTGGGAACCAGCCTGGGAGTTTGAGGCAATCGGAGATCACGCCGCACTGAAGATCGACTTCACGCCGTCTTACGTCCACGCCGGCTCGGCAACAGCGCGGATCAGGACGTCCGGACAGACCACAGTCCTGGGGCCCTTCGGCCACAACGGATACGAAGGCGAGTGGCGAAAACTGGCGGAGCTGGCCAACGGCACCGGCCAGCCGCCCTCGGCCGAAACTCTTATCCACGACCTTGAGTTTGCGCTGGCGATCGCCGAGGCCGCCGCGGGCAGGGTCGATACGGACCGCGCAAATACGGGCCGGGTTGATGCTGGCAGCGCCGCCAGCGAGACAACAGCAGAGCAGGAGATCAACGCATGACCACACAGCTTTCCGTGTACGCGGATCCCCAGGCCGAAGCCGCGGGTGCCGTACCCGCCGTCGTCGCTTCCCTTCCGCTGTCGCTCGCTCCCGCTACGGAATCCGCACCGGATGTCGTTGCAATTTCCGGCCATGCAGGGTGGACCGAACGGGCCGCCACTGCGATCCGGAACGATGCCAAGGGCGTGGTGGTTTCCGGCCCAGTATCCGAAGACCCTACCGAACTCACCGGCGTCGCCGACGCCGCCGGAGCCGTGGTGGTAATCGACCAGAAGTGGGCCGGAAACGCTGCCCTGGCGCCTGCCAGCGAAAATGTCCATAGCATAATCGCCGCGTCCGTCAGCGACGCAGTCCTGCTTGACTCGGTCGCCGTGGCCGGCCTCGGGACCGATCCCCTGCACCTGCTGACAGATCAGTTGGCCGTCCTGGTGCAGTGCGGGATCGGGGTGCGGAACCTGCGGATGGTTCAGCATAACGCAAGCGGCTACACAGTTGCCGGCGTTCTGGCCGGCGGAGCGCCCGTCGCCTTGCAGGGCATCCTCACATCTGTTCTGCCGACCACGGCAACCCTCTCGATTCTCACCTCAACCGGGCGTGCCGACGTCGTCCTTCCGGACCCGGCGGCAGCTTGGCCTGCCGTGGTCCGTGCCGTAACCAAAGAAGGAGCAACGACGCTTCCCACGCTGTATGAGTCCTCCCACCGGACCAGCTGGTCCAGGCTCCACTCAATTCTTTCTTCCGGGGCCGGGTCCAACGACCTGGCGCAGTTCACAGCAGTTATCTCACTCCTCAACCAACTCCGCAGTTAGACCGCCCTACCGCTCCACCTGCAGTTCCAGTCTCCATCCACTCATTGTCGAGAAGGACCCGGGCATCCAGTCACTCCGGGCCCTGAAAGGAAACCATCGTGTCTACCAAACCCTCCATCGCATCTTCCGCCTTCTCCCGGCGGGGGTTCCTGGGCTTCGCCGCAGCAGCGGCCTCCGTACCCCTCCTGGCCGCCTGTGGCGGAGGCTCCGCGTCACAGGGCGGCGGTGGAAGCGCCGGCGGAACCATCAAGTTCTGGGACATGCCGTGGGCCACCCCGGCGTACAACGAAACCGCAAAGAAGATCGCTGAAGGTTTCTCCGGAGCCAACAGCAAGGCCAGCTACCAGCTCATCCAGTGGAACAACTTCTACCAGACGTTCTCCTCGGCCATCGCGTCCAAGACCGGACCGGCAGTGTCCACCGGCGGTGGCTTCCAGGCCTTCCAGTTTGAGCAGCAGGGCCAGATCGCCTATGCCGACAAGGTCATCGAAGCACTGAAGAAGAACGGCCAGTTCGACGACTTCCTGCCGGGCGTGGTTGAGCCCTTCAAGACAGCCAAGGGCTACGTGGCGGTTCCCTGGCAGTTGGACATCCGTCCGCTCTGGTACCGCAAGTCCCTGTTCGAGAAGGCCGGTGTCGATGTTCCCAAGGACTGGGCAACCCTGCTTGAGGCCGGCAAGAAGCTGAAGAGTGTCGGAGCCGTCGGCTTCGCCACCGGCTCCGGTGCGGGCAACAACATCGGCAACCACCTCATGATCATGATGATGCTCAACAATGGCGGTGGCGTGTTCAGCAAGGACGGCCAACTGGACGTCATGAACGACCGCAACGTAGAGGCCATCGAGTTTATGCTCGAGCTGGTGTCCAACGGCATCATCGATCCTGCCGCGGTCAGCTACACCACGGACAACCTCAACGCCCAGTGGAAGGATGGCAAGGCCGCGTACGGCATGTTGACGCTGGGAGTTCCCGCCCGCGTCGGCGACACGTCCGGAGACATCGTTGTGGCAAGCCCGATTGCCGGCCCGCACGGGGACAAAGCGGCGCTGATCTTCCCGAACAACATCATGATGTACACGAACACGCCGTCGCAGGAAGCCTCCGAGGCGTTCCTGGTCTACTACATGGGCCAGCTGAAGGAACTGTGGAAGCAGAAGCTCATGAACGCCCTTCCGGTGTTCAAGTCCATCACCGAAATGCCCGAATTTACTTCCGATCCCAACAACGTGAAGATCGTCAAGGAATACGTGCCGATCGCCAAGACCTTCGCTTCCCAGGGCACGGCCCTGAGCGCCGACCTGGCGGCGTTGGACGGCGGTCAGGCCTTGAACCAGTTCACCCAGACCGTTCTCACCGGCAAGACCGATGCCAAGTCCGCTCTGCAGGCTTTTGAGTCCGGCCTCAAGTCAATTCTCAAGAAATAGGCGGCCAGCACCATGTCGTCCACAACAGCACCGTCCGGCCTCGCCCGGGCCCGTCGAGGGCTTGCCCCCGGCGGATCCGGGGGCGGGTCCCCGCAACCCGGGCAGAATCGCAAGAGCAAGCTCAGCGCGCAGACCAGCAGGACGTTCTTCTGGCTCCTGCTGCCCTCCGTCGTCCTGCTCGTCCTGATCCACGGCTACCCGCTCTTCCAAGCCGGCGTCCAAGCCACCCACAACGGCAACCTGATCCAAACCGGTGACTTCGTGGGCATCGAAAACTTCCAAAGCGTGCTGGCCTCGCCGGCGTTCTGGAAGGCCGCGCAGTTCACGCTGTTGTTCACCATCGTCGGTGTCTTCGGCTCGTGGGCTGTCGGACTGGGGCTGGCCCTGCTGTTACGGACCAAGATCCCGGCCGGCGGCACCTTCAAGGTCCTGCTGCTCCTGCCCTGGGTGGTCCCCATCGTCGTTTCCTCCACCGCCTGGAACTGGCTGGTGGCCACACCGGACAGCCTCGTCCCCTCCCTGTACCGCAACCTGGGCCTGGGCACTCCGCTGTTCCTCGCGGACCCCACCCTGGCCGCGGTCACCGTGATGATCTTCAAAGTCTGGGTCAGCTTCCCGTTCATGATGATGATGATCTCCGCGGCCCTGGCCTCCGTGGACAGCACCGTCTACGAAGCGGCCAGCATGGACGGCGCCACCCGCTTCCAGCAGTTCAGCCAGATCACCCTGCCGCTGATCGCCCGCTCCACCTACATCAGCTGGATCCTGATGACCATCTTCTGCGTCAACGACTTCCCCACCATCTACCTGCTCACCGGCGGCGGCCCCGTTGACGCCACCACCTCCCTCGTGGTCCTGGCCTACCGCACGGTCTTCCAGGACTTCACCACCGGACCCGGCGTGGCCATCGCGTTCCTCATGACCATGACCCTGGTGGTCATCTCCGTTCTTCTGTACCGCCAGATCCGAAAGTCGAGCGTCGAATAATGAGCGCAGTAGTCCACGCCCACCCCCAGTCCGGCCCCGTCCTCGGCGTCGCCGGCCCGGCCAAGAACAAACGCGTCCTCTCCGAAGCCGGCCACCGCGGCCAGTGGTGGCGCTTCACCGCCATCCTTCTCATCACCGCGATAGTCCTCGTACCCATCATGGTCACGGTGGTCCTCGCCTTCACCCCCGGCCCCAACAGCACAGCGACCGGCCTGACGTTCGAGAACCTCAGCAACGTCTTCTCCACGACACTGGCCGCCACCTGGCTGCAGAACAGCCTCGTCACCACCCTCTCCACCGTGGTGGTCTCCGTCGCAGTCGCAGCCCCGGCCGGCTACGTCCTCTCCCGCGGCCGCTCCAAAGCAGTCTCTGGCTACTCCCTGCTCCTGTTCGTCATGCAGTCCCTGCCTGTCATCACCTCCGTGGTCCCGCTCTTCATCCTGTTCGCAGCCATGGGCCTGGTGGACAACCTCATGGGACTGACCATCATCTACGTCGGCTCCACCATGACCGTGGCCACCTGGATGATGGCCGCCTACTTCGACTCCATCCCCATCAGCCTCGAAGAAGCCTCCTGGATCGATGGCTGCTCCGTCTTCGGCTCCTTCACCAAAGTCGTCCTCCGCAACTCCCTGCCCGGCATCCTCTCCACCGCGATCTTTGCCTTCCTGCTGGCCTGGAACGACTACCTCGTAGCCATCGTGTTCCTGCGCTCCAACGAAATCTTCACCCTCCCCATGGGCGTCCAGTCCTTCTTCCAGCAAAACAACACGGACTGGTCCGGAGTCATGGCCCTCGCGGTGATCATGATGCTCCCACCCGTCATCGTCTTCGCCACACTGAACAAATACTTCAGCGTCGGCGGCATCGGCGGATCCCTCGCCGGCCGGTAACCAGCTACCAGACGGCGCCGCCATCGGCTCTGAACCCTTTTTCGAACAAGCTCCCGCAAAGGAACCCCATGTCTTACTCACTTCAGCTCTACACCCTGCGCAATGCCGTCCAGGAGGACCTGCCCGGCACCATCAGGAAGGTCGCTGAGATCGGCTTCACCCAGGTTGAACCGTACAACTTCGTGGCCACGGCAGCCGAACTAGGTGCCGCCTTGAAGGAGAACGGCCTGACCGCCCCGTCTGGGCACGCGCCGCTGCTCAGCCAGGACCAGGATGAGATCTTTGCCGCCGCGAAGGAACTTGGCATCAGCACCGTCATCGACCCCTACCTGCCTGCCGAACACTGGCAGAAGGCCGAGGACATCCAGGCCACCGCTGCCAAGCTCAACGCGGCAGCGAAGAAGGGAGCTGAATACGGCATACGTGTCGGCTACCACAACCACGCTTGGGAACTGGAGTCCATCATCGAGGGACGCACTGCGCTGGAATACTTCGCCGATCTCCTGGACCCGGAACTGGTCCTGGAAGTGGACACCTACTGGGTTGCCGTCGGCGGCCAGGACCCGGTGGACATCCTGGCCAAGCTCGGGGACCGGGTGAAGTTCATCCACATCAAGGACGGCCCGGCCACCACCGACACCAAGGCCCAGCAGCCCGCCGGGCAGGGCAAGATCGCAGTGTGGGACGTCATCGGCGCCGCCAAGTCCCTGGAAGTGGGCGTCGTGGAGTTTGATGACTACTCCGGCGACATCTTCGACGGCATCGCCCAGAGCCTTGCCTTCCTGAACACCGGAGCGTCCGAAGGCGCCCAGTCCGAAGGAGCACGGGCATGAGCACCTCCTCCATGAAGCGGGGCCCGGTCGGCGTAGCGGTCATCGGCGCCGGCAACATCAGCAAGCAGTACCTGGACAACCTGACCGTGTTCCCGGACCTGAAGGTCCACGTCATCGCCGATCTCTTCGAAGATGCCGCGGCGGCGCGGGCGAAGGAATACGGGATCGCCGAGTTCGGCGGGGTGGACGCGGCCCTGAACCATCCCGACGTCGAAATCATCGTCAACCTGACCATCCCTGCCGCGCACGTGGAGGTGGCCACGGCCGCCGTCAATGCCGGCAAGCATGTGTGGACGGAGAAGCCCTTCTCGCTGGACCGGGAATCAGGGCTGGGGCTCCTCAAGGCCGCCGACGCTGCCGGACTGCGGCTCGGCTGCGCACCGGACACGTTCCTTGGCGCGGGGCTGCAGACGGCCCGGCGACTGATCGAGCGCGGCGACATCGGCACCCCGCTGACCGCCATGACCACGTTCCAGACCCCCGGGCCGGAATCCTGGCACCCGAACCCCGCGTTCCTCTTCCAGCACGGTGCCGGTCCCTTGTTCGATATGGGCCCGTACTACCTCACCGCGCTGGTCCAGACGTTCGGATCCGTGCGCAAAGTGGCAGCCATCGGCTCCAAAGCCAAGGAAGTCAGGGTCATCGGCTCCGGGCCCAAGCTGGGTGAAGAGTTCACGGTGGAGGTCCCCACCCATGTCAGCGCGATGGCACAGTTCGACGGCGGACAGTCCTCGCACAGCGTCTTTTCGTTCGAGTCGCCGCGGCTGCGGATGGGCTTCGTGGAGATCACGGGCACGGAGGCCACCATCTCGCTGCCGGATCCGAACTACTTCGACGGCGACATCAAGCTCTGGCGCGCCGGCGACGAAGAGTGGACGGTCATTCCCGCGACCGGCGCCGCCAACGGCCGGGGCATGGGCGTGCTGGACATGGCCCGCTCCATCCGGGCCGGGGTTCCGCACCGCGCCACGGGCAACCTGGCCTACCACGTGCTGGACACCATGGTCTCGATTTCCGAATCCGTTGAATCCGGCACCTTTGTCGACGTCGAAAGCTCCGCCCCTGCGTCGCCGGTCCTCCCCGAGGACTGGGACCCCACCGCTTCCACCCTCTAGGAACCAGGCCATGAACTCCCCCGAAAGCACGGACGGCACCAACCCGGACACCCTACCGCTGGGCGTTGCAATGATCGGCTATGCGTTCATGGGCAAGGCCCACTCGAACGCCTGGCGGAACGTTTCGTCCTTCTTCGACGTCCCGGCCTTCGAGCAGAAATTGCTCGTGGGCCGGGACGCCGCCCAGGTCGCCGAAGCCGCCGCGAAATACGGCTGGGCCGAAACCGCCACTGACTGGCGTTCGGTCCTGGAGCGGGACGACATCCACATCGTGGATATCTGCGCCCCGGGCTGGATGCACGCCGAGATCGCCATCGCGGCGCTCGAGGCCGGAAAGCACGTCCTGGTGGAAAAGCCGCTGGCCAACACCCTGGCCGAGGCCGAAGCCATGGCGGACACGGCCCGGTCCGCCCGGGAACGCGGCGTGCAGTCCATGATCGGTTTCAACTACCGCCGCGTGCCCGCCCTGGCCCTCGCGAAGGAGCTCATCGCCGAAGGCCGGCTCGGGACGGTCCGGCACGTCCGTGCCGTCTACCTGCAGGACTGGCTGGTAGACCCGGATTCCCCCATGACATGGCGGCTGAACAAGGAAACCGCCGGGTCCGGAGCGCTGGGCGACATCGCGTCCCACGCGATCGACCAGGTCATGTTCCTGCTCGGCGGCACCGTCACCGAGGTCTCGGGCCGGCTGCACACCTTCGTGAACAGCCGCCCCGGGGCGGACGGCCCCGAAGAGGTAACGGTCGACGACGCCGCCTGGGCGACGCTGACACTGGACTCAGGGGCCATCGCCTCCGTGGAGGTCTCCCGCATGGCCACCGGCCAAAAAAACTCCCTGAAACTGGAGATCTACGGGGACAAGGGCTCCCTCCTGTTCGACCTGGAAGCCATCAACGAACTCGGCTTCCTGGACGCCACTCTCCCGGTCCGGGAACAGGGCTTCCGGCGGATCCTGGTCAACGAACCCGAACACCCGTACATGGCTGCCTGGTGGCCGCAGGGCCACGTGATCGGCTGGGAGCACACTTTCACGCACGAAATCCGGGACTTCCTTACCGCGATCGACGGCGGCACCCAGCCCTCGCCGTCGTTCGAGGAAGGCCTGGCCGTGCAGCGGGTGCTGGCCGCCATCGAAGAATCCGCCAACGCCAAGTCCTCCATCATCCAGCTCACCGCCTCCCCCGTCCCCGCCATTGAAGGAGCCTGACATGCCCCGCCCGTACACCCTGTTCACCGGCCAGTGGGCCGACCTCCCGTTCGAGGAAGTCGCACGCCTGGCTTCCGGCTGGGGCTACGACGGCCTGGAAATCGCCGTTTCCGGGGACCACCTGGATGCCTGGCGCTGGGACGAGCCCGGCTATGTCGAGTCCAAACTCGCCGTCCTGGAAAAGTACAACCTCAAGGTCTGGGCCATCTCCAACCACCTCAAGGGCCAGGCCGTCTGCGATGACCCCATCGACTTCCGCCACGAAGCGATCGTCGGGTCCAAAGTCTGGGGCGACGGCGACCCCGAAGGTGTCCGCCAACGCGCTGCCGAGGAAATGAAGCACACCGCCCGGCTCGCCAAAGCCCTCGGCGTGGACACCGTGGTCGGGTTCACCGGCTCCTCCATCTGGCAGTACGTCGCGATGTTCCCGCCCGTGCCGGAAAAGGTCATCGAGGCCGGCTACCAGGACTTCGCGGACCGCTGGAACCCCATCCTGGATGTCTTCGACGAGTGCGGGGTCCGTTTCGCCCACGAAGTCCACCCGAGTGAGATCGCCTACGACTACTGGACCACCGTCCGCACCCTCGAAGCGATCGGCCACCGTCCCGCGTTCGGGCTGAACTGGGACCCGTCCCACTTCATGTGGCAGGGCATCGACCCCGTCTCCTTCATCTGGGACTTCAAGGACCGGATCTACCACGTGGACTGCAAGGACACCAAGCTCCGCCCCACCGGCCGGAACACCGTCATGGGTTCCCACCTGCCCTGGGGCGACCCGCGGCGCGGCTGGGACTTCGTCTCCGCCGGACGCGGCGACGTCCCCTGGGAATCCTCCTTCCGCGCCCTCACCGCCATCGGCTACACCGGCCCCATCAGCATCGAGTGGGAAGACGCCGGCATGGACCGCCTCCACGGCGCCCCCGAAGCCCTCGCAGCGCTCAAGACATTCGACTTCCCCGCCTCCCAGACGTCCTTCGACGCCGCCTTCAGCAGCAAGGACTAGGTCATGCCAGGCATTGAAACGCCCGGGGGCGGTGACGGTTTTGTCCCGCTATTCGACGGCACCACATTGACCGGCTGGCGATCGGTACCCCGCGTCTATGGCACCGAATATCCGGGCGGTCCGGCCCTCTTGGAACGCTTTGCCGCCCTGGGCCTGACCCCGCCGGTGGAACCCGAGAAGCACCCGGCCCGCTGGTTCGTGGACGACGGCATCCTGGTCGGCGAGCAGGACTCCCCCGGCAGCGGCTACGGCGGCTACCTGGTGAGCGAGCAGGCGTTCGGCGACTTCGAACTCGTGCTGGAAATGCGCCCGGACTGGCCGGCAGACACCGGTGTGATGATCCGGCGCCGGCCGGATACGTGGGAAGGTTTCCAGGTGCTCGTGGACCACCGTCCCTCCGGCGGCATTGGCGGGTTCTTCGGCAACGGACTGGCGAGCTTCTCTGCCGTGCCCTTCGCCGTCAACGTGGCCACGGACGCAGACGGGCGGCCCACCGGACTGATTGCGGACAACCCGGCCACATCCGTGGAGCCTGTCACGGAAGAAAAGCGTGCCCGCCTTAGGTACGCCGCCGACGTCGAGGACTTCCTCAACATCTGGCGCTGGGACGACTGGAACGAACTCCGCATCCGCTGCGTCGGCGCCCTGCCGGTCATCACCACCTGGGTCAACGGTCTCAAGATCGCCGAACTGGACACAGCCAGCCTGGACTCACCGAACTACCACCCGGCGGATGTGCTGGGCGTACTCGGCGAGCGCGGGCACATCGCGTTGGAAGTCCACGACAATGACTCCATGTTCGGCGAGGCCCGCTGGGGCAAGGGAGCGCAGTGCCGGTGGCGAAACATCCAAATCAAGGAGCTCTAAACATGCTGCGTACCCTTCGGCCCGGCCAGCGCTGCGAGGTCTGGATTGCGTCCGTCACGGGCGAATCCGAACTCGTCTATAGCACCGACCAGTTCCTCCTCGAAGCGCCGAACTGGACCTTGGACGGCTCGGCCCTCATCCTCAACGGCGACGGGAAACTGTGGAGCTTTGATGTTGCAGGCCGGACACTCGAACAGGTCCCGCTCACCGGCATCCCGGACCTGAACAACGACCACGTCCTCGCTCCTGACGGCACCGGCATCTTCCTGTCGGCGAACGACGGCCACATCTACCGGGCAGCTTTGAGCGGCGGTCCGGTGGAACGGATCACCGACGACGACGGCTCCTTCCACTTCCTGCACGGCGTGAGTCCAGACGGCGGCGAGCTCGCTTACGTGGGTATCGAGGCCGGCGACTTTACGCAGCCGGGCCGCCTCAGGACCATACCGTCCGACGGCGGTGCTACCGCCGGAGTTGATGTCGGCCCCGGCCATTGCGACGGACCGGAATACTCGCCGGACGGAAAGTGGCTCTACCTGAATACCGAGTCCTTCAGCGCTCTCCGCGGCCACGCCCAGCTTGCCCGCGTGCAGGTTGACGGAACCGGTTTCGAGCGCCTCCTTGAGAGCGGGACCGTCGACTGGTTCCCGCACCTCTCCCCCGACGGGGAGCTGGCCAGCTACATCCGCTTCCCCGCAGGCACGGAGGGCCACCCCGCGGACTTGCCGGTCGCCGTCGTGCTTGTCTCCACCAACGACTGGACCGCACCGCTTCACACCTGGCCCGTCTTCGGCGGCCAGGGGACCCTCAATGTCAACAGCTGGGCACCCGATTCCAAGCGCTTTGCGTTTGTGGCGTATCCGCTCGCCAACACCGACTCACCAAAGGACCACGCTCGTGACTAATCAACCCACCGGCACTTCCGACGGTGCAATCCGCTGGGGCATCCTCGGCACCGGATTCATCGCCGGGCTGCAGGCGCAGGACCTGACCGAGAACGGCTTCACGGTGCAGGCCGTCGGGTCACGCTCGCTGGACTCGAGCAAGGCGTTTGCCGAGCAGTACGGCGTGGCAACGGCACACGGCAGCTACGAGGACCTGGTGGCAGACCCGTCGGTTGACGTGGTGTACATCGCCACGCCGCACCCGTTCCACCACGCCAATGCCTTGTTGGCGTTGAATGCGGGCAAGCATGTGCTGGTGGAGAAGCCGTTCACCATGAACGCCAGCGAAGCCCAGGACATTGTTGATCTCGCGGAATCCAAGGGGCTCGTGGCGCTGGAAGCCATGTGGACCCGATTCCTCCCGCACATGATCCGCCTCCGCGCCATCATCCAGGAAGGCACCATCGGTGAGGTCCGGAAGGTGGTGGCCGGCCACAACCAGAGCCTGCCCAAGGACCCCGCCCACCGGCTGAATGATCCTGCACTGGGCGGGGGAGCGCTCCTGGACCTCGGCATCTACCCGATCTCTTTTGCGTTCGACATCCTGGGAGCGCCGGAGACGATTCGCGCCAGTGCCTCCATGACTGCGACGGGCGTGGACCGGCAGACTGCAGCCATCTTTGACTATGCCGGCGGCCAGCAGGCCATCGTGGACTGCGAACTGGACGCCGCCAGCGCCAACCGGGCCATGATCATCGGGACCGAAGGGTGGATCGACCTCGAATCCACTTGGTACAACCCCGTGCCGTTCACCGTTCATGCCGTGGATGGCAGCGTTGTTGAACGCTACGAGCAGCCTGTCGCCAGCCGGGGTATGCAGTACCAGGCCGCCGAGCTGGAGCGACTGGTCAGGGAAGGCGATACCGCCGGCACCATTCTTCCTCCAAGCGAGACGGTCGCCGTCATGGCGGCGATGGACGAAATCCGCCGCCAGATCGGGCTCAGCTACGATGCCGACACTCCCGTTGAGGGAACGGTTCCGAATGACTGACGCCGACTCGCCGCGGATCACCGAACTGCGCCGGCACGAGGAAGAGCTCGTCTTTCCGTGCTTTGACCATCACGACGCGTGGCGACTCGGCTCGCTCATCGCCAACCGCGCGATCGCCGAGGGCCACTCTGTGGCCATCGATATCCGGCGCCACAACCTCGTGCTGTTCCGCTGTGTCCTGCCAGGAGCCACGGCCGACCAGGAGGAGTGGATCCGCCGCAAGTCGGCCAGTACCCTGCGCTTTGAACGCAGCACAGCGCTATTGACCGAGGAGTTCTCGGCCAAAAGCTTCGACCCCACGCAAGGCGGGTGGCTCGCAGCGGAGGATTACACGCTAGCCGGAGGCTCCTTCCCTGTCCGTGTCCCGGGCACGGGCGTCGTCGCTGCTGTCACGGTTTCCGGGCTGTCCTCCGATGACGACCACCAGCTGGTGGTCGACAGCATCAGGGCCCACCTCAAGGACACAGCAGCATAGGATTTTGGGCATGACGCACGCCATCCGAAAAGCAACCGTGGACGACGCCGGCCGGCTGGCCGGGCTTGCTGCCGTCACCTTTCCGCTCGCCTGCCCGCCGGAGTCCTCCCCTGCCGATATCGCGGCACACCTCGAGGCGACGCTCAGCGAATCAAACTTCCGAGGTTATCTGGCAGACCCCGACGTCACGGTCCTGGTGATCGACTCCGACGGCGACCTCCGCGGCTACAGCATGCTCGTGGACCGTCCGGCCCGGGATCCGGACGTTGCCGCCGCCCTAACCGCCCTGCCGGCCACCGAGCTCAGCAAGTGCTACGTGCACCCCGACCACCACGGGCTGGGCGCCGCGGCGGAGCTGGTGCACGCCACCCTCGGCGAGGCCGCAGCCACCGGTGCGCGCGGAATGTGGCTCGGAGTCAACAGCCAGAATGCCAAGGCCATCCGCTTCTACGAGAAATCAGGCTTCCGGAAGGTCGGCACCAAGTCGTTCACCCTGGGCGCCACGGTGGAGCACGACTTCGTCATGGAGCGCGCCCTCCCGTAGCCCGAAGCGCAGCTCCAAAGCGCGAACTGGCAGTGAGCAAGCCAACAGCTGAACCGGGAATGTCCCGCCGGAAGCGCCGGTTGTCGCAGACATGAAGATTGAAATCTGGTCAGACGTCGCGTGCCCGTGGTGCTACATCGGCAAGCGCCGGTTCGAGGCCGCCCTGGCCGAATTCCCGCACCGTGACGAGGTAGAGGTGCAATGGCGCAGCTACCAGCTGGATCCCTCCCTGCCGGAGCACTACGACGGCACCGAACTGGACTACCTCAGCACCCGCAAGGGCATGGCGCCGGAGCAGGTGTCCGAGATGTTTGACCATGTGGCAGCCCAAGCCCAAGGCGAGGGGCTCAACTACCGGTTCGACGCCGTCGTCGTTGCCAACAGCTTCACGGCCCACCGGCTCATCCACCTCGCGGCCACCCACGGCAAGCAGGACGAGGCCAAGGAACGGCTGCTCAGCGATCACTTCGAGCACGGCAGGGACATCGGCAGCCGGGAGTACCTGACCTCCCTCGGCCAAGACCTGGGCCTTGATGCCGCCGACGTCGCCGAGCTGTTCAGCACGGACAAATACTCCGACGACGTCCGGCACGACTTCGCCGAGGCACGCGCCCTGGGCATCAGCGGTGTGCCGTTCTTCGTGATCGACCGCAAGTTTGGACTCTCCGGTGCCCAGCCCGCCGCGACGTTCACCATGGCACTCGAACAGGCCTGGCAGGATTCGCATCCCCTGGTCATGGTCGGCACCGACGGTTCGGCCGCCGCGGATGCAGCGGGCGACGCCTGCGGACCCGACGGCTGCAGCACCTAAAGCGCCTACGACGGCGGCACGCTCCCGAACCATGCGGCACCGCCTGGCGGCGGAACGGCCCTGCGTGGTGCCGTAGAACGCGTCGTTCACGTCGTCCCGGTCGGGCTCTGTGTCCCTTGGAAGCTGGTCCAGGACGTCCAGGTGGGTGTCAAGTCCCACCGGCTGTTCACCCGGCCGGCCGAGGAGGTAACCCTGACCGGCGATGACGGGCCGGCCGGTAGCCGTAAGTCCGGGCTGCAAGAGCCGGGTGAGCATGTGCGAGGGTCACCACCCCGTACTTCTTGTTGGTCAGCGTGGCCTCCAGCGACGGCTGGAACGGGGGGCGCCCCGAAAGCCCCGTCAGCGGGTCCGCGTCAGCCTGCAGGCGCGCGTGCACGTGGCGGCGTTGCAGTGCCCGGCCCCCGAACACGTAGGACAAGGGGGTCCGCCACGAGTATCGCCGCCAGCAGTCCGAGGAGTTTGTTGGACCCCAGGTTCCCGACCAGTCCGGTGATTATTTCCGCGCGCTGGTCAATTTCCAGCACCAGCGTTCCTTCCGGCGCGGACACTGGCACCAGGAATTCGTACCTGGTCACGCCGGTGCCTCCGATTTCCGATTCGGTTTCCACGGTTGTGGTGCCTGTCGAAAGCATCTCGGAAAAACGTGTTGCGTCAGCGGTCTCCGACTCGCCCGCGCCCACCTGGCCGTCGCCTCAGGCGATCAGCGTTCCGTCCAAGCGGAACAGACCCACATAGACGGTGCCCTGGCTGCGCTGCAGGTGGTGGATTTCATCAGCAACCGCCTGCTCACGCTTGGCCGGATCCAAATCGGCGGCCGGCGATTCCTCGAGTTCCGCGGCCACCGCCTCGTAGGTCAGCCGGTATCCTTCCAGCCAACGGTCGATGATCTGCTGCCTGGCTACGGCGTACTCCACCAGGCCTGCCACCAGCATCGCGGCGGACACCGCGAACGCCCAGCGGACCATGAAGGACAGCCCCGACGCACTGAAACCGCGTTTGCTGTGGCGCGGCCGTTTGCGGGAGGAACCCGCTTCAAATTCGCGGTCCGTTCACATGTGATGGCCATGATGTTCCACAACGCCCCAGTTGCAAGGAATAACGCACACTCTACCGGCGCCACTTCGCCCCAGACAGCAAAAACATGACCTGGTTTACTGACAGATCGCGGTAAAGTGTGCGTATGCCACGGATTTCGGCCCCCAGCAACGCTGCGCAGCGCGCCGACACCCAGCGCCGCATCCTGAAGGCGTTCGGCGAGCTCCTCTTCACACACGGGCTGCCCGGGCTCACCATGACGGACGTGGCGCGGCACGCTGGCGTTGGCCGCACGGCCGTCTACAACTACTACGCCGACATCGAAGAGCTGCTGATCGCCTACGCCCTGGTAGAGACCGAGCGGTTCCTGGCCGAGCTGCGCGACTCCCTCGCCCGCCTGGACAACCCGGTGGACCGTCTGGCGCTGTATGTGCGGGCGCAGGTCGAGGACCTCAGCCGCCGCCACCTGCCGCCCGGGCCCGCCATGGGTGCGGTGCTCTCACCCTCGTCCTTCGCCAAGCTGGCCGGCCACGTGGGCGGCCTCAGCAACCTGCTCCAGGACATCCTGAGCGACGGCATGGAGCAGGGATACCTGCCGGCAGCAGACGCAAGGCAGCAGGCGCAGCTCATCCACGGAACGCTGTCCTCCAGCGCCGCCCGAGGCAGCGACGAGCCGGAGGACCTGGAAGAGCGCATCTCACGGACTGTCCGGTTCATCCAGCTGGGGGCCGGCGCCAGGTTCGACGACGGCGGCCGCCCCGTGCGCCTCAGCCCTCCGCCGGAGGCGGCGGGCTGAAGATCAGCGCTTGGCGCCCTGGGTGGGAATAACCGGCCACCGGGAGTCATCAGCAATGCGCCGGCTTTCCCGCGGGCAGCTGAGCTGGCCGGGCGTCTGGTCAACGAGCGCGGGCTTCATCAGGCCGCGGTAGTCGCCGGCCAGGATAACGTCCACGCTGGCGTCCGTGCGGCCGTCCTGGAAATAGTCCGAGCCCGGCACGTTCCGCTGCACGCTGAAGGCCGCGGACTGTCCGGCTGCCCCGGAAACGACAGCTGCCACGCCGCGGTAGCCTGTCTCGGTGTTGCCCACGGCACCGACAGCGAATTTCCGGGCGCGGAACTCGTTGGCCGCGGATTTGGCCAGGCCCGCCCGGCTGGTCGAATTGAAGACGTTGACCTTTACCTTGGCATTGGGTGTGTAGTTGAACGTGGTGTCGGGGCAGAGCGACGCCTTCTCCTGCGTCTGGATCGCCGTCGGAAACTTGATCTGGCCGTTCATGACGCCCACGGCGCCCATGATTGCCGCGACAATGAGGGCAAGGAGCAGGACCAGCACCACGCCGTGCAGGATGCGCCGCCGCAGCCGGACCGGGTTGTCCACGGTGTCGTCCGGCTCCGCGAAGGTGGCCCGAAGCTCCGGCCCGGTGATGACGCGGTGCCCGTGCAGGACCGAGGCATCCTTGGGTTTTCTAGCCATCGATCACCAGCACACGGGCGTGGATGGCGGTCCGCTGGTGAAGGGCCGTGCGGACCGCCCGGTGCAGGCCATCCTCCAGATAGAGCGTGCCTTTGTACTGCACAACATGCGGGAAGAGATCGCCAAAAAATGTTGAATCCTCGGCCAGGAGGGCTTCAAGGTCCAGGGTCCGCTTGGTGGTCACGAGTTCATCCAGGCGCACCGGCCGCGGCGGAAGGGCGGCCCAGTCCTTGGGCGTGCTGAAACCATGGTCGGGGTAAGGGCGTCCCTCGCCCACAGCTTTGAATATCACCATGCAATGCTAAGCACCTTGCCGGTCCAAGGGAATGTGGAACCCGCCCGGCCCGGAGGTTGTAGCCAAACAGTAACCATGTGTCACATCGGGCCGACTTCCGCCCGCCACCGCCGGCCGGCCGGCGCCGGCTGTAAGAATGGAAGCATGACTGCACCCCCTGCGAATGCTGCCGCCGCCGGCCTTGGCGCCCACACGCCGTCGGCTCCTGCCCTTGCCCTGCTCCTGGACGTCGACGGTCCGGTCGCCAGCCCCGTCACGCGGGACGTCAAGCCGGAAATCATTGCCGACCTGGTGGCCCTGGCCTCGGCGGGAGTTCCGGTCATCTTCAACACCGGCCGTTCGGACGCCTTCATCCGCGAGCAGGTCATGGAGCCGATGATCGCCGCGGGGATGCCTGCCGGGACCCTGATCCACGCCATCTGCGAAAAAGGCGCCGTGTGGTTCAGCTACACCGCGGCAGGTCCGGGTCCAATCCACGTGGACCACGAGCTCGCCGTCCCCGCCGCGTTCGGGGACGACGTCCGCCGGATGGTGGCCGAGGACTACGCCTCGCACATGTTCTTTGACGAAACGAAGCGCGCCATGGTGTCCGTGGAGCAGCACATCGAGGTGCCCAGCGGGGAGTACCTCGCCGAGCAGGAGCTGTTCGACGCGGAGGCGGTTGAGCTGATGGGGCGCCACGGGCTGGGCGTGGTCAGGCTGGACCACCACGCACCGAATTCCGATGACCAGATCGATTACCGCGTGGATCCCACCATCATCTCGACGGACATCGAGTCGGTCCGCCTCGGCA
This sequence comes from Burkholderia sp. RS01, assembly GCF_039748055.1. Taxonomy (NCBI): domain Bacteria; kingdom Pseudomonadati; phylum Pseudomonadota; class Betaproteobacteria; order Burkholderiales; family Burkholderiaceae; genus Burkholderia; species Burkholderia sp. RS01. The sequence goes on from NZ_JBDLAK010000010.1 coordinate 127,927, forward strand.
AGGACCTGGGCGCGAGCAGGGCGGTGGAGCTGCTGGCGGCCCAGGGCATCACGCCGCAGGCGTGGCGGACAGTGGGCGATTCCCGGACGGACTACGCCATGGCCGACTGGCTGCACCACAACGACCACCAGGTCAAGCACGTGGACGTCCGGCCCACGGACGGAGTGCCGGTCAAGCCCTATGACGTCCTCACGGCCGCCGATCTAGGCCTGGACGGAACGGTGATTCACGACGACGCCGGAGGGGCCTTCCTTCACAGGTGGAGGGAAGCGCTGGCTGGCTGAGCCCGCTGCCGCCGCAGCGGCGCCAGTAATTTCCCTGCAGTTTTTTCGGCAGGACTATCATGCAAGTAAGACCCCACCCCCGAACAGCACGGAGAATCACCATTACAGACGTAACGGTTCAGGATGATATTTACTACGGCGGCCAGGCATCCGAGGACGTACCCGCGCATGCGGAAGTAACGTCGCCGGCGGCTGTTGCGCGCCTCAAGCATCGCCCCGACGTCGTGCGCCGCTCGGGCCGGTATGCGCTGATCAATGAGAACCGGACGCCGTACCAGGCGATGGTGGAGGACCTGCTGTTCCTCCGGAACGTGCTGGCCGCGGCCGGGCTGGATTACCTGCTGGTCCGGGGCAATAACGACCGCCCGGTGATCGCGCTGGACTGGAAGAACCGGAAGAAGCTTCGCGCCGCCCTCGTGGACGCCTGCCGGAACGAACCGTTCTACTCGATGACCGTTGACGCCAAGAAGAAAACGGCCGTGCTGGTGGCCGACGGTGAACTCTCAACCAACCGGCAGGCACGGATCTTCCGGCTGTACCGTCCCCGCGTGGAGCCGACCGGCGGCTTCGAATTCGGCGCTTCCGCCGGCGTGCAGGTGGAGCTGTGGAGCTTCCAGGGCAACGAAGTGATCCTGCCGATCGAGAATTCGCTCACCCGCCGCACCATGTTGGCAAACGACGCCGTCCGTGGAACCGTTGAGCGCTACGGCCACACCTGGCCCACCATCGAGAACATGTTTGCGGACCACGCGAGCGACATCAGCTTCGACATCGACCTGGTCTTCTCGTGGGTGGACGGAAGCTCTCCGGAATACATCGCAGCCCGGCGGGCACGGATGGCCGGAGCCGTCGTGGGAGAAGGCGACGACCACGAGGCGCGCTACCGCCAGATCAATGAGCTCAAGTATGCGCTCCGGTCCGTGTACATGTTTGCACCCTGGATCCGCCGCATTGTCATTGCCACGGACTCCCCCGCGCCGGCGTGGCTGGCGGACCACCCGTCGGTGACGATCGTCAACAGCGAGGAGTTCTTCGCGGACCCCTCCGTGCTGCCGACGCACAACTCCCAGGCCGTCGAGTGCCAGCTGCACCATATCGAGGGCCTGTCCGAGCACTTCCTGTACTCCAATGACGACATGTTCTTCGGGCGGCCGGTCGGACCGGACATGTTCTTCACGCCGGGCGGCATCACCAAGTTCATCGAGGCGGAGACCCGCATCGGCCTCGGTGACAACGACGCTGAGCGCAGCGGATTCGAAAACGCCGCGCGGGTGAACCGCAAACTGCTGTGGGACCGCTTTGGCCGGATCACCACCCGGCACCTTGAGCACACGGCCGCACCGCTGCGGCGCAGCGTGATCGCCCAGATGGAGCAGGAGTTCCCCGCGGAGTTCGCCAAGACGGCGGCCAGCACGTTCCGTGCCGCGGACAACATCTCCGTGACCAATTCCTTCTACCACTACTACGCTCTGCTCACCGGACGCGCGGTGACGCAGACGGCGGCCAGGGTCAGGTACGTGGACACCACGGCCCGCGCCGGCCTGAACTACCTCCCCAAGCTGCTGTCCAAGCGCAACATGGATTTCTTCTGCCTCAATGACGGCAGCTTCCCGGAGGTTCCGGCAGAGGAACGGGCGGAACTCGTCACCGACTTCCTGGAGAAGTTCTACCCCATCAAGGCGCCCTGGGAAAAGTAGCAGGGGACGGAAAAGCAGCCGGGCACAGCTGATTGCCCCGGGCCGCGAGGCAGCCGGGGCGGGCTGCTATTTGGTGGTCAGGACCTGGCGCTTTGCCTGATCGGGAATGCGGATGCCGGCAGCGGCCAGCCGCCGTTCCGTCTCTTCCGGGCTCACGTATTCCCCGACGGTCGGTGCGGCTCCCAGCGGAACCACCGAATGCACGATCGTGTGCTCATAGACGTGCACCAGGTTGAAGGCCTGCCCGGCGTCGCGTCCGCGGGTGCCGCCCACCGGAACGTTCAGGTCCTGGGTGTAACAGGTGGCGGAGGCCACCGACACCGGGATACCGGCGAACGTGCCGGTGGTCGAGTAGTGCAGGTGCCCGGCGAGGATGGTGCGGACATCAGAGTTGCGGACCACTGCGGCCAGGGCAGCCTGGTCACGGAGCTCCACAAGCACGGAGAGGTCCAGGACGGAGGGCACCGGCGGGTGGTGCAGCGCGAGGATGGTGCCGTCCGGGGCAGGCGTCTCCAGCTGGGCGGCAAGCCAGTCAAGCTGACCGTCGCTGAGCTCGCCGTGGTGGAACCCGGGCACGGAGGTGTCCATGGTGATGACCCGCAGGCCGTTCACATAGTAGCTGTGGTCCACAGGATCGTCGTTGCCGGGCTGGTCCAATAGGCCGGCCCGGAAGTTGGCACGGTTGTCATGGTTACCCATAGCCCAGATGACCTTGGCACCGAGATCCCTGCACGCCGGTTCAACGATGGCACGAAGCTTGGCATACGCCTCGGGGTCGCCTTTGTCCGCCAGATCGCCGGTGAAGATCACGGCTTCGGGCCGCGCGCCCGAGGCTTGAACCTCGTCGAAAAGCTGGATCAGGCGGGCTTCGCTGTCTACGGCTCCATAAAGGGGGTCCGGACCTCCCAGCAGGTGGGGGTCACTCAGGTGGAGTAGAAAATGACGTGGCCGGGGGTGCTCGGCCTCGATGAGCTCCATTGCTGCCTTCGCGGTAGTGAGGAAGCGGGGCGCCTCCTGTGTCCCTCTCAGTACGCTCCATCCAACCAGATAAAAAGCGAACTTTGGGGAAACTGGAGTTGGCATGTTGAAAAATTACGGCTGCGCCGCCGCTTTCGGGCTACCTTCCTCGCTTTCGTTTAATGACGGCGGGCATCACTCGATGACCGCCTTGATGGCTTGCCGCAGCTCCGGCGACGCCGGATCCACGGCGGAGGCGAACCGCCCCACAATTTCACCGTCACGGTTGACCAGGAACTTCTCGAAGTTCCACGTGACCGTGCCCGGCAGAAACGTCTTCTTGATGGTCAGCTCGCCGTACAGGGGGTGCCGCGCTTCGCGTCGGACGTTTGCCTTGGCGGTGAGGGGGAAGGTGACGCCATGCTGCTGCGTGAAACCGCACTCGGAGGCCGAGTTAACCACCGGCATTGCGTTCCCTGTGAAGCGTCCGAAATCGGTAGCGGTTCCGTCGTTCAGTGTCAGCGGAATCGTAGGGAGGGAAGTCACATGGTGCCTTCTGACCGGGTGCATAGCTGTCATTAGTGACAACGGTATTGGCTCCCGCTGCATTCCTTCGACCTCCTAACCCGGCTGGCGGACCAGCCGGACGGCGGGGCAACCGCCGCCGCACCTACGGCGCGGCGGCGGGCTCCACCGGCACTACTCCTTCAGGCACGGCCCCTGAGGCGGCTGCCGCAGAAGCATCAGTTGGAACAACCGTCGACGACGGCACAGGCGCCGGATCAGCCGTGGGAACCGGCTCCGGCTGGGACGGGGCCAGGCTTTCCGTGGCCGACGGCGTTGGGACGGGATCTGTCACCGGCACGGACTCCGTCGGTACCGGCTCCGCCGTCAGGGCAGGTTCAGTGGGAGGAACGGGGTCGACGGGCGCCGGGTCGGTGGTCACGGGCGGCGGCTCCACCGGTGCCGGTTCAACCGGTGGCGGTGTCGGCTCCGCCGGAGGCGGCGTTGGCGTGGGAGTCGGGGTGGGTGTCGGCGTGGGGGTGGGTGTCGGCGTCGGAGTGGGCGTCGCAGGCGGCGTCGGGGTAGGCGTCGGTTTCGGCGTCGCAGGGGCCGTCGGTTTGGTGGGTGTGGCGGTCGGCGTCGAGGACGGCCGTGGCGACGACGAGCTGGGTACCAGTGCGGTCCGGGGCAGGCTGGCCGCGGAACTGGTCCGCGGCTTGGCGGCCAACGCGGCAGCAACAGGAGACAGGCTGTCGTCGGTGTTCCCCGGCAGGGCGGGGATCGCCCAGCCCGAGGTGAGGGCGGTGCTGGGGTCGAAACTGGTCAGGACCGCCGGAGTCAGCCGGTCCACCTGCCGGATGGGCAGCAGGGTCCATTTCATCGGGTCCTCGTGCTGTCCGTCCTTGATCACTTCGAAATGCAGATGGCATCCGGTGGAAGCTCCGGTAGTGCCCACTTCTGCAATGACCTCGCCAACCCGTACCTGATCGCCTTTTTCGACTGCTATGCCCTGGAGGTGGTTGTACGTGGTGATCAGCCCGTTACCGTGGTCGATCTCCACACGGTTGCCACCGCCCCAGGGGTGCCATCCGGCCGCCCGGACCACCCCGGAGTCGGCCGCGTAGACGCGGGTTCCACAGGCGGCGGCGAAGTCCTGGCCCCAGTGGAATTCGCCATCTTCGCCGGTCAGCGGGTTATGGCGCACTCCGAACGGAGAAGTCGGGTTGAGCACTTCAAGCGGCGCCATGAGGAAGCCCTCGCCGGGCCGCTTCAGTTCAGAGGACGCCACGCCCGGCGTCCGCGGCTTGGTTCCGGTCTTTGCAGTCGACGTGTCCACCACCGTCCGGCCGTAAGGGACCTTGGCCAGGGCGTCCGCGGCCGGCTCGCCCAGGGCATGGCCTTCGTGCGTGGTGTCCGGATCAAGCAGGGATGGGCCCACAACGCCGGAAGGAGGTGTCAGCGGGATGGCGTCCCCGACGGGCTGCTGCACTGAACCGGCCGGTCCCTGGAACCCAAAGGCGAAGACGGAGAACCCAACGACCACGGCCGCGGAGAGACTCCGCAAGGCGATCCGCCCAGGTCCGATAACCCTCGGCGCGTGTCCGTGTCCCCCATGAGCTGCCACTGATTTCTCCTGAATTAGGACCCGCCAAACTCCTATCGCGACGAGCATTGTCCTCCATTGTGGCCACACGCTCAGTCCGCGGGAAACCCCCAAAACTGGGGGGCTAAATACGGTGTTATTTATAGGCTTAAGCCGCCAGCGTCCCTGGGCAACAATGGAAACATGCGGAATTTCCTGAGGGAATGGCGGTCCGAAGTTCGGCGCGCGCTCACCGGAAGCCCGGAGGAGCCGCCCGACTGGGCGCTCATGTTTGGCCAAGGGGACGACCCCGGATATTTCCTCCCGGGCTCAGCTGTCTGGACCGTCCACGGGGGCATGCCCGCGCTCATCGCAGGCATCCGGTCATTGCTCATGCAGTCGCTTCACCCCGGCGTCCTTGCCGGGGTCCACGACCACTCGAAATTCCGCGAGGACGCCCTGGGCCGCCTCGCCAGGACAACCCGCTGGATCCACGCCGTCACGTACGGTTCCCAGGCCGACGCACTCGCCGCGTGCAAGCGCGTGCAGCGGATCCATGAGTCGGTGCACGGAAAGTACACGGATGGACAGGGTGAGGTCCGGGACTACTCGGCGAACGATCCCGACTTGCTCCGGTGGGTCCACGTCACCTTCACCGACTCGTTCCTCTGCGCGCACAAGCGGTGGGCGGGTCTATCCCGGGCGGTCCCGACGCGTACGTCCGGGAGTGGGCGCAGGCGGGACGGCTGATGGGCGTGGACTCTCCTCCGCTGAGCGAGGCCGAACTGAAACCCGAATTGGACGCGTGGTTCGCCTCGGGCGGTCTTCGTGCCGACGAACGGGTTGCCGAAACTGTCGCCTTCATCCGCAATCCGCCCCTGCATCCGCTCCTGAAACCCGGCTACCGCGTCCTGTTCGAGGCCGCGGTGCTCAGCCTGGAGCCCCGGTACCGCGCCATGCTCGGCCTGCGGACCGCCCGGCTTGGTCCCCTGCCGCTGCCGGTGACCATCGCCGCCCAGGTGACCCTCGCCGTCGTGCGCCTTGCACTGGACCGGACCGGGCCAAGTGAGCGCTCGGCGCGGGAGCGGCTCCGCCGGCTGGGCGTGGCGTAGGAACCAGAAAACCCGGTTCCGACAATGTCGAAACCGGGTTTTCCGATGGCGGAGAATGGGGGATTTGAACCCCCGAGGGCGTTAACCCAACACGCGTTCCAGGCGTGCGCCATAGGCCGCTAGGCGAATTCTCCAGTAGCTTCTGAATCAAAAGCAGATACTAGAATACCTGAACTTTTCGGCATCGCCCAATTGGGCCAGCCGGGGGCTTCACACAGGCCGGCGACGGCAGGCACTGCGCCCGCCCGGCCGCCGGTCAGCGAACGGTGACGCGCGGGTGCCCGGCTGGCAGGATGGTTGCCATGTCCCAGCTCCACGCCCTCGTTGCCTATGTCCCGGAATCACACGCCGAGGCAGTGCTCGCCGCCATCGGGGATGCCGGCGCAGGCCGGCTCGGCAACTACTCGCACTGTGCGTTTACGGCTCCGGGCACGGGGCGCTTCACGCCCCTCGCCGGCGCCGAGCCCTTCATCGGCGCAAGGGGCGTGCCGGAGCAGGTGGCCGAAGTCCGGATCGAGTGCGTGGTGGACGACGGAATGCTCGACGCCGTCATCCGGGCGCTGCGGGCGGCCCACCCTTATGAGGAGCCCGCCTTCATGACCTGGCCCGTGAACGGGCATCGGTGAGAGGCCCGATATCGGCGCCCGGACGGCAGTGCCGGAGCCGATTCGGGGCACGCCTAAACTTCGGGTAAACTGTCTGACGGCCCCTCATGTGGCGTCATCCTGTTGAACTCCCCCAGGACCGGAAGGTAGCAAGGGTAAGCGGGCTCTGGCGGGTGCATGAGGGGTCTTTTATGTCAGTCCCGATTGGTAGGGTTTTCTCTGTGACTGTTACTACTGCCCTTTACCGTAGATACCGCCCCGATTCGTTCGCGGACGTTATCGGGCAGGAACATGTCACGGAGCCGCTCATGACGGCACTGCGCAAAAACCGGGTGAACCACGCCTACCTGTTCTCGGGTCCGCGCGGCTGCGGCAAGACCACCTCCGCCCGCATCCTGGCCCGCTGCCTCAACTGCGCCAAGGGCCCCACGGACACCCCCTGCGGCGTATGCCCCAGCTGCGTGGAACTGGCCCGCGGCGGCTCCGGATCACTCGACGTGATCGAGATCGACGCCGCCAGCCACGGCGGCGTGGATGACGCCCGGGACCTCCGTGAGCGCGCCACGTACGCTCCGGTGCGGGACCGCTACAAGATCTTCATTATCGACGAGGCCCACATGGTCACCTCGGCGGGCTTCAACGCCCTGCTGAAGATCGTTGAAGAACCCCCGGAACACATCAAGTTCATCTTCGCCACCACCGAGCCGGACAAGGTCATCGGGACCATTCGGTCACGCACGCACCACTACCCCTTCCGCCTGGTGCCGCCCGAGCCGCTGATGGCCTATCTGGAGCTTCTCTGCCAGCAGGAAAACGTGCCCGTGGCGCCCGGCGTGCTCTCGCTCGTCATCCGCGCCGGCGCCGGGTCCGTCCGCGATTCCCTCTCCGTCCTTGACCAGTTGATGGCCGGCGCAGGCCCCGATGGCCTGGATTACGAGCTTGCCGTGGCGCTCCTTGGCTACACCCATGCATCGCTCCTGGACGACGTCGTCGAGGCGATCGCAGCCTCTGACGCCGCCACCGTCTTCCGGGCAGTGGACCGCGTTATCCAGACCGGCCACGATCCCCGCCGCTTCGTCGAGGACCTCCTGGAACGCTTCCGGGACCTCATCATCGTCCAGGCAATGCCGGAAAGCGCCCAGTCCATCCTCCGCGGCATGCCCGCGGACCAGATTGCCCGGATGCAGAACCAGGCGCACAACCTGGGTGCCGCCGAGCTTTCCCGCGCAGCCGACGTCACCAATACCGCGCTGACGGAAATGACCGGCGCCACGTCGCCGCGGCTGCACCTCGAGCTGCTCTGCGCCCGCATCCTGCTGCCCAGCTCCGAACAGACCGAACGCGGGATCGCGGCCCGGATTGACCGCGTGGAGCGGAGGCTGAACTACGCAGGGAACGACGTCGGCGCTCCCGCCGGCGTGTCTGCCGCCCCTTCGCCTGCTGCGGCTGTTTCTGCAGCTCCTGTTCCGCCGGCCGCGGCTCCCGTTGCTCCCGTTCTGCCGGCCCCGGCTGCCGATGCTCCCGCCGCTGCCGCGCCTGCCCCGGCCGCTTCTGCACCATCCCCGTCAGCACCAGCAGGTCCGGCCGCCCAGCCGCCCGCTGCCGCGCCTCCGGCTGCCCGGCAACGGGCGGCCTCACCCGTCACTGCGCACGCCGGAAGGGAGCCCCTCGCCGCGCCCCGGATCAGTACCGATGACTGGCCGGTTGATGAGGCACCTGCCGGCGCCCGCGGGGCGGCTTCGGCACCGCGTGGCGACGCCGGCCGGGAGGCTACTCCGCAAAGCCCCGCCGCCCAGCCCCTGCATGCGCCCCGGCCCGCTCCCGGAGAGCAGGCTGCGCAGGCTGTCCAACCGGCACCGGCCCGGGGTCCGGAGGCACGGCCGGAACCGGCCGCGGCACAGTCTGCCCCGCCGCAGCGCGCGGCAACGGCACCGGCCGGCGCAGGTGCCGACGTCGAGGTCCTCCGCCGGGCATGGCCGGAGATCCTGCAGACCCTCACCAAGATCAAGCGCCTAACATGGACCCTCGTGGAGCCGAACGCCCAGGTCGGCCAGTTCGACGGCCAGGTGCTTACCCTTGTCTTCACGACGTCCGGGCTGGCCGGTGCCTTCGGCCGGGCGGATCATTCCGAAAATCTGCGGCAGGCCATCCATAAGACGATCGGCATCGACTGCCAGATCACTGCTGTGGCGGCCGGGTCCGGCAGCTCAGCGAGCTCTGAGCCAAACCCAAAAGCGCCTACTAGCCGGGACGTCCCGGCTACCACCACGGATGCGGATTGGGGGCTTGCCCCTGCCGCGCCCGACTCAACGCCGCCTTCGGCACCCGAGTCCGGGCCGGTTGCACAAAGCGGCGCAGCGTCAGTTGCGGCCACCTCCGCCGCCGGTCCTTCCGCCACCGGTCCTTCGGACGGAGTCCCTTCCGTGGCGGGTCCGGTCCCAGCAACGCAGCCGGCCGCTTCTGCGCCGCCCGTTTCCGCGCCGACCGTTTCCACCCCCACCGTTTCCAGTCCGGCTGTGTCATCCTCGGCTGTGTCTTCTCCGTCAGCGGCTTCCGCCGGATCCACCGCGGCCGAAGCGGTCGGGGCTGAAACGGCCGGGGCTGCTGGTTCCACGCCTGCGGGTTCGGGCCCCGGCAGTGCAGGTAGTGACCAGTCGCCGGCACGCGGGCAGTCCTCACCGGCTCAAGCTTCGCCGCCGCAGGCGTTCGACGCCGCGCAGGCCGGCGCTTACTCCTACCCGGACGACGATTGGGGGCCGCCTCTGGACGAGGACGCGCCGCCCCTGGATGAAGAACCCCCCGTGGACTGGGAGCCGCCGCGCCAGGCTCCGGCACGCCCTGCCCAGTCTTCGCCCGACCGGCCCAGCACAGCTCCGGCTACGGTTGCTCCTGCCACCGCCGCCCCTGCTTCACCCGCTGCGGCCGCCAACGCGCCCGGCACCGCTGACCGCACGCCCGCCCAGAGTACGTCCGATGATCCTTGGTCGCGCGCCGTTGAGCAGGCCCCCGGTGTGTGGCTCCTCGGTTCAGAGACCAATGTCGGCAAATCCCAAGGCGAGTCCGGTGACGCGTCGGAAACGGTCCCTCCGGAGCCGGCCGCCCCGAGCTATGAGCCGGCAGCGGCACAGATTCCCCGGACAGACCGCCCGGCCACCAGCGTCCCTGATGCGCCGGTCCCGGCGACGGGCACGGCACAGCCGCCGGGCAACGGCGGCACTCCCCCGCCGGCCGAGGTGCCCGAATCGGACGTGCCCCAGTTCGCCCCCGCTTACGCCATGGCATCCGCCCAGGCCTCAGGCAGCCATGACTACGGCGTCCCGGGGCCGAGTATTCAGTCGCCCGCCGCGCAGGCTGTCGCCGTATCAACACAGGTGCGGGTGCCGGTCTTCGCACCGAGCGCTGCCCCGGCTACACAGCCTGGCCCGGCGGCCGCTCCCGCCCCGGCAGGTGTGGCGAGAGCCGCGCCTCCGGTGCCCGGCAGCGGAAAGCTGAGCCTGTACCAGAGGCTGTCCAACAGCCCCGAGGCCGAGGCAGGGCGGGCCAAGGCGCCTGCCCGGCAGACCGAATCTGCCGCGCCGTACGTGCAGGACATTCCCAGCGCGGACGACGAAACCATCGAGGAGTCGGGCGTATTCGGCCGGGCCGCCGTCGAGCGTATTCTGGGCGGGAAACTCATTGAGGAACGGTCCCTGGACGGAAGCCCGCTGCTGCCCCGCTATTAGCCAACCCGTCACCCCCTGACAGCCGGGCGTCCCTGCCCGGCCCCTCTCCGCCCATGCCGGCCGGAGGTCTTCCAACCAAGTAATCGAGGACATTGTGTACGAGGGTGCAGTTCAAGAGCTGATTGATGAGCTCGGACGCCTCCCCGGCGTAGGGCCGAAGTCGGCCCAGCGGCTGGCCTTCCACATTCTGGAGGCCGACCCCCAGGACATGAAGCGCCTGGTGGAGGCCATCACCACGGTGAAGGAACGCGTCAAGTTCTGCACGGCCTGCGGCAACGTGACAGAGCAGGAACTGTGCAACATCTGCCGGGACCCGCGCCGGGACCCGACGGTCATTTGTGTTGTCGAGGAATCCAAGGACGTCCTGGCAGTGGAGCGCACCCGGTCATTCCGCGGCCGGTACCACGTGCTGGGCGGTGCGATCAATCCGATCGCCGGCATCGGCCCGGAGCAGCTGCGGATCCGCGAGCTCCTCACCCGGCTCAATGACGGCGCCATCCAGGAAATCATCATTGCCACCGACCCGAACCTGGAGGGGGAAGCGACGGCGACGTACCTGGCACGGATGCTCAAGTCGATCGGCATTACGGTCACCCGGCTCGCCTCCGGCCTGCCCGTCGGCGGCGACCTCGAATACGCCGACGAAGTCACGTTGGGCCGGGCCTTCGAAGGCCGCCGCAACGCCCTGAGCTGACCGTCCCAGGGTCACAATTCAACGCGAGGCGGACGGCGGCGATAAACTGTTGGCATTAGTACGCCGTCGCGCCGCAAGGCCCCTGGCCGCCAAAACTCCGATTGATCCAGTGAGGGTGCACGCATGAGTATGCCCAGTACCGAAGTGAAGACCGAACCTCAGCCGCAGGAGCTGGCCGTCAGTGACTCCGTCACCACGCAGCTCATTGTGCAGAAGTTCGGCGGTTCCTCGGTGGCCGACGCTGAGGGCATCAAGCGGGTTGCGAAGCGCGTGGTCGATGCGCAGAAGGCCGGCAACGAAGTTGTTGTCGTCGTCTCCGCGATGGGCGACACCACCGATGAACTCCTGGACCTCGCCGCACAGGTCACCGATTCCGCCCCGGCGCGGGAAATGGACATGCTTCTCTCCGCCGGCGAACGCATTTCCATGGCGCTGCTGGCGATGGCGATCAACAAGTTCGGCGCGTCCGCGCAGTCCTTCACCGGTTCCCAGGCCGGCATGATCACCGACGGAATCCACGGCAAGGCGCGGATCATCGACGTCGATCCGCACCGCATCCGGACCGCACTGGACAAGGGGCACATCGCCATCGTTGCGGGCTTCCAGGGCATGAGCCGCACCACGAACGAGATCACCACCCTGGGCCGCGGCGGTTCGGACACGACGGCGGTCGCCCTCGCCGCCGCCCTGGAAGCCGACGTCTGCGAGATCTACACCGACGTGGACGGCATCTATACCGCCGATCCCCGCGTTGTGCCGTCCGCGCAGAAAATCGACCGCATCTCCAGCGAGGAAATGCTGGAACTGGCTGCCTCCGGCGCCAAGATCCTCCACCTGCGGTGCGTTGAATACGCACGGCGTTTCGGCGTGCCGCTGCACGTCCGTTCTTCATTCAGCCAGCACGAAGGCACCTGGGTCCTGCCCGGCGCCGACGACAAGATCACGACTCAAGAGGGAGTTGCCTTGGAGCAGCCAATCATCTCCGGTGTTGCACACGACCGCTCGGAAGCGAAGGTCACGGTTGTGGGCGTTCCGGACATTCCCGGCAAGGCCGCCGCGATTTTCCAGGTGATCGCTGACGCGCATTCGAACATCGACATGATCGTGCAGAACGTCTCCACGCACGGCACCGGCCGGACCGACATCTCCTTCACGCTCCCCATCGTCGAGGGGGCGGATGCCCTGGCCGCACTCCGCGCTGCCCAGCAGGAGATCGGCTTCGAGAGCATCGAATACAACGAACAGATCGGCAAGCTGTCCCTGATCGGCGCCGGCATGCGGTCACACCCGGGCGTCTCCGCCACCTTCTTCAAGGCGCTGTCCGCAGCGGGCATCAACATCAACATGATCTCGACGTCAGAGATCCGCATCTCGGTCGTGACGCACGCAGACCTCCTGGATGACGCGGTCCGCGCCATCCACAAGGCCTTCGATCTGGACAGCGAAGCCGAAGCCACCGTCTACGGCGGCACCGGCCGCTAAGGACAGGTTCCAGGCGCCCTACTTGAGGTCGCTCTTACGGACTGCATAATGGTGCCCCTCGGAATCCGTCTCGACTTCAAATTGGGCCAGATCGTCCTCTGAAGCGTGTTCAAAATCGTCGTGCATATGAACCACCGGGGCGGCCGGATCGCCCTGGGTGGCAGGGCCGAATATGAACCGGAGCCTGTCGGTCATATCCATAAAGCCAGCAAGCACATGTGCCACAAGTCCCACCCCCTTCCCTGATCGAAGGCGGAGAGCAACCGCTCGTCCGTACTGCCGTGCCCTTATTTTACGCCGGGACCACGAAAAATGGCCCTCTGCGGAGCGTGAGAGTCATGCGCCATGGCCGCGGGGCAGGAGAAGGCTGGCGGCTTAGCGCAGGGACTTGTCCTCGGGGTTGCGCGGCACCACATACGTGTTGCCGTCCGGCCGCCGGACCGTTTCCCACTGCTGGGTCTCGGCCTCGCGCTGGGCGAGCAGCTTCCGGTTCTCCTCGGTCATGTCATGCCCCAGGGAACTCCGGTTGGCCGGGCCGAAGATCGCCCTGAGCTTGCCGGTTGCGCGCATGAACCTCTGTGATGCGTTCTCTTTTTCCACGGTTTCCACACTCCATTTCCAGGACACTTCCGGAAACAACGATACACTAATCATTAGTGCACTAACTATCGAAGGGATGCCCATGCCCGGCCAACCGGAAGCCCCTGCCGTCCCCTCAGCCACCGGGCCCGCCGCAGGCTCCGATGTGCTCGAGGACGATCTCCTGCTGGAACGCCAGCTGTGCTTTGCCCTGACCGTCGCCTCCCGCAGCGTCGTCGGCGCGTACAAACCGGTGTTGGACAAGCTCGGCCTCACGCATCCCCAGTACCTGGTCATGCTGTGCCTGTGGGAATCAAGCCCGCGCTCAGTCCGCGACATCAGCGACGCCCTGGCCCAGGAGCCCGCCACCATTTCGCCTCTGCTCCGCCGTCTTGAGGCGGCCGGGCTCATCACCAGGCGGCGCGTCCAAGGAAACGAACGCGCCCTGGCCGTCGAGTTGACCCTCGCCGGGGCCGACCTGCGCAGGCAGGCCACCGAGGTCCCCGGCATCATGATGGCGAGGCTGGGCCTGACCCGGGAACGGGTGGAAACCCTGCACCGCACCATGATGGACCTCATCGCCGCCACCGGTTCTGCCCGGAACTAGCGCCCCGGAAAGCGCCGGCGCTTCGGCGCAAGCGGCAAACGCGCCACACGGACGACGCCGGCACTCACCACGTGCGGTGAGTGCCGGCGTCGTACGCTGTTGTCCCGACGGCTACGGCGCTACGGGCCGCACCGCCACCGGCGAGCGGACGCTGTTCTTGGACGAGGCCCAGGTCAGCGAGCCCATGGAGTAAGTGTCCAGCGCAGCTCCGGCAGTGGTGAAAGTAACCGTGAAAGTGGCGCTTTCACCCTCAGCCAGGGTCAGCTCGGCAGGGCTCACCGTTGCGGTGACGCCGGGGAGCGAGATAGCCGCCCGGTAGGTTCCCGCTGTCAGTGCCGTAACGCTGCGGGTGACGGTCTGGCTGCCGGCCAGCGAACCGAGCGCAATTGACGGCACATTGACATCCTTGGCGGCAATCGCCGCCACGCCCAACTGGAATCCCTGCCCTTGGAGGAAGCCCATCCAGTCGGCGATTCCCGCGTCATAGACGAGCCCTGGGGACGAGAATTTGGCGGGATCCACGTGACCTGCGCCCTGGGCGAAGACGTCGTGCACGGCTGCACCGTCAGCGTTGACCAGGTCATAGGCGGTGGTCATGATGGCGGACTTCACAGCCGCCGGCGACCACTGCGGGTGCTTTCCGAGCAGCAGGGCGCCGGAGCCGGCAATGTGGGGCGCGGCCATTGATGTGCCGGACAGGAACCCGAAGTCCTCGCCCTTGAAACCTATCGGCGAAACGGCCGCCAGGACTGCCACGCCGGGAGCAGTGACGTCGGGCTTCAGCAGGTCGCCGTCGGACGCCAACGTTGGCCCGCGGGAGGAGAATTCCGCGATCTGCGGCACCGGCGGCAGTTTCGCGCCCGTGGTGTCAGTGGCCTTGAGGCTTGCCTTCAGCCCCGGATTCGCCGTGACCACATCCTTGATCTTGGGGTCGTCGATGTGGACGGTGGGAACACTGTGCAGGTCCGCGTCGAGGGATCCCGGGGTGAGGTTGACCAGCACCATGCCCACACCGCCGGCCCGCTTCACCTCGTCACTCTTGTCGACGCGCGGCACCACACCCCGGTCGCAGACCACGATCTTTCCGGCCGCCTTGGCCGGGTCCAGGGTGTTGGGAGCGCAGAGGGCCGCGTTCGCGTCCACGGCAGCGGCCGCCTTCACGGTTACTGCCAGGACGATGGGCTTCGAGTCCACCTCGGTGCTCATCACGCTGGCTCCGGCGAATTTCGCGCCGTTGGACAGCTCAGCGGTTCCACGCAGGGAGTTGTCGAACGTGGAGGCCGCAACGCTGGTCAGCCAGGGACCCGCGTGGTTCACCGTGCCCGCCCCCGGACCGGAGTTGCCTGCCGACGTCGCCACAAAGACGCCGGCGGCCGCGGCGTTGAGGAAGGCCAGGGAAACGGCGTCAACCGTTGAATTGTTGTTGCCGGAGATGGAGTAGTTCAGTACGTCCACGCCGTCCAGGACCGCATCCTGGATGGCGTTGAGGATGTCGGATTCCAGGCAGCCCGTTGCCTCCGGGACTGCGCCTTCCCAGCAGACCTTATATACGGCGATCTTCGCCGCCGGGGCGACGCCCGAGCTCTTGCCGAAGTCCCGTCCGCCCGCCACCTGGGTGACGTCGCTGTTCCCGGCCGCGGTGCTGCCGGTGTGCGAACCGTGGCCGTTCACGTCCACCGGGGAAAACTTTTCAAGCGGCGACCGGAGCTCAGGGGGAACCGCGGCCTTGTAGGCCTGGTCGTAGAACCTGGCGCCAAGGACTTTGCTGTTGCACTCGGTGCCGTCAAAGCCGTCACCGCTGACGCAGTTCCCGACAAACGTTCCGCCGTTGGCCTTCTGCATGCCAATGACGTTGTCCTGGAGACGGAAGGGTTCGCCAACCTTGGGGCGGCCCGACAACGGTTTGACTTCGTCGCCGGCGAAGAACGGGTTCTCCGGCGAGTAGCCGGTGTCCAGCATTCCCACAACCACGCCCTTACCGGCATCGCGCTTGCCGCCGAAGTGCTCATTCCAGACGCCGTCGCCGCCGGGAAGGCCGAGGAAATCGCTGGTGGAGTAGTCGGGCTTGCGCAGGCTGTCGGGGACCACGGCCAGCACGTTACCGTCACCGGCCAGCCCCTTGACCTGCGCCGCCGAGAGTACGGCGCTGAAGGCGTTGACGGCCAGGGTGAAGCTCCTGTTGATGGTCACGCCCTTCGCGGCGGCCGCTTGCCTCTGCTTGGCCTTGAGGTGCGCGTCGTACTTACGCGAGTTGGGGCCGGAGGGATTCAGCTTCTTGCCCTTCGGGACCGCCGTGCCGGGAATGCCGGGCACACCGCCCGAATACGTCGCCAGCGGCTTGTCCTTGAGCATCACAATGTAGCGGCCGTCGAGCGATGAGCCGCCGGGGCTTGCGGCCGCCTGTGCGGCTGCCTGTGCGGATACCTGTGCGGATACCGGCCCTGGCGCGGCCGTCGTCGGCGCGGCCAAGCCCTGGCTGATGACCATTGCAAGACCAACGGCCAGTACTGCGGGTAGCCGTCTGCTGCCGGGGCGGGGGGTTTTTGGATGGGGGGTCATGGGGAGATGCCTTCCTTTGTTCTTGGACCTGTAGACCTTTGGTCCTGTGAACTGGACGCTCTGCCCCCCATGGGCGTCATCACTTTTTGGTTTTTACCGCGCACCCGTCAATGTCAGAAAGATACCGCGGACGCCGCGAAGAATCGATACCCTTCCGTTAGCAATCGGCCGATACCGTTACCGGCCCGTTCGGGCGGCCGGAAGCCGCCGACGGTAGAATGGGAAAAACTTGAGGAGACCCGGCATGCGCAAGCAACTGATTTCTGTGCTGCTCGCCCTCGGAGCGATGGGCGGGCTTGCCGCCTGCACCCCAGGCACCGGACCCGGTCAGCCTTCGGCGACGCCCACCAGCGAAGCCCCCGGCACCGGAACACAATCGCCGGGAGTCACGCCCGGCCCGGGAACGTCTTCCCCTGCGGGCAGCACGCCGCCCGACGCCGAGACCACCGTTCCCGCTCCGGCACCGCCTGCTGCGTCGCCGCTGCCGTCAGGGCCCGGCACCGGCGACGCCGAGCTCTCCATCACCGTGAAGGCGTCCAAAGACGGAACCGCCGTCAACTACACACTGGTGTGCAAGGGCGGCGTTCCCGTGGCCGAAAGCCAGCATCCCAAGGCCGCTGCGGCCTGCACGGCGCTGAAGAAGAATGCGGCCATCCTGAACCGCGCTGCGCCCAGCAAGGATGTCTCCTGCACCCAGCAGTACGCTGGCCCGCAGGTTGCCACCGTCACGGGAGTGGTCGACGGCACGCCTGTGGAGACAACGTTCTCCCTGCGCGACGGCTGCGAAATCGGCGCCTGGAACGCCGCCCAGGACGTCCTCGGTTCCTCCAGCGGGTCTGTCTAGGACTGTGGAGCACCTCAGGACATTGCCGGGCACGACTCCGGCCGCCCAGCCGCATGTGCTTCCTCCGGACGACTGGCGGGCGCGCGAGGCCGCCCATGCCGAGCGCGTGCGCCGCTACGCCGACCCCTACCTTGAACGCCGTTCGGCCGGCCGCAAGCACCCGGTGGAGGATTTCCTCTTCACCTACTACACGCAGAAGCCGGGCCAGCTCATGCGCTGGCATCCGGGTGACGGCGCCGTGCTCTCCGGCACGGACGCAGCGGCGCGGGCGGGCTGGAAGTACTACCGCACGCTCAGCACCGCCGAACTTGCCGCCGCCCGCCTGCCGGCCGGCAGCGTTGCCGTGACCCTGGACCGGGCCTCGTTCCTGGCCGAGCGCCGCGACGCCCTGGTCTTCGCCCAGATCATCCTGGCAGGCACCGCCGCCCGCCCGGCCCAGTTCGGGTGCTTCGGCCTGCATGAATGGGCCATGGTCTACCGGCAGGAGAAATTCGAGCTCCGCCACGAATACCTGAACCTGCGGCTGGGCGCCTCCGGCACCGACAAGGTGGTCGAGGACAACAGGATCCGCTGCTCGCACTTTGACGCGTTCCGTTTCTATTCGCCGGACGCCCAACCGCTGAACGAATTCTCGCCCAGCAGGGAGAACCAGCGGACCATGGAGCAGCCCGGCTGCCTGCACGCCAACATGGACCTGTACAAATGGGCCTACAAGCTCTCGCCGGCCCTGCCCAGCGAACTCATAATGGACTGCTTCGAGTTGTCCTGGCGCGTACGGGCCATGGACATGCAGGCCTCACCCTACGACCTCACGGACTGGGGCTACCCGCCGATCCGGATAGAGACGGCCGAGGGCAAGGCAGCCTACGTGGAGCACCAGCGGGCTTTCTCCGCGGAGGCCCAGGTGCTGCGGGCCCGCCTGTTGGCGGAGCTGGCGCCGATGTTCGATGCCCTGGCCGCGGAGGAGCGGCCGTGAGCCGCGCGGAACCGGCTCCCGACTTCGACCTGACGGTCACCCTGACCGAGTCCCCCGGCAGTCCTGCCCACGTCTTCACGCTGGTTTGCCGTTCCGGCCGCCTCTCCGAATCAACGCTGCCGGACCCCGCGGGGGCGATTGCCGCCGTCGAACGCTTCGGCGAGCGGATCTTCTTCCCCGAGCCTGGCCCGCCCAAACTCTGCACACAGCAGTATGGCGGTCCGCAGGTGGCAGTGGTGACCGGCCACTATGGCGGACGCACGGTGCAGTCGCGGTTCTCGCTGACGGACGGCTGCGAGATTGCGCGCTGGCGCGCACTGTCCCCGCTCCTGGGCGGAATTGCCGGGTCTGCAGGTGCCATCTGAGCCATCTTCCGCCGGTCAGGTGCCCGGCAGCGCCGGAGTAGCCGGCGTCTCAGCAGGACTCCCGCTTAACGGCAATGGCCGGCGGTGTTAACCGCCGGCCATCGCTGTCAGGACCCCCAACAAAGGGAACCCGGATCCGGGACCTTCCTAGATGGAGTTATCCGGAGTCCGCGTCAGGTCGTCATTGACGACCTTCCCCGTTTCCTTCTTTTTCTTCGGATTTTCCGAAGCCGGCGGGACCCCTGCACTGCCTCCCGGTGTCACCACGACGCTGACGAACGTCGGTGCACTGGCACCGTCGAACGTCACCCGGCCAATGTAGGACCCCGGAGCCAGGGCCTTCCACGCCAGGGCGAGCTGGCCGGCCCTGCCGTTGCCAAGCCGCACGGGGTCCGGCGTCACTGTTGCGTTGCCCTCGTTTGCGCCAAGGACAGCCGCGTCCACGGATGCCTTGGTGGCCTGGCCTTTGGGGCTGTCGTAGAGGTTCACGAACATCCGGTACGTGCCCGGGGCCGGGTTGGGGATGGAGACCGATTCGCTGGCGGCAGCCGTCGCGACAACGACGGACTGGCCGCTGGGCGTGACGACCACCATGTCGAAGTCGGCGCTTTCATCCGCGGAGAACACGGACAGCTTGGCCAGAGGGACGTTCGCCGGGACCTCCACCGTCTTGACGAAGTTCGACGCATCGGCAGCGTACTTGAACGGCCCCGGAACCAGCTCAATGGCGGAGGAATCCGCCTTGGACAGTCCGTCCAGCGTCACGTTCGTGGGCGAGTTGGAACCCGAAACGATGCTGATGTTTCCGGCCCCGTTGCCTGCCGGAGCCGTGAACGCGACGTTCTTGGGCGCCACCACTGACTGAGGACGGACCGCGATCGGCGACGCCACGTTCTTGTTGGCCCCCTGCCAGGTGAGCGAACCCGTGGCGAACTGCCCCAACTTTGCGCTCTGGTTTTCGAAGGACACCTTGAACGTGCGCTTCTCGCCGGCCGCGCCGAACTGCAGGATGGACGGCGTGACCGTGACCTTCACTCCCGGCACGCTGGCCTTGGCGCGGTATACGCCGGGCGTCAGTGCGGTCACCGTGCGGGTGACCTCGATCTTGCCGGCAAGATTGCCGAGGGAGAAGGACGGGACGTTCATGTCGCGGGGCTTGGCGACGCCGAGGCCGGGCATGCCCAGATCGACGCCGGTGCCCTGGATGAACCTGAGGTAGTCATCGCCGTCGGCGTCGTAGACCAGTCCCGGATCCAGTAGGCGGGCCGGATCAACCTGCCCGGCACCGGTGGCCAGCACATCGGTGTTCTTCTTGCCGTCGGCGAGCTTGACGTCGCCCGCGGTGGTCATCATGGCCGATTTGACGGCTGCCGGCGACCACGCCGGGTTCTTGCCCAGGATGAGGGCGCCGAAACCTGCCACGTGCGGCGAGGCCATGGACGTGCCAGACATGAATCCGAACTTGTCACCCCCGGCGCCGATCGGCGAGACACCGGCCAGCACGGCGACGCCGGGCGCTGCGACGTCGGGCTTCAGCAGATCCGAATCCGTGGCAATCAGCGGTCCGCGCGAAGAGAAGCCGGCGATCTGGGGCTGCGCCTCGGCGGGCAGTCCCGTGGTGTCCTTGTTGATGAGGGAGACGGTGATGGCCGGGTTTGCCGCCACCTTGGCCTTGATCGTCTCGGTGGCCGGCGGGTTGAGGTGGACCGTGGGGACGGAGTGCTTGTCGGCGTCCAGCGACGATGCGGTCACGTTCACCAGGATCATCCCGACGCCGCCGCCGCGCGCCACTTCGGCGCTCTTGGCCACGCGGTCGTACGTGCCGCGGTCACAGACCACCACTTTCCCGGCGATTTTCGCCGGGTCCAGCGAGCCCGGGCCGCACAGCCGCGGAGCGGGATCCTGCCCGGAAGCTGCATCGGCGGCAAGCACGACGCCGGCGCCCGCTACTTCGCGGTTCATGATGCTGGCCCCACGGAACTTGCTGCCGTCGGAGAACTCCACCGTGCCCTGCAGCTCCTGGGAGAAGCTGCTCGCTGCTACGGTGGTGACCCACGGTTCCCCGTGGTTGACCGTGCTGGCGTCGGGGCCGGAGTTTCCGGCCGAAGCGGCCACAAAGACTCCGGCGGAGGCGGCTGACAGGAACGCCAGGGATACCGGATCCGTGGTGGTGGACGTGGTTCCGGAGATGGAGTAGTTCAGGACGTCGACGCCGTCCAGCACGGCCTGGTTGATGGCATCAATGGATGCCGAGGTGTAGCAGCCGCCTGTGGCGGGGTCATTGTCTTCCCAGCAGATCTTGTAGATCGAGAGCTTGGCTGCCGGGGCAACGCCGCTCGTGGTTCCGAAGCTGCGGCCGTCCACGAACGACTCCACGTTGGCGTTGCCGGCGGCGGTGCTGGCGGTGTGGGTGCCGTGGCTGGCGACGTCAACCGGGGAAATGAGCTCTTCCGGCGCGCGGTCCTTCTTGGCCACCGTTGCCTCGAAGGCGTCGGAGAAGTAGCGTGCGCTGAGGACCTTGGAGTTGCAGGCGCTGCCGTCGAACCCTTCGCCTGCCTGGCAGTCACCCTCGAAGGTGCTGCCGTCCGACTTCAGCATGGCGATCTTGCCGTCGCCGGTGCGGTACGGGACGCCGACCTGCGGTTCGCCGGTGAGGGGCTTGACGTCGCTGCCTGCGAAGAACTCGCTGGAGGGCGTGTACCCGGAGTCGATGACGCCCACCACGACGCCCTTGCCCGCGCCGTTCTGGCCGCCGAACTTGGTGTTCCAGGTGCCTTTGGCCCCGCTGAGCTTCAGGAAATCGGTGGTGGAGTAGTCCGGTGCCCGCTGGGTGTCCGGAGCGACTGCGAGGACGCCGGGGTTCTTGGCGAGGTTCACGGCCTGGTCCGCCGTCAGCGTTGCGCTAAAGCCGTTCAAGGCCGCGGTGTAGCGGTGCCGGATCTGCACGTTCTCCTGTTGGGCCACCGCCGTCTGCTTCGCCTCAAGATGGGTCTGGTACCGCTTCACTTCGGCCCGGTCGGCGTCGAGTTTCCGCCCGGAACGGGGCTTGGTGGCCTGCAGCCCCGGTGTGCCGCCGTCGTACGTGGCGGCGGGCTTTTCGGTCAGGACCACAATGTAGCGGCCCGCCTGGTAGTCGTTCGGATTGATGTTCTTTTGCTGGGCTGCCGGCGGCGTGCCCTGGATCGGGGCTGCGGTGGCCGGCAAGGCTGCTAGCGATGAAAGGAGCAAAGGCAAACCGACACACAGTGCGGCTGCTTTCCGGGCCCCCCGGCTTCGGAAGAAGCTTTTTCCTGCTGATTTCACGAGTGATTTGAACCTTTCATAAGGAACGGCCCCGGCTACGCTGCCGGGCGCAAGGGTGTCGTGTCACGTTGGTTGACAGGTCTTGTCAGGCCATGCGAACGGCAGCCGATCCCACAGTACCTACTGATAGGTAGTTATGACATAGGACACAAACACAATTTTGGGGTTGTCACTCGAAAACGGTCCGTTAAAAGCAACCGGCGGGCGCCCGCGAGGGGCACCCGCCGGTGCGGCGTGCGGTAGCGCGCTGGTGGACCGGCTACTGCCGGGGCGTGCGGACCACGTCACTGATCCACTGGCGCGTCTTTTCGTCCACCGGGCCTGCGACCCGGTGCTGTTTGGCAGCGCGGTCAGCCTTGATCTTTTGGAGGACCATTTTCCCCAGCCCCGCGAAGACAGCGGCAGCAACCATCGGCAACAGTACGGATTTCGGTTTCTCACCCATTCCGCAATCCTACTGACGGCGGGGACGGCGGGCCAGAGCCGCCGTCGCCCTTCATGCCTGCCGGCGCCGGCAGCCCCGAATACGGAGTGCGCCGCCGGGGCCGGTAGAATAGGCAAGCAAGCTCGCGGAGCGCTCGTCCATGTCGTGCCATTTGTACCACCCAGGCCACAGCGGAATGGCGTGAGACGGCACCACTCCGCTGCGCCCTTACCCAATGCTCACGCACAGGAGTTACCGGATGCCCCGGATCGTTGTCGACGTCATGCCCAAGCCCGAGATTCTGGACCCGCAGGGGAAGGCCATCGTGGGTGCACTCCCCCGCCTGGGCTTCACCAGCTTTAGCTCTGTCCGCCAGGGCAAGCGTTTCGAACTGACCGTCGACGGTGAGGTGACCGACGCAATCCTGGCCCAGGCCCGCGAAGCCGCGGAGACCCTGCTGTCCAACCCCGTGATCGAGGACGTCGTCAACGTCGAGGTCGTCGAGGCCTGAAATGACTGAACTTCCCCTGATCGGCGAAGCAATCGCCGTCGCCGCCGAGCCGCGGCTGGCCGGCGCCCGAATCGGCGTCGTCACCTTCCCGGGAACGCTGGATGACCGCGACGCCGCCCGCGCCGTCGGCCTCGCCGGCGGCACTGCCGTGCCGCTGTGGCACGCGGACAACGCACTCGGTGAGGTGGACGCCGTCGTCATTCCCGGCGGTTTCTCCTACGGCGACTATCTCCGGGCCGGCGCCATCGCGCGCTTTGCGCCGCTGATGTCCAAGATCATCGACGCCGCCAACTCCGATGCCAAGCTGCCCGTGCTGGGCATCTGCAACGGTTTCCAGATCCTCACCGAGTCGCACCTGCTGCCCGGTTCGATGATCAAGAACGACCACCTGAAGTTCATGTGCCGCGACCAGGTGCTGCGGGTTGAAAACAACAGCACCGACTGGACCCTCGATTACGAGGCAGGCCAGGAGATCACGGTGCCGCTGAAGAACCAGGACGGCCAGTACATCGCCGACGAGAAAACCCTCGACGCCCTCGAGGCCGAAGGCCGCGTCGTGTTCCGCTACGTGGGCTTCAACCCGAACGGCTCCCGCCGCGACATCGCCGGCATCTCCAACGCCGCCGGCAACGTGGTGGGCCTCATGCCCCACCCGGAGCACGCGGTGGAGGTGGGCTACGGTCCCGAGTCCCTCGATGGAATCGGCGGATCGGACACCGACGGCCTCGCCTTCTTCACCTCTGTCCTGAACAAGATCGTGGGAGCAAACAAATGACGGAGACACCCTCAGTGGCAGCGCCCGTGGAGACCGCCCGGAAGTTCAACATCGACACCGTCGAGAACGCCGCCAAAACCCCTGACACCGAACTGCCCTGGGCCGAGCTGGGCCTGAAGCAGAACGAGTTCGAAGAGGTCGTCAAGGTCCTGGGCCGCCGCCCGACCGGCGCCGAGCTCGCCATGTACTCCGTGATGTGGAGCGAGCACTGCTCCTACAAGTCCTCCAAGAACCACCTGCGCCAGTTCGGCGAGAAGGTGACCGAGGAAATGAAGAAGGACATGCTGGTGGGCATCGGCGAAAACGCCGGCGTCACCAACCTGGGCGACGGCTGGGCCGTCACGTTCAAGATCGAGTCCCACAACTCGCCGTCGTTCGTGGAGCCCTACCAGGGCGCCGCAACCGGCATCGGCGGCATCGTCCGCGACATCATCTCCATGGGCGCCCGCCCGGTGGCCGTGATGGACCCGCTGCGCTTCGGCGCCATCGACCACCCGGACACGGCCCGTGTCATGCACGGCGCCGTTGCGGGCATCGGCGGCTACGGCAACTCGCTCGGCCTGCCCAACATCGGCGGCGAGATGGTCTTCGATTCCGTGTACCAGGGCAACCCGCTGGTCAACGCGCTGGCTGTCGGCGTCATGCGCCACGAGGACATCCGCCTCGCCAACGCTTCCGGCAAGGGCAACAAGGTGGTGCTGTTCGGTGCCCGCACCGGCGGCGACGGCATCGGTGGCGCATCGGTGCTGGCCTCCGAGTCCTTCGACGACACCAAGCCGTCCAAGCGCCCCGCCGTCCAGGTGGGCGACCCCTTCGCCGAGAAGGTCCTGATCGAGTGCTGCCTGGAGCTGTTCAAGGGCTCACTGGTTGAAGGCATCCAGGACCTGGGCGCCGCAGGCATCTCCTGCGCCACGTCCGAGCTCGCCTCCAACGGCGACGGCGGCATGGAGGTCGAACTGACCTCCGTCCTGCTGCGCGACCCCACGCTGACCCCGGGCGAAATCCTGATGTCGGAGTCGCAGGAACGCATGATGGCCGTGGTCACCCCCGAGAACATCGCGGCGTTTGAAGCCGTCATGGACAAGTGGGCGGTGGAGTACTCCTGGTTGGGCGAGGTGACCGACACCGGCCGCCTGATCATCACGTGGGAAGGCGAGGTCATTGTCGACGTCGACCCGCGCACCGTTGCACACGACGGCCCGGTCTACGACCGCCCGTACGCCCGCCCCGAATGGCAGGACTCCGTCCAGGCCGACTCCTTCACCGGATCGGTCCAGGATGCCGGCCGCCCCGCCGCCCCGGCGGAACTGGCCGCTGCCGTCACCGAGCTCGTGGCTTCGCCGAACATGTGCAGCAAGGACTGGATCACCAACCAGTACGACCGCTACGTCGGCGGCAACACGGCCATGGCGTTCCCGGACGATGCCGGCGTGGTCCGGGTAGATCAGGAAACCGGGCTGGGCGTGGCCCTTGCCACCGATGCCAACGGCCGCTACACCTACCTCGATCCATATCAGGGCGCGCAGCTCGCGCTGGCCGAGGCGTACCGCAACGTTGCCACCTCCGGCGCCGTGCCGATGGCCGTCAGCGACTGCCTGAACTTCGGTTCCCCCGAGGACCCGGACGTCATGTGGCAGCTTGCCGAGGCCATCCGCGGCCTGTCGGACGCCTGCATGGAACTGGGCATCCCGGTCACCGGCGGCAACGTCTCGCTGTACAACCAGACCGGCACCACCCCGATCCACCCCTCCCCTGTGGTGGCTGTGCTGGGCAAGCTCGACGACGTCGCCCGCCGCACGCCGTCGGGCTGGCGCGAAGACGGCCAGGCCATCTACCTGCTGGGCACCACTGCAGCGGAACTGGACGGCTCGGAATGGTCCAACATGCGCGGACACCTGGGCGGTTTGCCGCCCAAGGTTGACCTCGCCGCCGAACGCGCACTGGGTGAAATTTTGATCAACGCGTCCCGCGACGGCATGGTGGACTCCGCGCACGACCTCTCCGAAGGCGGCCTCGCGGCAGCCCTCGTGGAATCCTCGCTGCGCTACGGCGTGGGTGCCCGGATCGCGCTCCAGGATGTCCTGGACCGCGACGGCGTTGACCTGTTCACGGCGCTGTTCTCCGAGTCCCAGGGCCGCGCCATCGTGGGCGTCCCGCGCTCCGAGGAAGTCCGCTTCACGGACATGTGCACCGCCCGGGGCTTTGCGCACCTTCGCATCGGCGTGGTGGACGCAGCCAGCGGCCAGCTGGAGATCAACGGTGTGGATCCGCTTCCGCTTGATGCACTCCGCGAAGCCCACGAGGCCACGCTGCCGAAGTACTTCGGCTAAGGGTTCCCTGCTTGAACCAACGCGGGGTCACTTACCGCCCATAAATCCCTCGGATTGGGCGCTAAGTGACCCCGCGTTGCTCGTTAGTCCTGGCTGTGGAGTTCGCGCTGCCGCGCGCTGAGCAGCTCGATCTCCGGCCGGGCAGCCACGAAGCGCTCGACGGCGGTGAGCACCTCCACAAGGTGCGCCCGGTCGGCGGCGACCAGTCCGGCCCCCACCCGGGCGCGCCGGTACTGCTCATGGTCCCCGACTTCTGCAACGGAGACGTCGAAGCGGCGCTTGACCTCCGCCAGCAGCGGCCTGATGAAGGAGCGCTTCTCCTTAAGGCTCTGGACGTCCCCGAGAAGGATGTCGAACTCAATCCATCCGATCCACATGGCTTAATCGTAGCGACGGGTCAGATGGTGAGTTCGCCCATCCGGTCCCAGCCCTCGCCGTCGAGCTGGCGGCTGATGATGTGCGGTGTCTCCGCGAGTGCCTGCGGCATGTCGGCCATGGCCTTCTTGAAGTGGGCACTGTTGACGTGGTCCCCCGCGGCGTCGTCCTTGAACGCTTCCACCAGCACAAACTCGTGGGGATCGTCCACGCTGCGGGACCAGTCGAACCAGAGGTTGCCGGGCTCATGCCGGGTGGCCTCGGTGAAGTCAGCCACGAGGTCGAGCCACTTCTCGGACCAGTCGGGCTTGACCTTGAATTTAACGACAATAAAGATCACGGGAGATTGCCTTCCAATCGTGGATTGCTGGGGTCAGCTTTTGCACCCAAAGGGACAATTCTTTCACCGGCCAGGGCCTGCTCGCATTCCTCGATCGCCGCACGGGCGTATTGCTGCTGGGCCGGCGTTCCTGCCCGCTCCGCCCATTGTTCGGCCAGCTGGAACTCCACCAGGGCTTCGGTAAGCCGGCCTGAGTCATGGAGCGTCCAGCCCAGGTTGTTGTGCAGCGCCACCATCCAGCGCCTGGCGAAGGCGTCGTGGGCGGTGGACGCGTACTCCAGGGTGCTCCGGGTCCAGGTTTCCGCATGCGCGGAGTCCGCAATGGCCAGCATGTGCAGCGCGTCCACGGCGAGGAACTCCTCGCCGAGATGGTCACCGAGTTCGGCCGCCTGCTCGAACAGCGGCACCGCCATCGCGGCGTGGCCGCTCGAATTCAGGACCCGTCCGCGCTCCAGCAGGATCCGGACGCCGATCGTCGGCTCGTCCTCCCCGTCAATTGAATCCAGCAGTGCGTCCGCCTCTTCGAAGCGGCCCTGCAGTCCGATCGCACGCCCCAGCTGGGTGGCGAGCTCGGCCCTTTCGTCGGCGTCGTATTTCTGGTCGGATATCGCGTCCCGGAAATGCTGCTCGGACAGCTCCGGATCCTCGAAATTCCATAAACGGTCAAGGGTCTTTTGGTCCAGCATGTACCTTCTCCTGATCAGCTTTCACCTGCGGCGAGTTGGCGTGCACCTTCAATGTATCGGGAAGTGATGAGGCTCTGCGCCCGCCTGGCAAAGGCGCCGCCCGCCGTGTAGAACCAGTTGGAGTGCCGGCTGAAGGCCGTGATCTTGAGGAACACGCTGCCGCTCGCATCGATCTGGACCTCGAACGCCTCCTCGCCCCGCTCGGGATGACCCGGCAGCGTGCCGTAGGCGAAGCCCGCCGACTGCGGCCCGTCGCCCGGCAGCGGCCGGTGGACCCACACAACCTCGCACGGGGCGTTGATGCGGAAAGGACCGATGCCGAAGCCGCTCACCACGCGCGCGCCCGGGACCACGACGGCGGACTCCGTGCGGACCCGCAGCCCGGACCGCCGCTGCAGCTCCCAGGCCAGCACTCCGCGCACCACCCTGCGGTAGACGGCGAGGCCTTCGCCGAGGTAGTTCTGCGACACCAGGCACGGGAATCCCTCCGGGGGCTGGCCGTACTCGGTGGAACCGATGCCGGGGTAGTTGAGCTCGCCGCGTGCCAGGCGCTTTTCAGTCAACGCCGAGGTCCCGTGCTGCCCGCATCGACGGATGCGGAGCCGGGGCCGGAGCCGCCGTCTGCGGCGGGGGCTCCAGCGCCGTCGTCGGACGCCGTGCCGCGGGCGCCGGCCAAACGCGCCCAGCCAAGATGCTCCTGCTGCTTCCTGCTCAGTGACGCAACAACAAGGTCGTAGGAATCCTCCACCATGTCGCGGATCATGTCGTCCGGCAATGATCCGTCGAGCCGCACGCCGTTCCAGTGCGTTTTATTCATGTGCCAGGCGCCGGTAATTTCGGGGTGTGCCGCGCGAAGCTGCTCCGCCAACGCCGGCTCGCATTTGAGGCTCACGGACCAGTCGTCCGGATCCATTGCGGAGGCCGCGAACATCTTGGCCGCATGCCGCGCGCCTCCGGCCACGGCGGCCCGTACCTTGAAGACGGACGTCTCCGGGCCGAAGGGGAAGTCCTCGAAGGCCCCCGGAAAGCTGAGGCAGATCTCCCTGAGTTCGGCTGTGTCCATGCAGCGAGCCTACAAAGCCTTCCACGCCGGTGCTAGTCTGCGACTATGTCACAGGATCAGGAGACGATACCTGTTCTGGACCTGGGCGCCTCGCGTCAGGCCGACGGACAGTTCAGTCCGGGCTTCATTGGACAGCTCCGCGATGCCGCGCACCGGGTCGGCTTCTTCCAACTTATCGGCTACGGGGCCGCGCCCGGCCAGGCAGAAGACCTCCTGGCAACCATCAGGCGTTTCTTTGATCTGCCCCTCGAGGAGCGGATGAAGCTGGACAACCGGCTCTCCCCGCATTTCCGCGGCTACACCCGGATGGGCACGGAGGTCACGCAGGGAAGGGCGGATGCCCGGGAGCAGATCGACTACTCCCCCGACCGTGAACCCGTACTGGATTATCCCCTCGACCAGCCATACTGGCTCCTCCAGGGCCACAACATGTGGCCGGATTCGTTGCCGGAGCTGGAGCAGGCCGCGATGGCCTGGGCCGGGCTCATGTCCACGGTGGGCGGCGAACTGATGCGGGCCATCGCTGTCTCCCTCCAACTGCCGGAGGACTACTTTGACGAACCCTTCCGGGACGCACCCGCCTGGATGGGCAAGCTTGTCCACTACGTCGGCGGAGTTGTCGAAGCGGCCGGCGACCAGGGCGTGGGCTCGCACGCCGATTACGGTTTCGTGACCCTGCTCCTTCAGGACACAGTAGGCGGCCTGGAGGTGCTCCCGCCGGGGGCCCGCGAGTGGACCTCCGTGGAACCGCTTCCCGGCGCTCTGGTGGTGAACCTTGGCGAGATGCTGGAGGTGGCAACCGGGGGCTATCTCGTAGCGACCATCCACCGGGTGCAGGCCCCGCCACCTGGCGTGGACCGCTACTCCGTGCCGTTTTTCTGGTCACCGCGGCTGGATGCGGTGATCGATCCGGTGCCCCTCCCGGAGGAGCTGAAGGCGCAGGCCCGGGGGATCACCGATGACCCATCCAACCCGATGCTCGCTTCCTTTGGCCTCAACATGCTCAAGGGCAGGATGCGCGCCCATCCGGATGTGACCGAACGCCACTACCCGCAGTTCCTCAAGCCCTGAGTAAAAACCGACGGGCCGGCTCAGAGGCCGACGTGCCAGCCTTCGCGGGCGGGGCACGAGTTCACCACGACGTCCAGACCCGCTGCCTTCGCGCGCTCCACCGCGGCGTCGTCGAAGACTCCCAGCTGGAGCCAGACCGCTTTGGCGCCCACCGCGATGGCCTGGTCAATCACGGAGCCCACCTTCTGCGAATTAACAAAGCAGTCCACGACGTCGATGGGGTGCTTCTCCGCCGGGATCTCGGCCAGGGAACGGTATCCCTTCTCGCCGTGGACGTCGTCGCCGGGGAGGTTCACCGGGATGATCTCCATGCCCATGCGGTCCCGGACATACAGGGCGACGTCGTAGGCAGAGCGCCACTCGTTGGTGCTGAGGCCGACGATTGCCCACGTCCCCTTGGTTCGCATGAGGCGTTCAATGACTGCTCGATCGTTAACGTGGGCCATGGATCAAGCCTACTCCTGCGGCCATTGGACATGATTGCCGAAGAAATGAACGAAGTTGAAGCGGCCTGTGCAGCCGTGAACGAATATTACGCAGGAATAAAGCTGGAATTATGTGTAATGGTTCGCCTCGGTTTTAGTGGATAGTGACCATCCCGAGCGGCCGAGAGACCTGGATCGATGAAGCCGCAGCAACCCCGGTGACGTGAGACGACCATTCCCACGGAACTGTTTCTCCTTTTGAGGGGCAACACGAGGGTGCTACTGCCAGGACCGATGGAGTACCGCAATGACACCTGAGATTTCTTCTGCCCTGCCCTCGCTTGCCCGGATTTCCACCTTGGAAAATCAGGCAGCAGAACACCCACAAACCACTTCGAACGCGACGGCGATCGAAGCAGGGCTGCGTGACGCGCCCGGCTCCCCTCGCGGCTCTTCGGGATGGTCCTCGACCGAGCCCATGGACGGCGCAGTGCACGGCGCTTCCTCGGACGGGCCGGCGCGTCACAGCAGCACCAACCCCAGCGCGTCCTCCCCGGAGGACGCGCCCCTGGAAGACGTGTCCCTGGAAGACACGTCGTTGGAAGACACTGTCGCCTTCTGGGAGACACAGGCACTCCGGCTCGCCTGGGAAACCGCACCGGAGAACGCCGGCGCGAACGGCGGCAAACCCTGGCACACTGCCCACCGGCGGGTGCCGGCGGACCTTGAGGCCGGCACCGGCCCGGACATCACCTGGTTCGAGGGCGGCAAACTCAACGTTGCCTACAATTGCGTGGACCGCCATGTTGCGGCCGGCCGCGGCGAGAAAGTGGCCCTGCACTTCGAAGGTGAGCCCGGTGACCGCCGCGCCATCACCTACGCCGAACTGCAGCGGGAAGTGTCCAAGGCCGCCAACGCCCTCCTGGATCTGGGCATCACCAAGGGCGACCGCGTGGTCATCTATCTTCCGGTCATCCCCGAAACCGTGATCATCACCCTTGCCGTGGCCCGCATCGGCGCCATCCATTCACTCGTCTTCGGCGGGTTCTCGGCCGAAGCCCTCAAGTTCCGGGTGGAGGACACCCGGGCCAAGCTCCTGGTCACCACGGACGGCCAGTTCCGCCGCGGCGTCGCGGTTCCCGTTAAGGACAACGCCGACGCCGCCGTCTCCGGCGACAACGAGATCCAGCACGTCCTGGTGGTCAACCGAACCACTGCGTCGGAGCAGCTGGCGACCGTCCCGATCACCCCAGGCCGAGACGTGTGGTGGCATGACGCCGTCGGGCAGGCCTCCGACGTCCACGAACCCGAGGCGTTCGACGCCGAAACTCCCCTGTTCATCATGTACACCTCCGGGACCACCGGGAAGCCGAAAGGCCTGGTGCACACCTCCGGCGGCTACCTGACGCAGGCCTCCTGGAGCTTCGAACACCTGTTCAGCAACCCGGACCCAGCGCTCCGCGACCGGGACGTGCACTGGTGCACCGCTGACCTCGCCTGGGTCACCGCCCACACCTACGAGATCTACGGGCCGCTCTCCAACGGCGCCACCCAGGTGATCTTCGAAGGTACGCCCAACACGCCGCACCCGGGCCGGCATTTCGAGATCATCGAGCGCTACGGCGTCACGCAGTACTACACAGCGCCCACCCTGGTCCGCTCGCTCATGGGCTGGTTCCCCGACGGCGTCCCCGACACCTACGACCTCTCCTCCATCCGGATGCTCGGCACCGTGGGCGAAGCCGTCAACCCGGAAGCCTGGCGGTGGCTACGGCAGAACGTCGGCGCCGGCACCGCACCCGTGGTGGACACGTGGTGGCAGTCCGAGACCGGCGCCACCATCCTCTCCCCCGCCCCGACGGACACCGAGTTCAAGCCAGGCTGCGCGGCCCGCCCGCTGCCCGGCGTCAGCACCCGGATCGTGGACGACGCCGGCAATACGGTTCCGCCGGGCGTGCAAGGCTTCATTGTGGTGGACAGACCCGGGCCTGCCATCGCGCGCACCGTCTGGGGCAACCCGCAGCGCTACTTCGATTCGTACTGGCGCAAGTACGCGGAGCAGGGCTGGTTCCTGGCCGGCGACGGCGCCAAGTACGACGCCGACGGCGACATCTGGATCCTCGGGCGGGTGGATGACACCCTCAACGTCTCCGGGCACCTGCTCTCCACCATCGAGATCGAGTCGGCCCTCGTCTCCCACCCCTCAGTGGTGGAGGCCGGCGTCTGTCCGGTGGCGGACCCCAAGACCGGCCACGCGATCGTGGCGTTTGTTGTGCTGAAGGGAGGGGTTACCTGCGAGGTGGCCTCCGAGCTCCGCAACCACGTCGCGACGGCGATCGGGCCGATCGCGAAGCCGCGGGACGTCGTCGTCGTCCCCGATGTGCCAAAGACCCGCAGCGGCAAGATCATGCGCCGGCTGCTCACCCAGCTTTTCGAGGGAACCGCCCTCGGCGACACCACGTCGCTCCAGAACGAACCGGCGATCGCCGGAATCCAGGACGCGCTGCGCGACTATGCCGCAGCCGTCCCGGCCTCTCCCCCCAACGGACAGAAGTAAAGGAATAACCATGAACGACATCAGCAACGTTGCCCGTCTTTCCGAGCCGCTCAAGTTCGCCTACTGGGTCCCCAATGTTTCCGGCGGCCTGGTGGTCTCCACCATCGAACAGCGCACCGGCTGGGACTTCGACTACAACAAGAAGCTGGCCCGGATCGCCGAGGACTCCGGCTTCGAATACGCCCTGACGCAGACCCGCTACGCCGCCTCCTACGGTGCCGACAAGCAGCACGAGGCCACGTCCTTCAGCCTCGCCCTCCTGGCGGCCACCGAGCGCCTCAAGGTCATCTCCGCCGTCCACCCCGGCATGTGGCACCCCGGCGTGCTGGCCAAGTACATCATCACCGCGGACCACATCTCCAACGGCCGGGCCGCCGTCAACATCGTCTCTGGCTGGCTCAAGAACGAGTTCACCAGCTTCGGCCTCGAATGGCTGGAGCACGACGAACGCTACGTCCGCACGGAGGAGTTCATCAGGGTCCTGCGGGGCCTCTGGACCGAGCAGGAATACAGCCAGTCCGGCAAGTACTACAACATCACGGACTTCACGCTGAACCCGGCGCCCGTGGACGTTCCCGGCCGCGCGCACCCGGAGATCTTCTTCGGCGGCAACTCCACCGCGGCCCAGGCCACCGCCGGCCGCGTGGCTGACTGGTACTTCTCCAACGGCAAGGACCTGGAGGGCTTCAAGGAGAACATCGCAGGCGTGGTGGCAGCGTCCGGCGAATCACAGCGCGGCACTGAGGGACGGCTTGCCGCACCCCGTTTCGGCCTCAATGGCTTCGTGATCGCGCGCGACTCCGCAAAGGAGGCCCGCGACACCCTCCGCGAGATCGTGGAGAAGGCGCACAAGCCCGCAGTCCAGGGCTTCCGCGACGCCGTGCAGGAAGCCGGGGCGTCCACGAAGGACGGCAAGGGCATGTGGGCCGACTCGAGCTTCGAGGACCTGGTGCAGTACAACGACGGCTTCAAGACGCAGCTCATCGGCACGCCGGAACAGATCGCGGAGCGGATCGTGGAGTTCAAGAAGATCGGCGTGAACCTGTTCCTCACCGGCTACCTGCACTTCCAGGAGGAAGTCGCCGCGTTCGGCCAGGACATACTGCCGATCGTCCGTGAACTCGAGGCGGACCTGGCCCGCAAGAACGGCACGGAGCTGGACCTGTCCGGGACGCCGGTTGCCGCAGCCGCTGAGTCGGTGGCTGTCTGATGGCCGACCGCAAGTTCGGTTTCCGCACCCGCGCCCTGCACGCCGGCGGCACCCCCGACGCCGAGCACGGCGCCCGCGCGGTGCCCATCTACCAGACCACGTCTTTCGTGTTCAAGGACACCCAGGACGCCGCCAACCTCTTCGCCCTGCAGAAGTACGGCAACATCTACTCGCGCATCGGCAACCCCACCGTGGCGGCGTTCGAGGAACGCATCGCCTCGCTTGAGGGCGGCATCGGCGCGGTCGCAACGTCGTCGGGCATGGCCGCGGAATTCATCACCTTCGCCGCGCTCACCCAGGCCGGCGACCACATCGTCGCGGCCTCCCAGCTCTACGGCGGAACCGTCACCCAACTGGATGTCACCCTGCGCCGCTTCGGCGTCGACACCACGTTCGTTCCCGGCACCGACCCCGCCGACTACGCGGCCGCCGTCCGGGAGAACACCAAGGCGATCTTCGTCGAGGTGGTGGCCAACCCGTCGTCGGAGGTCCAGGACCTTGAGGGCCTGGCGAAGGTGGCGCACGACGCCGGCATCCCCCTGGTCGTGGACGCCACCTTGAGCACGCCGTACCTCGTGCGGCCGATCGAACACGGCGCGGACATCGTGATCCATTCCGCCACCAAGTTCCTGGGCGGACACGGCACAACGCTGGGCGGCGTGATCGTGGAGAGCGGCCGGTTCAACTGGGGCAACGGCAAGTTCCCCACCATGACCGAGCCGGTGGCCTCCTACGGCAACGTCTCCTGGTGGGGCAACTTCGGCGAGTACGGCTTCCTCACCAAGCTGCGCTGCGAGCAGTTGCGCGACATCGGGCCGGCCCTTTCGCCGCTGTCTGCCTTCCAGCTGCTGCAGGGGGTGGAAACCCTCCCGCAGCGCCTGGACGAACACCTCAAGAACGCCAAGGCCGTCGCTGAGTGGCTCGAGGCGGATGAGCGCGTGGCCTACGTGAATTTCTCCGGGCTGCCGTCCCACCCGCACTTTGAGCGGGCGCAGAAGTATTTGCCGCTGGGTCCCGGCTCGGTGTTCTCCTTCGGGGTGAAGGGCGGCCGTGCGGCGGGACAGAAGTTCATCGAGTCCCTGCAGCTCGCCTCGCACCTGGCCAACGTAGGCGACTCCCGGACCCTGGTGATCCACCCCGGTTCCACCACGCACCAGCAGCTCAGTCCCGTGCAGCTCGAGTCGGCAGGTGTCCCGGAGGACCTGGTCCGCATCTCGGTGGGCCTCGAGGACATCGACGACATCCTGTGGGACCTGGACCAGGCCCTGGACGCGGCGTCGGCACCGGTGGTCGAGACTGCAGAGACCCTGGTTTCGGCAGGCTCGCCCAGCGGCGAGGCAACCACCGAAGCCGACACCTGCACGATTGGCGCACGGGCATGAGCACGACGGACCGCACCTGGGAAGGCCCCACAGCTCCGGAGCGCCTGAACCTGCTCCGGCAGGCGAAGTCCATTGCGATCGTGGGCGCCTCCGACAAGCCGTCCCGGGCCAGCTACTTTGTGGCCACGTACCTGCAGTCGTCCACGCGCTACAAGGTGTACTTCGTGAACCCGGTGGTGAAGGAAATCCTGGGCCAGCCGACGTACGCCTCGCTGGCGGACCTGCCGGAGAGCCCGGACATCGTGGACGTCTTCCGCAAGCACGACGACCTGCCGGGCGTCCTGGGCGAAGCCATCGCTGCCGGCGCCAGGACGCTGTGGCTGCAGCTGGGTTCGTGGCATGAGGACGTGGCGAAGGAAGCGGAAGCCGCCGGTCTCGACGTCGTCATGGACCGCTGCGTCAAGATCGAGCATGCACGCTTCCACGGCGGCCTTCACCTGGCCGGCTTCGACACCGGCGTGATCTCCTCGAAGCGGCAGGTGCTGGCGTAGGCGTACCGCTCACGCGGGCCCTCGGCGGATGGCGGGCCTCAACGGCAGCTGAAACCGCCGGAGGCAAGAAAGGAAGTGCCGAGCTGGAACCTGATGGGGGACACATTCCAGCCCGGCCTTTCACCTACGTAATCGTCGGGACCGGCCCGGAGGTTACGCCACTTCGAAAAAACGTTGAAACTTTTTCCTGCCCC
This sequence comes from Burkholderia sp. RS01, assembly GCF_039748055.1. Lineage (NCBI taxonomy): Bacteria > Pseudomonadati > Pseudomonadota > Betaproteobacteria > Burkholderiales > Burkholderiaceae > Burkholderia > Burkholderia sp. RS01. The sequence continues at coordinate 163,633 of NZ_JBDLAK010000010.1, forward strand.
GTTTCCCGAGCCGGAATCAGTGGTTCAGGGCTTCCCTGGCACGGGGCCCGGGACGCTCCCCGGAAGAGTTGGGAGCAGCGGAAGCAGGCTGTGCAGGGGCCTCGAACCGGCGCCGGGCTGTGCCGGACCGGGCGCCGCGGGCAGGGGGGTTGCCGGCACGGGCGTCGGCCGCAGCGGCGCCACCGGAGTTTGGGCCTGTTTTCCACCGGGAGCAGACGCCGCATTGCCGGGCGTCGGCCTGGCAGACGCCGGCCTCGCAGATGCAGCCGCTTGAGGACGGGCAGACTTTACCGCCGCGGCTGATCCTGACGGTGTTGCCGAGGGAGACGGCGTCACGGCCGCTGATGGCGCCCCGGGCGGGACCGATGCGTCAGGAGCCGAAGCCGGCGCATCCGTGGTCGCCGCGGGGGCTTGGCTGGCCGGCTCGAGGATCTTCACCACGGCATGGCTGACGCTGAGGCGGAAGTCCTCGCCGGAGGCAGCAACGGCGCCGGCGCCAAGGCCCATGGCCCCGACCACAGCGGCGCCGACTACGACGCCCATCCGGCGTTTCCGGTTGCGGCGGCGGACGTCCAGGAGCGTAACGCCGGGGGTCAGCAGGGCCTGGAGGTCCGCGCGCGGTTCAGGGGGGCCGTCCAGGGCGAACGCGCGCAAATCTTCCAGCGACCTGCGTAGGTCCGTGTCCTCTTCGAACCCGGAATCCTGGAGGATCGCCTGGATATCCCCTTCTTCCCGGCCTGTGGGCGAGACACTCATGATGGTGTGTAGTCCTTTTCCTTAACGAGTTCGCGCAGGGCTATTAGTCCGCGGCGCTGGAGCTGCTTGATCGCGCCCGGGGTCTTGTTCATGATGCCGGCCACCTGTTCGACGGAGAGGTCCGCGACGATCCGCAGTACCAGGACTTCACGCTGCTCGTCGTTGAGCATGGCCAGGGTGGAGGACATACCGCCCAGCGAGCCGAGGACCTCGTCTTCGGCGGAGCTGGAATACCGTTCGTCAGCCAGGGGATCGTATTCGGTCAGCTGGGGTGCTCTGGCGTACCGGCGCCGGTGGTCGACGAGCCGGGCATGGGCCACCGAGAAAATGAAGGTCCGCAGGCCCGAGTGACCGCCTTTGACGCCAACGAGTTTGGGCAGGACATCAACGAAGACGTCCTGTGTGAGGGCTTCGGCGTCGTCAACGCCGCGGGCCCGGAAATAACCGAGCACGGCAGGGGAAATAATGCTGTAGACGGCGCTGAAACCTGAAGGATCGCCAGCCAACGCGGCTGCCAATTCGTCATCGGTCAGCTGAACTGCCAAGGAGCTGTCCTTCCCTTACGGCGAGTGTGCGGCGGTAGTAAGCCTAGCCGCCGCACACCTTGTGGCCCTATTCGGGAAAGTCCGTGCCTACTTGCCGAGCTTGGGCAGGTCTGCAGACGGAACAGCCGGCGCAGCCGGGGTTGCCGGTACAGCCGGGACGGCCGGGGTTGCCGGCACAGCCGGGACGCGCGCGCTACCCGGAACGGCGGGAACTGCCGGCGTGGCCGGCACAGCCGGGGTGGCCGGAACGCCGGCGACACCCGGAACCGCAGGCGTGGCGGGGACTGCCGGAACAGCGGGCGTGGCGGGGGCTGCCGGAACACCGGCGGCCGCGTCAACCTTGGCGGCGGCGGAGCCGTGCTCGGCCGAGACCTTGGCCTTGCCGGAAACCTCGGCGCCCTTGACCGCAGGGGTCTTGACGGAGGGTGAAGCCGGAACGGCGGGCACAGCCGGGAGCTCGGGGGTAGCGGGGACGGCGGGCGTAGCTGGGGTCACCTCTGCATGCTGTGAGCCGGAGACCTGGGCCGCGTTGGCCAGTCCGATGCCCGAGAATCCTCCGACAGCGATGATGGCGGCTCCGACAGCAATCCTGGTGGTCTTGCTAACACTCTTCATAAGAAAAAAACATCCTTTTGTTGGTTGAAGGCCGGGCTGGAGGCTGATGGGGACAACCACCGGCCCGGCGCTTACACAGAGGTAATCGAACCGCCGGGGCCTGAGGTTACGCGTCCGCCGGAATTCCTTTTCGGCGGAAGTCCCCTTAGGACGGGGTGGCGTGCCGCGGCGGAGGCCCCGCTCACAGGGAGTCAAGGTCACGTCAGGGGCCCGCGGCGGCTAGGGTCGCCCACGGCAACTAGGGGTGCCCGTGGAAGGTCAGAACAGGCGCAGCTGCCCGCCGGGAACGCCGTCAACGCCGGCCTCGGGCAGCATCTGGACCAGTGCGTGCACGCTGCGCACATCACCCAGGTCCATCAGCAGTTCGTCGATGCGCGTCTGGCCGTCCAGCACCGGAACCACAGTCAGGCATTCACTGTCATCGATGCTGAGATTTCCCACCTGAGTGAGCTTAGGGCAGAGCGCCGACAGCCGGGGACCGACACTCCGCCCGTTGCCGGCAACGACCGCGGCGGGCCGCCTCCGAGAGGTGACCCGCCGCCGTCGGAACCGCCGAGGATGTGGCCGGGAGCGTCAGTCGTTGATCAGATCGTTGACAACGATGGTCTGGTCCCGGTCCGGGCCCACGCCGATCGCCGAGAACCGCGTGCCGGAGAGCTTCTCGAGGGCCAGGACGTAGTTGCGGGCGTTCTCGGGCAGATCGGCCAGCGTGCGGGCTCCGGTGATGTCCTCGGTCCAGCCCTCGAAGTACTCGAAGATGGGCTTGGCGTGGTGGAACTCGGTCTGGGTCATGGGCATTTCGTCGTGCCGGACGCCGTCGACGTCGTACGCGACGCACACCGGGATCTGCTCGATGCCCGTGAGGACGTCCAGCTTGGTGACGAAGTAGTCCGTGAAGCCGTTGACGCGGGAAGCGTGGCGGGCCAGGACGGCGTCGTACCAGCCGCAGCGACGCGGCCGGCCGGTGTTGACGCCGAACTCACCGCCGGTCTTCTGCAGGTACATGCCCATCTCATCGAAGAGTTCGGTGGGGAACGGGCCGGCGCCCACACGCGTGGTGTAGGCCTTGATGATGCCGATGGAGCGCGAGATGCGGGTGGGGCCGATGCCGGAGCCCACGGAGGCGCCGCCGGCGGTCGGGTTGGAGGACGTCACGAACGGGTACGTGCCGTGGTCCACGTCCAGGAACGTGGCCTGGCCGCCCTCCATGAGCACCACCTTGCCCTCATCCAGGGCGGTGTTCAGCACCAGCGTGCTGTCGATGACCAGCGGGCGCAGCCGTTCCGCGAAGGAGAGGAAATAGTCGACGATCTCGTCCACAAGGATGCCGCGGCGGTTGTAGACCTTGACCAGGAGCTCGTTCTTCTGGCGCAGCGAGCCTTCCACCTTCTGGCGCAGGATGGATTCGTCAAAGACGTCCTGCACTCGGATGCCGAGGCGGGCCACCTTGTCCATGTACGCGGGGCCGATGCCGCGGCCGGTGGTGCCGATGGCACGGCTGCCAAGGAAACGCTCCGTGACCTTGTCCAGCACCTGGTGGTAGGGCGCCACGAGGTGGGCGTTCGCGGAGATGCGCAGCTTGGAGGTGTCCGCGCCGCGGGCTTCCAGGCCGTCGATCTCCTGGAACAGGGCCTCAAGGTTCACCACACAGCCGTTGCCGATGATCGGAACTGCGTTCGGGCTCAGGATGCCGGCAGGAAGGAGCTTAAGCTCATACTTCTCACCGCCCACGACGACGGTGTGTCCGGCGTTGTTGCCGCCGTTCGGCTTCACGACGTAGTCGACGCGGCCGCCGAGCAGGTCAGTGGCCTTACCTTTGCCTTCGTCGCCCCATTGGGCTCCGACGATCACGATTGCTGGCATGGGATCCTCCCCCATTCGTTCGGGCCGACTTCCGTTACATTCACCGGGGAGTTGCACCCCGGTGGCTGGCCGGAAGGCAGCGCCGTTCATGAGAATGCCCCGAATGTCAGCGACCTCACTCTCGGCATCGGCCGATGGGCAAAGACGCAAGAGTTCCGGGGCTCTTACCACCCAAGTTTAGCCGATGGCCAGCGGATGTCTTGCTTTGGCCGTCCGCTGCGGCGCCTGTTTCGCCGGGAGGCGAGCGGTGCAGTGAGCGGTACATTTTGCGGGGCTTGCTAAACTGATAAGGATCGACCAGGAATCGATCCACACCACATTTTCAAACCGACCCGGACTTGGCGCGCCCGTTTCCGGTACGGCAGCGTGACCGATCCCCGCAGGAGACACAGCACTTACATGACAGCCTTGGCTACTGAATCTTTCCGTGAACAACTCCTGAGCCGCCGTTACGAACCCAATGTCGCCGCTGTTAATGAATTGTGCGACGCCCTGCAGGGCACCAAGCCGGGCACCCAGGTTCCTTATGTCGACCCCATGCACGACGTCGACGAATGCCGCATCATCAGCCTCTACTCCAACATCGGCACCGCCTCCCCGTCGGGCTTCATCACCCCGGGCGACGACGACGCCGCCACCCGCATGCTCGGTGTGCAGTGGAAGCTCGGCCTCCGGCCGGAGTTCATCATGCCCTGGAACGTGCACCCGTGGCACACCGCCGGCGAACCGAACGGCAAGTTCACCCCTGACCAGATCTCCGCCGGCCTGAAGCCGCTGCTGAAGTTCCTGGCCCTGGTGCCGCGTGCCTCGGTGATCGTCGCCCACGGCACGGAGGCCAACCGGCTCGCGGGCCTGCTGCTTAAGACCGAGGTCCCGCTACTTTGGCGCCGCGGCCTGAAGACCTACAAGGTCCGCTCCCTCAGCGGCCGCGCCTTCGCGGGAACGCCCGCGCGGCAGCAGCAGTACCTCGATGAAATGCACGTGGTATACGCCGACGCGATGGCCCGCACGGGCCTGGCCAAGGCCGCCAGCTAGGTTTCTGAACCACCGGACACAACGACGTCGGCCCCACGCCAGCAGGTGAGGGGCCGACGTCGTTTTTGGTTCAGTTGAGGTTTTCGCCCTGGATGGCGGCCTTGGCCGCCGGATCCGAGTCGTTCAGGAACTTCTCGATGCGTTCCGTTTCCTCAGTCTCACCGATGGCCGCAGATGCGCTTCCGAGCCAGTACAGCGCCCGCAGGAAGCCGCGGTTGGGCTCGTGCTCCCACGGAATGGGACCCACTCCGCGCCAGCCGTTGCGGCGCAGCGAGTCAAGGCCGCGGTGGTAGCCCACCCGCGCGTAGGCGTAGGCCTCAATGGTGCGCCCCTCCGCCCACGCTTCCTTGGCGAGCACGGCCCACAACTGCGACGACGTGGGGTGTTTGGCCACGAGGTCCAGTGCTTCCTGGCCCGCGTCCAGCTGCGCGGAGACCTCGGTCTCGGCAGGCAGGAGCGTGGGCTCGGGGCCCATCAGGTTCTTGCGGAACTCGTCAGACACGGTTAGAACGTCTTTCCGGCCGAACCGAGCTGCTGGGTGGCTTCAACAACACGGGCGGCGAGGCCGGCCTCGGCGGAAGCGCCCCATACGCGGGGATCGTAGGTCTTCTTGTTGCCCACTTCGCCGTCCACCTTGAGCACTCCGTCGTAGTTCTTGAACATGTGGTCGGCCACGGGACGCGTGTAGGCGTACTGGGTGTCCGTGTCGATGTTCATCTTGATGGTGCCGTAGGAAACGGCGTCGGCGATTTCCTGGTCGGAAGAGCCGGAGCCGCCGTGGAACACGAGGTCGAACGGGTTGTCCTTGCCGATCTTGGCTCCCACCTGGGCCTGGATGTCCTTGAGGATCTCCGGGCGCAGCTTCACGCCGCCCGGCTTGTACACGCCGTGCACGTTGCCGAAGGTGAGCGCGGTGATGTAGCGGCCGTTCTCGCCGGCACCCAGGGCGTCGATGGTGGCCAGGGCGTCTTCCACGGTGGTGTAGAGCTTCTCGTTGATCTCGTGCTCGACGCCGTCTTCCTCGCCGCCGACGGTGCCGATCTCGACCTCGAGGATCATCTTGGCTGCAGCGGTGCGCGTCAGCAGTTCACGGGCGATGCGCAGGTTCTCCTGCAGCGTCTCGGCGGAACCGTCCCACATGTGGGAGTTGAAGAGCGGGTTGCGGCCGGCCTTGACCTCGGCCTCGGAGGCTGCCAGCAGCGGGAGGACGAAGCCGTCCAGCTTGTCCTTGGGGCAGTGGTCGGTGTGCAGCGCGATGTTGACACCGTAGTTCTTGGCCACCTCGCGGGCGAATGCGGCGAAGCCCAGGGAGCCGGCAACCATGTCCTTGGTGGAGGCGCCGGACCAGTAGGCGGCACCGCCGGTGGAGACTTGGACGATGCCGTCGGACTCGGCCTCGGCGAAGCCGCGCAGGGCGGCGTTCAGGGTCTGGGAAGAGGTGACGTTGACCGCCGGGAATGCGAAGCCGCCCGCCTTTGCGCGGTCGATCATCTCGGAGTAGATCTCGGGGGTTGCAATGGGCATGCTGACTCCTAAAGTGAATTTCGTCTGCGGGTTGTGTTGACCCTGGAGTGAACCTCGTCGGCTACGAACCATCCTAGCCAGTTCTGCGCCGGGGCAGTGTTTCGGGTCACGCGGCCGGGTAACACTTTGTTCCGGTCCGGCGAACGGGCCGCGGCTATACGTGCTGGCTGAAGACGTGGCGCCGCACCCACGCGTGCATGGCAATCGCCGCCGCCGAGCCTGCGTTGATGGAGCGCGTGGAGCCGAACTGTTCGATCGACAACGTGGCCTCGGCGGCTTCATGCACCTCCGGGGTCAGTCCCGGGCCTTCCTGCCCGAAGACCAGCACGCACTTCCGCGGCAGTTCATACGTCTCCAGCGGCACCGAGTCCGGGAAGATGTCGATCCCGATGATCGCCAGCCCCTCCCCCTGCGCCCAGGCGACGAAGTCCTCCACGGTGGGGTGGTGGCGGACGTGCTGGTAGCGGTCGGTGACCATTGCCCCGCGGCGGTTCCACCGTCGTCGTCCGATGATGTGCACCTCTTTGGCTAGGAAGGCATTGGCGGTGCGCACCACGGTGCCGATGTTGAGGTCGTGCTGCCAGTTTTCGATGGCGATGTGGAAGTCGTGGCGCTTGGAATCGAGGTCCGCCACGATCGCCTCGTGCTTCCAGTAGCGGTATTTGTCCACTACGTTCCGCCGGTCTCCGTCCGAGAGGAGGTCCGGGTCCCAGTGGTCGCCTTGCGGCCACTCGCCTTCCCAGGGCCCGACGCCGACCTCCGGCTTTGGCTCCGGCGTTTCCTCTGCGGCTGGTTGGGGTTCTGCTGGGGTCCCGGGCGTTTGAGTCACCCCTCAACACTAGACTGGGCTCCGGAAGCAATCATCACCGGCGGAGGCAAACGTGGCAAAAGCGGATCAGGTCAAGGGAAACGCTGCGGTATATCGCAGCGGCCAGGACATCGAGTGCTGGCTGACCGATATGGACGGTGTGCTGGTGCACGAAAACCAGCCGGTCCCGGGAGCGGCCGAGCTGATCCAGCGCTGGGTGGACACGTCCAAGCGGTTCCTGGTGCTGACCAACAACTCCATCTTCACTCCACGGGACCTCGCCGCGAGGCTGCGTGCTTCCGGACTGGAGATCCCGGAGGAGAACATCTGGACCTCGGCCCTGGCCACGGCGCAGTTCCTGAAGGACCAGGTGCAGGGCTCCGACTCCGGCAACCGCGCGTACACCATCGGAGAAGCGGGACTCACGACGGCGCTGCACGAGGCCGGCTTCATCCTCACCGACCAGAATCCCGACTTCGTGGTGCTTGGCGAGACGCGCACGTACTCCTTCGAGGCGATCACCATGGCGATCCGGCTGATCCTGGCGGGGGCGCGTTTCATTGCCACCAACCCCGACGCCACCGGCCCCTCCAAGGAGGGGCCCATGCCGGCCACCGGCGCCATCGCCGCCCTGATCTCCAAGGCGACCGGCCGCGAACCGTACATCGTGGGCAAGCCGAATCCCATGATGTTCCGTTCAGCCATGAACCAGATCGATGCCCACTCCGAAACCACGGCCATGATCGGCGACCGCATGGACACGGACATCATCGCCGGCATGGAGGCGGGGCTGCACACGGTGCTGGTGCTCACCGGAATCACGCAGCGCGAGGACATCGCAGCCTACCCGTTCCGCCCCAACCAGGTGCTGAACTCCGTGGCGGATCTCAAGAACCAGATCTGACGGGAACCGGCCGTAAGGTCGTGGCCGGGTTCGGGGCCGGCGGCCTAGAACGGCGTCATTTTCCGCCCGCCGGACGGCAGCGGGAAGATCTCGTCCTGCAATGCCGCCAGGATGGGCCGGTAGACGAACGGATTCCAGCCCGGGCTGGCGTGGGCGGGCAACGCTCCGTCCGTCTGACGGTCCGAGGACACCATGTTGTCGGCGAACGTCCGGGCCCAGGACTGGCGGGCGGTCTGGTAATTGACGGTCTGGTCCCGGGGGTTTCCGATGTAAGCCATCTTGGTCGTCCCGATCCGGCCCGCAAACCGGGTGGCGTCGAAGTGGTAGATGTAGGCCGACTCGGACTGGATCAGCACGCTGGACGGGGCAATCGGCGACAGCTGCTCCAGTGTTTGATCCAGGATCTGCCGCCACGTGCGCTCGTCCTTGTGCACCACACGCTCCCCCAACTCGTAGCTTCCGCGCAGCACGGACGGGATCCGGAAGCCGCTTTCGTACAGGAACACCACGCCGTCGAACCAGCTCTGGTCGAGGACGTCGTACTTGCTGTAGGGGCTGGAGTCGAGCACGATCAGCTCCACCTCGGCGCCGTGGAGTTCGAGCAGCCGGGCCGCCACCTGGGTCGCGACCATGCCGCCGAAGCTGTGCCCGTAGAAGTAGAGCTTGGTGAGCTTGTTGGCCCGGACGTGCTCGATCACGGCGATGACCAGCTGGTCGATGTCCAGGCCAAGGTTGGAATAGCCCACGGCCGCCAGCTGCCCGCGCTGGCGCAGCGTTCCGCGCAGCGAGTTCAGGATCCACTGGGCTTCTTCCCAGCTGGTCTTGTAGCCCGGGAACAGGATCCAGCTGGCATTCGGGAAGTAGCTCTTCGCGAAGTCGTCCTCCACCACCAGGATCTTGTTGACCTGGCGCTCCTCCTGGACCTGCCGGGTCAGCAGCATGTCAGCTGCCAGCACGGACGAAGCGCCCGCCCCGGCGAGGAATGTCCGCCGTGAGAACCGCTTCAGCTCCGCGGCACGCCGGAGCAGCCGGGCTGCGTCTGCGCCCGGCCGCTTCCCCTGACCCGCCTGACCAGCGGCTCCTTCGTATGGCACTGAACTACCCTAGGCACACTTCAAACCCCACGCACAGCTCAGGCCGCAGCCACGGCTCACCGGCCCCGGCAAGCTGGCGACCGCAAGTTGAGGCTCCCGGTCAGTTGCTCGGGGCATGCTTCTCAGCCGGTTCGGCCGGCTCGGCCAGTTCCCGGCGGGCGATCTCCTCGACGATTGCGTCGTAGCGGGCCAGCAGTTCCTGCCCGGAATGCCCGGCTGGATCGTCCAGCAACCCGAAGACCGAGTCGCTCGCAGCCAGCAGCTCGTCACGGGAATAGTCGGATAGCGGGCGGAGCCCGGCGTCCTCCAGCGCTTCGGACAGCTCTGACGGGTTCGTCAGGGCGGTGAAGTCAGGGCGGGATTCCGCCACGGCGTGGTCGCGCGTGGACATGACCTCAAGGAACACCCCTGGTGCGCCTGCCACGGGCACCTGCCGCGCGCCGGCGTCGAGGGCGTTGAGGTCGAATCGGAGACCGGCGAGGGCGACTGACTCCACGAACGCTGCGTGAGAAAGATCCACGGTGATGGGCGAAGAGATGCCCATCCGGCGGACGCGCTGGATTTGGTGCATCAGCTCCGGGCGGGACGCCTGGGTGAGGCTTCCCCGGATATCGATCCGAGCGGTACCGGCGGCGTCGTCGATCTTAATGAGGGGATTGAGTTGGTTGTCCATAGGTACTCCAAAAGGGGTGTCTATGGCCGACGGCTCAACCTCGGACAGCCTATCCCGGGCAGTGCCGCCGCACAAGCAACCGTCAACAGGCAGCCGGCAACCGGGCTAGCCCGCCTGAACTTTCCCGGGCTCCTCGAAGTGGGTGCGGGCCTCCGCGCCTCCCACCGAATTCACCAGCGACGCGGCGATGTCGCGAAGCTTCACGTTGCTGTGGCTCGAAGCATCGGTGAGGATGCGGACGGCCGTCTCCTGGCTGCACCGGTTCTGCGCCATGACGATGCCGACGGCGATGTCGATGACGGTCCGCGATTCCAACGTCGCACGGAGGTTGGTAGCGCTGTCCGTGTGCAGTGAAAACCTGACCGCCAGGCGCAGGGCCTGGGAGATCTCCCGGGTGTACCCGCGGGCGCGGGCCGCGGAAACGTCGTTGAACTTGTGGGGCACGTCGGAGTAGAGGTTGAGCGCGGCCTTCGCGTCCCCCTGCAGATTGAACGGAAGCGACAACACCGAACGCAGCCCGTGCGAAGCGACCGCGTTGGCGTAATCCGGGCCCCAGCGGTCTTCTTCGAAGAGATCCGGAACGTGAACTTCCCGTTCTTCCTCCGCAGCCGTCAGGCACGGCCCCTGGGACAGCGAATACTGGATTTCATCCACCTCGCGGGCGGAGTCGCTGCTCCAGCCGATCGTCGCCGCCTTGCGGTCCCTCAGCAGCGTGATGCCGCAGAGGGCGTCGTCACCGTCCCCCGCCACCTGGCGCGCCGAGTACCGCGCCAGCTCGTTGAGGAAGTCCTCAAAATCGGCGCTCTCCAGAATGAGGTTCTGGATTTGCTCAACACTGCTCAGGGCTTGATCCGACGGGCGCATGACGGGGTACTCCAAGTGAAGGGACTTCCGGGGTACGGAAATACTAGGCCACCCGGAGTGTGCCGTCCACCAGGGGAGGCCGGTCAGCTCAGTCCGAGCTCGTCCTTGCCGAAGGCGAACAGGTACGGCACGCCGGTTTCGGCTTCGATCTTTTCCTTGGCTCCGGTGTCGCGGTCGACGATCACGGCAACGGCCACGACGTTGCCGCCGGCCTTCCGAACGCCCTCGACGGCGGTCAGGGCAGAGCCGCCGGTGGTGGACGTATCCTCCAGGACCAGAACCTTGCGTCCTTCCACGGACGGCCCTTCGACCTGCCGGCCCATGCCATAGGACTTCTGGGCCTTCCGGACCACGAACGCGTCCACCGTGCGGCCCGCGTCAGTGGCGGCGTGCATGACAGCGGTGCCGACGGGGTCTGCCCCCATCGTGAGGCCGCCTGCGCACTCAAAGTCGATGCCGGCGTCGTCAATCAGTGACAGCATGACCTGCCCCACGAGCCTGGAGGCCTCGTGGTGAAGGGTGATGCGGCGCAGGTCAATGTAGTAGTCGGCCTCGGCTCCGCTGGACAGGATGACCTTGCCGCGGACCACGGCGAGCTCCTTGATGAGTTCCAGCAGGCGGGCACGGGCAGCAGTGTCGGATGCAGAGTCCGGGGTGGCAGTCATGGGTCCAAGTTTAGTGCGTGGCGGATTTGTGACGGACCGGCGGTCTGGCTGCCCGCGGGGTCAGGCCGGAGACACGCTAGGCCACGGCCCGCGGTTCCTGCCGCCGGGCAAACCCGGGAGCGTGCTCGGGCCGGGGCCCGAAGGCGATGAGGCGGGGCATGACCTTCCGGACCGCCGGAACCCGGCGGGCGATAAACGGCAGGAGTGCCGGCGGCCCGGCCCTCCTGCCGGTGAACAACGGCACAAACACCACGCGGTGCATGATCCGCTGGACCGTCTGAACCACCACCGTGGGCATCTGCCGCCGTCGCTGAACGGCTTCGAGCTCTTTGCGGCCCACGTGACCCCGCAGCAGGGCAGGGGCGAGCCGCGCCGCCGCTGCGACGGCATCCTGGATGGCGAGATTGATGCCCACTCCCCCGGCCGGCGACATCGCGTGCGCCGCATCCCCGATGCACAGCATGCCGTCCACGTACCAGCGCCGCAGCCGGTTGAGCCGCACGTCCAGCCAGTGGAGGTCATCTAGTGAACTGATGGCGTCCAGGCGGTCCGCCAGGTCCGGCCTGAGGGCGCCGACGCGTTCCCTGAACCGTTCCACGCCTTCGCTGCGAATGCGGGCGTCCGAGCCTTTGGGCCCCAGATACCCCATTTGGTAGTAGTCGTCGCGGAACAGCGCGATCATGGCCTCCTGACCCTTGAACGACGGAACGATCCCGGCAACTTCACCCTGCTCCGAGGGATACCGGGGAAGCTTGAACCACCAGGTGTCGAACGGCACCGGGAATTCCTTGGGTTTAAGGCCGGCGGCCTGGCGCAGCACGGAATGCCGGCCATCCGTGGCCACCACCAGGTCCGCCCGGATCGCGCCCTCGGTGCCGGCTTTGGTCCGGTAGCGGACGCCGGTGACCCGGCCGCCGTCGGACACCAGCGACGTCGCGGTGTGTTCCATCCGAAGGGTGAAGGTCGGCTCCTCCGCAGCGGCGCGGGCCAGGAAATTCAGGAAGTCCCATTGCGGCATCATGGCGATGTAGTTGTACGGCGGCCGCAGGGAGGCGAAATCACCCAGCGTGACCAGTCCGACGCCGGGCACGGGGAACGCGACGTTGCGCAGGCGGCTCTGCGGAAGCTCACGGAAGGCACCGCCCAGGCCAAGCTCGTCGATGAGGCGAATGGTTGACGCGTGCACGGTGTCGCCGCGGAAGTCCCGGAGGAAGTCGCCGTGCTTTTCGAGGACCGTGACCTCCACGCCGGCCCGCGCCAGTAGGAGGCCCAGCATCATGCCCGCCGGACCGCCGCCGACCACCACGCACCCCGTTGTGTCCATGAGCCAACGCTACGCCTGTCCGCGCGGCGGGGCACGGGTGCTATTTCGCAGGTGGATTTCGCTGCCCAAAGTGGCCGTCGCTGCGGATACGGACGGGGGGGGGGGGGGGGGGCCGCGGGCCCCGGGCGGGTTGGGTGGGGCGGCCGGCGCCGCCGCCGGCGGAACAGCGGCAAGGCGCCGGGGGGGCGAGTGGGGGGAACACAG
>NZ_JBDLAK010000011.1:0-174467 GCF_039748055.1 Burkholderia sp. RS01
GCACCCGTCATCAGCCGGCGACAACGCCGAAACCCGGCCGTTGCTGGCGGCGGCGCCGAAGGGTGAAGTGGGAACGGCAACAGAGTCTGGAGAAGCGGCCGCGGCCGAGCCAGAGGCACCAGCGGCGGCGGTGCCGTCGTCAGCCTCGTCGTGGCCCCAGCCGGTGGTCCAGCCGGCGGCTTTGCTTGCGGGTCCGGCGGCGTTGATCGCTTCGGTGCGGGTCCGGTCCACGGCCCCCGCACCGAGGAGTTGGAGGTACTCGGCCCAGCGGGAGAGCTTTTCGGCCAGCTCGGCGAAATCGGCGGCCTCCGGGAAGCCCGCCAGGGCCAGCTCGTCCGGCGCGGACTCGACAGCGGCTTCCAGAACCGCCAGGCACAGTTGCAGGCAGTCGCTCGCCCCGCCAAAACCGGCGGCACCAAAGCCGGCGGCAGCCCCGCCGTCGGACGCAGAAGTGTCCGCCACGGCGGGTGCGCCGGCCAGGGAGGCCAGGGAGGCAGGGGTAAAAGCCCCTGGACCAGGAATGCCGCACAGCTGCGAAATACGGCGGCCCGGAAGTGTTGCCCGGACCGCCGTGCCGCTTGCGCCTTCCCCAATGGCTTCCATACGAGAACTCTGCCAGAGGGGTCTGACAATAATGCTGAGGACAAAATCAGGGCCCTGGGTGTACTTGGCCAGGACCCGAGATTGCACCGGGACCCGACGCGGAGCGTCCACGAACGGATCCCGCAATCAGGGGACTACACCTTAATTACTGCCTCTTGGGGTCCACGTTGGTTGCGGCTCCTGCCGGAGTGGCGCCGCCCTCATCGGACCAGTCCTGGCCCGACGAATCGTTCAGGGCAGGATCGGATTCGACGTCGGACGTGCCGAGGTTGACCGTCTCCGGGTGCGTGCTGTGCGCGGGAACGTGCTCACTGTCTGAGTCGCCACCTGACGCGGCGGCCCCTGCTGACGGGGACGCAGCGCCGCCGCCGGCCGTTGAAGCGTCGCGGTGCATGGCGGAACTGAGCACTGTGCCGGCCCGCCGCGCTGCCTCAGAGAGCTGGTCGCCCACTTCGGGTGCCCTTTCCTTGACGGCCTCAGTGGCGGCGGCAACCTTGTCCTGAACTGGTTTGCTGTCCCAGATGCTGGCGGCGCGGGCTTTGAGTTTGTCGTACGCTGCCCGGCCGGACCTGGATCCGAGCACGTAACCGGCGGCAATTCCTACGCCTAAGAGAAGTTTGGATTTCATGGCGAACTCCTGCTCTTGTGGGGGGCTCAGTACGGTGTGAAGCTTCATCCTGCTAGGCGCTCTAGCTAAGAAGCCGGCCCCGGGAAATGACCCGGGGCCGGCTTCGGCCGCGCTATGTCTAGCGGGCGGTGCGCCTGGTGATCATGCCGTACACCAGCAGCACGATGATCGCGCCGCCGATTGCCAGCAGCCACGTGGACAGCGAGAAGAACTCGTTGATGCCGACGCCGAAGAGTGCGCTGCCAATAAACCCACCCAGGATTGCTCCGACGACGCCGAGCAGCAGCGTGATGAAGATGCCGCCGCCCTGCCGGCCTGGGAGGATGGCCTTAGCAATAGCGCCGGCGATGAGGCCCAGAATCAGAAATGCGAAAAAACCCATTTTATCGTTCCTTCTTCTTTCATTGAGGAGGCACCCGGTGTGCCGGGTACGCTTCGTCCTTCTGCTCAATACTAAACATGCTTACTATTTTTCTGCCAGTCGGTGTTTGCGGAAAACTCGCGGGAGAACGCCTTTTGCCACCCTTCAGTGACCTTGGACGTCCGAGTTCACGCCAGCCTCCGGCCCTTCATCCAGTGTGTTAATGGCCGCCAGGTCCTCGTCGTCCAGGACGAACTCAAAGACGTCGATATTTTCTTTCATTCGCTGTGGATCGGCGGACTTTGGGATGGTGACGAGCCCCTGTTGAACATGCCAGCGCAGCACCACTTGGCTTTCGGTTTTGCCGTGTTTGATGGCAATGCGCTGCAACACCGGCGCGGAGAGCAAGCCCGAACCTGACCCGAGCGGGCTGTACGATTCGGTGACGATTCCGTGGTGCTGGTGGTAGGCGCAGTCGGCCGATCGCGTGACGGAAGGGTTCAGCTGGATCTGGTTGACGGCGGGCACCACGTCACTCGCCCACATGAGCTGTTCCAAGTGGGATGGCTTGAAATTCGACACCCCGATCGAGCGGGCCTTACCTTGACCCTGAAGCCGTTCGAAGGTCTTCCAGGTAGAGATGAACTCCCCGCGCCGGGGCAGTGGCCAGTGGATCAGGAGCAAGTCGACATAGTCCATATTCAGCCGCTTCAGGGATCCTTCGAGGCCGGCCAGGGCCTTGTCCCCGCCCTGGAATTCTCCGTCGAGTTTGGTGGTGACGAACAACTCCTCACGGTTCAGGCCGGTTGCCCGGATCCCTTCGCCCACACCGGCTTCGTTTCCGTATCTAACGGCAGTATCGATATGCCGGTACCCGGCTTCCACTGCATTTACGACGGCGGTGGCCACCTCGCGGTCGTTCAGTGGCCACGTGCCGAGTCCGATCTGCGGGATCCGGTGGCCGTCGTTTAGGGCGACGAGCGGTGATAGAGCCATGCGAAAAGTCTTTCCTATGGACCGCTGTTTGCACAGGGCCAATCGCAAGTGCCCGTCAGCGTGACCGGAAGTTGCTACGATGAGCGCGAGGTGGCATATGGAGAGCTCGGCGGGACGTAGTGCCCTGACGGATGCGGCTGCTGCGATGGCTGGATTTCTCGCGGTTGGCAGCTGGATTGTGGCAGTCCCGCTTCGGGAGTTCGCGGTTCCGTATTTGGCGCTGGCGGCCGGAGTCGCGGTGGTGGCAAGCGCCGATGCTTCGATCCTCCGCCGCCAGCCCCGTCGCAGCACCCCCGCCGATCGCGTGACGCTTGTCCGCGCCGTTCTCGTGGCATGTTGCGCAACCATGGCCGTTCCCGTCCTGCTGGGTGGGGGCCCGCCGGGCGCCTTTTTTGTTGTGATGGGTGGCCTGGCGTTCGTGCTCGATGCCGTGGATGGAGCTGTGGCGCGCAGGACAGGCAGTTCGTCGCCGGCGGGGGCGCGCCTGGATGTTCAAACCGACGCGGCCCTGGTGCTGGTCCTGTCGTGTGCCGCGGCGCCCGGCATGGGCCCTTGGGTCCTTTCCATCGGGCTGATGTGGTACGCGTTCGTGGCCGCTGGGCAGCTCCGACCCTCCTTGCGGGGTGTGCTCAGGCCGAACAGGCTGCGGAAGATTATCGGCGCTTACCAGCCGTTTGCCTTCCTGCTGGCGCTCACTCCTGGTGTGCCGGAAGGCCTCGGCGCCGTAGCCGTGGTTTTGGCCTTGCTGACGCTGGTGGGGTCCTTCGGACGGGACGTCATCGAGTTGGAGCGGAGCCACCGGAAGCCGGTTGGATTCGAGGCCGGGACCGAACTGGTCAACTGACGGAATGGCCTGTGCGCCCTGACGGGGCTATGGACTAACCGGGAGTGCGCTGATATGGCTTGGGGGTAGTCGGTGCACGAGCGAGATCGGCCGGGAGTCCACCTCGGCCGTACCTGATGCCAGGCACTCCCAACCAGCAAAGGAGCCTGATGATGAGCGAAGAACCCGACGATTCCACCACCAACCCGTCCGGTAAATTTCCCTTCGACCCGGCGGAAAACCCGCCTGCGGAGGACCCCGCGATCCCCCCGCAGTCTCCGCCGGCCTCGCCCGACAAGGCCTCGCCCGAAGGGCAGTCCGGCGAACCCGAGGACCCGGCCTTGGAAGACCCCCAGCATCCGCCCGGACCCAGCGGCTCATCAGTCCAGCCGTAGCCGGCGCCAGCCTGCCGCTACCGACTTGGTGCTATCAATAGACTGCAGCCGCCGTCGCGCCGTTCACGGCCCGACGGCGGCTGCAGTTCTGCCCGGGGCAGTCACCAGGCGTAGTCCTCCGGGGCCGTACGGTGTCCCGGGAAGATGGCATCCAACCGCTTGAGCGCGTCGTCGCTCAGCGAGACGTCCAACGCGCGGACGGCGGCGTCGAGCTGTTCCTGGGTCCGGGGCCCCACGATCGGCGCCGTCACCGCAGGCTGGTGGAGGAGCCAGGCGAGGGCGATGTCGCCGGGCTCGTGGCCGAGATCGTCTGCAAGGTCCTCGTACTCCCTGATCTGGTCGTGGTGCTTTTTCAGCGTTTCGTGCGCGCGCCCCTCCAAACGGCGGACGCCGTCGCGCTCTTTCTTCAGGACCCCGCCGAGAAGCCCGCCGTGCAGCGGGGACCATGGAATTATTCCGAGCCCGTATTGCTGGGCTGCCGGAATGACTTCAAGCTCCACGTTCCTGGTCAGCAGGTTGTAGATGGACTGCTCGCTGACCAGGCCGTTGTAGTGGCGCCGGGCGGCGGCTTCCTGTGCCTGCGCAATGTGCCAGCCCGCGAAATTGCTGCTGCCGGAGTAGAGGATCTTGCCCTGCTGCACGGCTACCTCGATGGCCTGCCAGATCTCGTCCCACGGAGTGTTCCGGTCCACGTGGTGGAACTGGTAGACGTCGATGTAGTCGGTCTGGAGCCGCTTGAGGCTGGCATCGAGAGCGCGGCGGATGTTCAGCGCCGAGAGCTTGGACCCATTAGGGCGGTCCGTCATGGTGCCGTACAGCTTGGTCGCCAAGACCGTGCGTTCACGGCGTTCGCCGCCCTTGGCGAACCAGCGGCCGATGATTTCCTCGGTCCAGCCGCGGTGCTCGGCGCCCCCGTAAACGTTGGCCGTGTCGAAGAAATTGATGCCCGACTCGTGCGCCGAATCCATGATCGAATGCGCAGCGGACTCCTCCGTCTGCGGGCCGAAGTTCATGGTACCGAGGCAAAGGCGGGAGACTTTCAGGCCGGAGCGGCCAAGGTGGGTGTACTGCATGGGTTTTTCCTCGATCCCGGTTGGCTTGTTTGAAGCTAGAGCTGGCTGTGGGCCGCGGTTGCTGGATCTCCGCCAACGCGGGTACCGGCGTCCAGCGCGTTGATGGACTCGAGATCCGCCGCGCTCAGGGAGATGCTCGCGGCAGCGATGTTCTCCCGCATGCGGGCCGGCGTTGAGGACTTCGGGATCACGATGGTGCCGGCCGCCAGGTGCCAGGCCAGGATGATCTGGGCCGGTGTGGCGCCCTTGTCCTCGGCCAGGGCCGTGACCGCCGCGGCGTTCAGGTCTGCACCTTGCCCCAGCGGGCTGTACGCCTCCACGGCGATCCCAAGGGAGCGGCTCTTGCTGGCCAGCGCAGACTGCTGGAACGTCGGGTGGAGTTCGATCTGGTTCACTGCGGGAACGACACCGGCGATCGCCAAGAGGGTATCCAGGTGGTCTTCCAGGAAGTTGGACACGCCGATGGCACGGATATGGCCTTCAACGTAGAGCGCTTCCATGGCCCGCCAGGCTTCGGTGAACAGGCCCTGGGACGGCACCGGCCAATGGATGAGGTAGAGGTCAACGACGTCCAGGCCCAGAGCCTTGCGGCTGTTTTCGAAGGCCTCGGCGGCGGAGCCCTGCTCACCGTTGCGCAGCTTGGTGGTGACGAAGATTTCCTCACGCGGTATGCCGGAGGCCGCGATTGCCGCGCCGACGCCGGCCTCGTTCTGGTATGCGGCCGCGGTGTCGATGTGCCGGTAGCCGGCTTCAAGGGCTTCTTCAACGATCCGCTGGGTCTCTTCCGCCGGGACCTGGAAAACGCCGAAACCGATCTGGGGGATGCGGACGCCGTTGTTGAGGGCGACCTGGCGGACGCCGGTTTCTGATGTCTGGGACATGGGAGTTCTCCTCGATGGGGGGATTTGGCTGGCTCTGCACTGAGCCTATTGGGGTGGACCGCCCGAGTCAGCAGTTATGCCTGTCCCTGTTTTTCCTAGGACTGGCAGTCCTACCTTCGTTGTAGAAACGGTCCCGTGGGCGGTGCAGAATGGTAGGCATGGGTCAGAGCGCCGAGTTCGGCAAATTCCTCAAGGCAATGCGGTCACGGCTGAAACCGGAAGATGCCGGAGTGGCTGGCGGCGGCAGCGCCAGACGCGTTCCGGGGCTGCGTCGGGAGGAAATTGCCCGGCTCGCGGACGTCAGCACGGACTACTACACGCGCCTGGAGCAGGGCAGGAACATCCACCCCTCGCGGGCCGTGCTCGATTCGGTGGCCAGGGCCCTCAAGCTTGATGCCAGCGAGCAGGCCCACATGATGAATCTCCTTGAGCACTGTGCCGAGTCCGCGCGCTCGCCCGTACCGGTCCAGGCCGTGCGTCCTGCCCTGCGCCAGCTGCTCGAAGCCGTGGGCGAAGTCCCTGCCCTTGTCCTGGGGCGGCGCACGGACGTTTTGGCGGGCAACCGGATGGCTTTCCTGCTCTTCGCGGATTTTCCGGAGTTGCCGCCGGGGGAGCGGAACCTCACCCGCTGGCTCATCCTGGATCCGCGGGCCCGCGAACTCTTCCGGGACTGGAAGGCGGTCGCGGCCGAGGCTGCCGGCGCGCTTCGCGTGGATGTCGGGCGCCACCCCAACGACGCGCAGGCCAATCAGCTGGTGGGCGAGCTCGCCGTGCACAGCGAGCAGTTCCGCCAGTGGTGGGCAGGCCATCGGGTGGCAACACGTTCCTCCGGCAGCTTGCGGCTCCATCACCCCGCCGTCGGGGACCTGGAACTGAACTTTGAAAACCTCGTCCTGCCGGACGACCCGGACCAGGTGCTTCGGGTGTTTTCCGCGAAGCCGGGCTCGCCGTCGGCGGATGCGCTGGCCCTGCTGGGCAGCCTCGGCGCGGGCACCGGGCGGGAAATCGCGACGGCGGGGGAGACTTCCGTTCCCGCCGCACCGGAATCACCGGAATCACCGGAAACCCGGGGTGCCGGCGTTCCGGGAGCCCAGCTTCCCTGATCAGGCTGCGCCGTTGTGCTGCTGCCCAGCCCGTAGGCGGGATTCTATCCATTCGCCCATTGGGCGCCGGGGGCCGTTTTCCTAGCCTTGGAGGAGAACTTCTTCGACCACCAAGGATGGCATTCAAAGATGAAACGCATCGCATTGCTCAGGGAACGCCACGTGCGTTCGGCCTCGACGGGAACCCATTGCCCGGCGTCGGGCCTGTGGACCCCGGATCAGTCGCCGGACGAGGCCCACACGTTCTTTGAGGGGCAGGTCTTTCCGACGTACCAGGGCACGCCCGCCGTGTGGCGCCGCCGGGCCGCTGGCCAGGAATGACTGGCCAGGAATGACGGGCCCAAAACCTGTGAGCCAAGCCGACAGCCTGCAGCAGCGTCCGCCCTCAGCGGGGACGCGGCTCGCGCCCGCGCGCTGGACAGAGCTGGCTCCCGGCGAAGCGGTATGGGTTGAGAGTGACGGCTCCGGATTCGTTGCCGGACACGTCGATGAAGTCTCCGCGCACCAGGAAATGCTTTGGGTGGATTTTTCAGTCCGTGGCCGCCGCCTCCTGTGCGGCGGCGACCCCGTCCAAGTGTGGACCCGGGACTGACCTGATCCCTGCGGTCAGCGCTCCAGCCGGAAGCCGAGCTTGATGGTCACCTGCCAGTCGGCCACCTGGCCGTTATCGAGGTGGCCGCGGATTTCCTTGACTTCGAACCAGTCCAGGTTTCGTAGGGTCTTTGCTGCCTCGGCGATGCCATTGCGGACGGCCGCGTCCACGCCTTCGGTCGAGGTTCCGACAATTTCAGAAATGCTGTAGGTGTGATTAGACAACTTCGCTCCTCGTGATCGTCATCGATACCCGGCTGCGGGCCGTTCCAGCAGAGTATCGGACGGGGAGCCGCTGGACTAGGCTTCCAGGACGTAGCTTCTGAGGTCGTCCAGGGTTTGCTGCATATGGGCGTCCATTGCGTCGCGGGCTCGGCGGGGGTCGCGGGCGGCCAAGGCATCGTAAATGCCCTGGTGATGGCCGATGGCGTGCTCCTGGATTGCCGGCACCTGAGACGTTTCCGTGCGCCGCTTCTCCAGGACGCGGTGCAGCGGTTCGAACAGGACGGCCACAAAAACATTCTCGGAAGCGTGGAGGATCTCGTCGTGGAAGGCGAGGTCGGCCGCCACGAACCGGGCCAGATCCTGGACGCGGTGCGCTTCCCGCATCTCCTCGACCTGAATGTGCAGGGACTCGAGTTCCGCGTCGGTGATGCGTTGCGCCGCGAGCTCGCATGCGCCCGTTTCCAGCATCCTGCGCAGCTCGATGAGTTGGATTGCGGCGGCGGGCCCGTTCTGCCCCTCTGAGGCGGCCCGTAGCACGGCCTCCAGGGACGACCAGCGGTTCAGCGGATTCACGAAGGTCCCTCGGCCACGCTCCACGCTGAGGATGCGCTGCGCTTCAAGAGTTTTCATAGCTTCACGGACGGTCATTCTGCTGACCTCGTGCCGCGCGCTCAGCTCAAGCTCGCCGGGCACGCTGGCGCCCGGCGGGAATTCGCCTGCGATGATGCGGTCCAGGAGTTCGTCAGCGACGACGCCCACCAGTGATTTGCGTGCCATTTTCCCCGTTCACCTTGTCAGGCCCGTATGTCTGACAAGTCTACTTGCGCACGCGGTGTGCGTTATGCCACACTAGCATCAAACGCCAGATGTCTGACATCTGACAACAATCGTTCCGCAATATAGTTTCGACACAACGGAGTGCACAGTGCCCCTTGAAGCAGACATCCTGGCCGCTTTCCCCGCGGAGCTCCACGTCCCGGCCGAGCGGGTGGCCAGCGCAGTCGCGGCCTCTGCCGCGACGTCTCCCCGAGTACTGGTGGTGCTCGACGACGACCCCACCGGAACCCAGTCGGTTGCCGACTTGCCTGTGCTCACCCGCTGGGAAGTCGAAGACTTCACCTGGGCTCTCCATCAGGGTAAGGCCGCTGTCTACGTGCTGACCAACACCCGCAGCCTGGACCCGGCCGAAGCCGCCGCCCGCAACGAAGAAATCGTGCGCAACGCCCTGGCCGCCGCGCGTGACGGCGAGGGAGAAATCCACCTCAGCTTCGTCAGCCGCAGCGATTCGACCCTCCGCGGGCACTTCCCGCTCGAGCCCGACGTCATCGCCGCCACCGTGGCTGCGGAGAGCGGCGCGGCGACGGACGGCGTCGTAATCGTCCCCGCCTTTCCCGATGCCGGCCGTGTGACCATCGGGGGCGTGCACTACACCCGGGGAACGGGGCCCGACGCCGGGAACCTCACCCCTGTCGCGGAAACGGAATTCGCCAAGGACGCGACCTTCGGATTCGCCAACTCCGAGATGGCCAAGTACGTGGAGGAGAAGTCGCAGGGCAAGTTCCCTGCGGACTCCGTGATCGTGCTGGACCTCAACATCATCCGGGCCGGTGCCGGCACTGGAGATGCGGACGTCTCCGCCAAGGCCATCGCTGACGCGATCGAACCTGCCACTGCCTCCACCCCGATCGTGGCGGACATCGTCACCGAGAACGATCTCCGCGCCCTCGCACTGGGGCTGGAAGAGGCAGAGCGCCGCGGCAAGAAGCTGCTCTACCGCGTTGGGCCGCCGTTCGTCCGCGCCAGAATCGGCCAGGACATCCGGACCGAACTCAGCGGCGAGGAAGCGTACGCCGGCAACATCCCGTCCGAGGCCGGCGGCCTGATCGTAGTGGGCTCGCACGTCGGCGTGACCACGCGGCAGCTGAAGGTCCTCACAGATCAGCACAGCGCTGCCCGCATAGTGGAGATCGACGTCGAAAAGCTGCTGGGCGATGAAGCGGACGCCTACCTCGACCAGACAGTGGACACTGTCGTGGAAGGCCTTCACGGCGGTGACGTCATCGTCCACACGAGCCGCCTGCTCATCAAGACGGACGACCCGGCCGAAAGCCTGCGGATCGCGCGCACGGTGTCCGCCGCCGTCGTCGCGGTGGTAAACCGGACGCTCAAGACTTTCCCGCCGCGGTTCGTCATCGCCAAGGGCGGCATCACGTCCTCGGATGTGGCCGCACACGGACTGGAGATCCGGCATGCGATCGTCCGAGGCCCCATGCTGCCCGGCATCGTCAGCCTGTGGGAGCCGGTTGACGGCCCGGCCAAGGGCATCCCCTACATCGTGTTCGCCGGCAACGTGGGCGACGACGAGTCACTGGCGCAGGTCACCCGCAAGCTCAGCAACACCTTTTAATTCCATCCCCCGGTTGAGCCTGCCGGGCCTCGGTTTCGGCAGGCTCAACCAGCGGACATCACGGCTCGATGAGCGGAAAATTAGCTCAATCAGCGGAAACAAGCTCAAACACGCATTCAACGGAGAACACCATGACCGCGAATTACACAGTCACCGTCCTCGGCCTCGGGGCAATGGGCCTGCCGATGGCCACACGCCTGGCGAGCCAGCTCACCGTTCACGGCTTCGACATTGCCGAACCGCGCCTGCAGCTCGCTGAAGAGGCCGGCGTGCGCACCTTTGACTCCGCCCGCGAAGCCGCGGAAGGCACCGACGCGCTCCTGTTGGCCGTTCGCAACAGCGAACAGCTCAACGACGTCCTCTTCGGCGAGAACGGCGTGGCCTCGGTGCTGAAGCCGGGCGCCGTCGTCATCCTGACCAGCACCGTGGGTACCGAAGCGATTCCGGCCACGGTCAGCCGCCTGGCCGAATTCGGCGTTGGGCTTGTGGACGCACCCCTCTCCGGCGGGCCCAAGCGTGCCGGCGAAGGCGACCTGCTGATCGTGGTGGGCGCCGAGCCGGCGGCACTCGAGGCCGCCCGTCCCGTCCTGGAACTGCTCGCCTCCACCCTGACGGTCGTCGGCGACAAGCCCGGCGACGGGCAGGCGCTGAAGACCGTCAACCAGCTGCTCTGCGGAATCCACATCGCCGCCGCGGCCGAGGCCATGGCCCTGGCCGACGCCCTGGGCCTGGACCAGGCGAAGACGCTCGCCGCCCTCGAAGCCGGTGCGGCCGGATCCTTCATGCTCTCCAACCGCGGCCCGCGCATCCTGGAGGCGTACAGCGAGGACGGCGCCGAGGTGCTCAGCCGCCTGGACATTTTCGTCAAGGACATGGGCATCGTCGGCAAGGCAACCCGTAGCGCCGGGCTGGCCACGCCCGTTGCCGCCGCCGCCGAGCAGCTCTACCTGCTGGGCCAGGCCCATGGCCTGGCCGCCGCTGACGACTCCGCCGTCATCAAGGTCGTGGCCCCCACCAAGCGCACCGCACAGGCGGGCTGATGCGCACGCAACTCGACGAGCTCGTAGGCTCCGCGTTGCAGCAGGGCTCCGCCGTGCCCGCCTTCACGTGCTATGACTTCACCACGGCCCTCGCCGTTGTGGGCGCAGCCGAGGAAGCCGGCCGCGGCGTCATCCTGCTCGTGGCTCCCAAGACCGCAGCCACCACCTACGGACTGCGGCTCATCTCCGCCCTGCGGGGCCTGGCGGACGAGGCCTCCGTGCCGGTTGCCGTGCAGCTGGACCACGCGTCGGACCTCAATGTCATCACCGCGGCCGTTGCTGCCGGGGCGGATTCCGTCCTCGCTGACGGCTCGCCCCTGCCATATGAGGCGAACATCGCGCTGGTTCGCGAAGTCCGGGCGGCCTTGGACGCTCAAGGCGGCACCGACGTCGTGCTGGAGGCCGAGCTGGGCGGGCTCGCCGGCGATGAGGACAAGGCGTTCGGCGCCGATTCCCACGACGCCGCCGGAAACGACGTTGCCGGCCTCACGGATTCCGCGCAGGTGGAGGACTTCGTGGCAAGGACTGGGGCGCAACTGCTGGCCGTGGCCGTGGGCAACGTTCACGGAAAGTACAAGGGCGAGCCGCAGCTTCGGTGGGACGTCCTGCAGGACGTTGCCGTGCGCACGCGTATCCCGCTGGTCCTCCACGGTGCGTCCGGAATCCCGGCGGAAGAGCTGGCCAAGGCCCCGGCGATGAACGTGGGCAAGGTCAACTTCAACACCGAGCTACGCACCGGCGTGCTGGCCACGCTCGAGGCGCAGACGGCGGCGCACCGCGCCGATGGCGAGAACCTGCAGGGGCTGCTGGCCCACTGGAATGCCTCGGCCAAGGACTTTGCCGCCGCCACGTTGGGCATGCTCAGCCGCTAGAGGGGACTCCCTTCGCCTCCTCTGGCCCTCGCTGCCCTCCCGGCGGACAATGGACCCTACGAAACAATGGACCCTACAAAACGGTTCGCCAGTTCCGCGTCGGGGAGGGGGCGCCATGGATGGTGCAGTGCGGCGTGCACGATCCGGCGTGGGCGCGGATTCCTCCGGCTTGGGGACGGCCTCCCCGCCCCGCGACCTGGCCATAGACCTTGCCCGGTTCTTCTGCCTTGCCTTGGTGGTGATCAGCCACTGCATGATGACCAGCCCGGTGCTGCATCCCGACGGCACGGTGACCACTGAAAACACCCTGGCCGTGCAGGACTGGTTCGAGCCTGTCATCTGGATTTTCATGGTGATGCCGCTGTTCTTCGTGGCCGGCGGCATCACCGGAATACAGTCCTGGCGCAGGCTGCGGGACCGCGGAGGCAACGGTTACGCGTTCGCCCGGGCCCGGCTGCTGCGCCTCATCCGGCCGGCGGCGGCACTACTGGCGGTCATGTTCGCGGGCCTGTGGGGCGCCCTGCTGCTGGGCGTGGACCCCCAGGTGGTGCAGCTCCTGGCGACCGGGGCCGGCATGCCGCTGTGGTTCCTGGCCGCCTACCTCGCAGCCCAGCTGAACATCCCGCTCCTGGAGCGGCTCCACCGGCGGGCGCCCTGGCTGACACTGGCCGGCCTCGCGGCGCTCGTGGTGGCGGTGGACTGCTTCCGCGGCGCCATGCCGCTGATCGCCTACGTCAACATGGTCTTCCTGTGGTGCGCCGTGCAGCAGCTCGGCTTTTTCATGGCGGACGGCCGCCTTGCCCGGCTTGGTTCGTCGCGGCTCGTGGGCCTGATCGCCGCAAGCAATCTGCTGTTGGGCATCCTCACCGGACTGGGCCTGTACCGGGGCAACATGCTGGTAAACCTGAACCCGCCGAATTTCTGCCTTCTTCTGCTGGGCGTTTCCCAGGCTGCGACGCTGCAGCTCGCAAGGCCGGCGCTGGACAGGATCGGCTCCGTTCGCCGGGTCCGGACCGTGGTGGCGCTGGCGGGCCGGCGATCGATGACGGTTTACCTCTGGCACCTTCCGCTGTTGGGAGCGATGGCGGGGCTGCTGCTGCTCACGGACTTCCCCAAGCCCGCCTCCGGCACTGCCGAATGGTGGTGGTCCCGCCCGCTGGTGCTGCTGGGCGTGGTCCTCCTCCTGCTCCCGGTCATTGCCCTGTTCGGGCGGCTGGAGGAACGGCCGACGGCGTCTGTCCACTCACGCGGAAGGCCCCGCGCCGCCGTGGTGACGGCCGCCGTCGTCGTCTTTGTCCCGGTGGCAGACGCAGCGTTCAACGGACTGACGCTGGCGCTCCTGGGCGGCGGATCTGCCTGCTTTACGCTCGCCGCCCTGCTGCTCGGGCGGGTTACGGCCCCCGCAACGGAACCATTGCCAGCACAGGCATTAAGTGCCAATGTCGAACCATGACGGAGAACACGGTATCCACCGAGGACCAATTCACCCCGGATGTCACTACCTTCCGGAACGATGCGCTCCACCGCTACGAGCTCCACGTGGGCGGGAAGCTGGCGGTGCATATCCGGTTCATGGACAAACCGGGACACGTTGACTTCATTCACACCGAAACGGCCGAGGAGTTTGCGGGGCAAGGCCTCGCCAACGTCCTGGTGCATTTCGCCCTGGACGACGTCGTGGCCGCGGGGAAGCGGATCATTCCGCATTGCCCCTTCACAGCGCGCTACCTGCGCAAGCACGAGATCTACACGCAGTGCATCGACTGGCCCGAGGAGGCTGCGCCCAAGCTCATGGGCACGTGACAAAACCGGTGGCCCTTGCCTGCCAGCCGTTGCAGGCACCTGTTGCGGGCCAATTTGCCTATGCGTCCCTACCCCGGTGCCGGTGGAGCGTCACGGCGCAGACAACCTCCATGCCCATGGTGGACGAGAAGGATTTGGCGGAGAACTCGCACAGCTCGGACAGGAAGCCGCTGACGTCCTTGCTGTCAATCACAAGATCGTGCAACTGTCCCGCCGCCGCGGCAAAGCCGTGGTCGGATGTGTCCAGTGCCGTGTTGTCCATGTCTTTCAGTCTAGGTCCGCGGGGCTGGCGTGGAGCCGCGCCGGGACCGGACTTGTGACCCCCGCGACAATTACATACGATTCAGGCTGGCTATGCAGTTGGCTGACGGACTCTCTCTTTGGGGAATTCTTTGAATCACAAACTGCGTGTGCTGGTACGGGTGGACCTGGATCCCGGGCATGTCACCCTGGAAGTCAGCGGCTGCCTGACGCCGACGAACTTCCCCGTACTCCTTCACCTGCTGCTGCGCGCGCAGAAGCTCGCCACCTGCGCGACGATCACGGTGGATTTCCGCGACGCCTCGCACCTCGACGAGTCAGTGCTGTCCTACCTGCAGCAGGTCGCTTTGCCGGCAGACCATGCCTTCGGAGAGCACGTGGAGGTGCACCACGAACTCGGGGTTGCCGCCGCTTCCGCCCTCGAGGATGCAGACGACTTTCAGCTGACACTCCTGGAGCCGAGCGAGCTTCCGGTCTGCCCCATTCATGGCGGCGAATCCGATCACTACGGCGAAACCGACGCAGAATCAGCGCTGGCCGCCATGCCACTGGCAGGCATCATCAGTCCTCAGTCCCTTCCCTGCGGGAAGCTTGCCGGGCTGGTTGAAGCGGGGGAGCGCCCGATGAATGACGAGGATCTGGCCCGCTTCCTCGCCGAGTCGGGGGACTCGGCTGAAACGGTGGCGGCGCTGCCCGAACCGGCGCTGGAAGATCTCGCAGACGCCCTGTACCGGCACCTGGATACGCCCAGCCCGGCCTTCGGTGCCCATTCCTGGTACGTCCGGGTAGCGGACGAGCTCCGGATGCGCCGGCTGACCGGAATTGCGGACGCGCCGGCGGCCTCTGATGACCTGGGCCCGGGCGAACCTGCGGGGCGCGAAGTCCCGGCCGGATAGCCTCAGCGCGAACGAGCACTTGCGGCCTGGAAAGGGCGGTTTGGGAGCTACAAGTGTTCGTTCGCGCTAGGGGATGTACGACGGCGGGGGCTGCTTTTCGTGGTTCCTGCGCCACTGTGCTGCGTGCCAGAAAAGCAGGCCGATCAGGCCTAGGAGTCCGGCGAACATCACGTACGGGGCGAAGCTGATCAAGATGTAGCTTATGGGCACGGCCGGACCCGTCGGGCTCGAATTGGCGGGCTCCTGGGCGATCGTGAGTGCCCCGAAGGAGGCGGCGATCAGCACCGAAACGACCACCCACAGGGCCGCGATGAACGGGTTGATCGTGAGGTAGCCCGGCCGGCCTGAATCCGCCGGGTCCAGCGGGGCGGCGCCAAATCCAGCGCCGTCAAAGTTGGCTGCTCCCGCCTGTGCTCCGCCGCCTACGTGCACCCCGCCGCCTGGCCCGGTTCCGGCCGGGCCCTGCATGCCCCCGGGGCCGTGCATTCGCCCGTAGCCGGTGGGCTGCCCCTCGGAATCCACTTCCCTGAAATTGATCGGATCATGCTCAGTGCCGGACACGTCCCCCCGCTTCCTGCCGCCTCCAATGCCGCGTGCTAGGAACTCTACCCCGCGTGACTTCCCGGCGCCCGGGTTGAGGCAGCCCCGTGTTCCCGGCCGCCGAAACCACGCGCGCCTCCACCGCGCGGGGCATTCTCGGATATTCGGCCGCGGGAAGGAAAGTCAATGACCCCGGATATCGGCGAAAGACCGCCATTTTCCGGGGAC
The DNA here is from genome assembly GCF_039748055.1 of Burkholderia sp. RS01. Lineage (NCBI taxonomy): Bacteria > Pseudomonadati > Pseudomonadota > Betaproteobacteria > Burkholderiales > Burkholderiaceae > Burkholderia > Burkholderia sp. RS01. The sequence continues at coordinate 15,727 of NZ_JBDLAK010000011.1, forward strand.
TCCGGAATTACATCACTGAAGTTTGACTAAAAGGGTGTCCTAAGTAAGGCTTGCCTTGCTTGGGTGCGGTCGCCGCAACTGAGCGGACCCGATCCCGATAAAAGGATGACTGCCATGACCCTGCCGCCCGATGTGGACGAAACACCCCTGGACCAAGAAGCCGACGCCGAATACCCCGCTGGAGGGAAAACGGCCGGTTCCAGCCGTCGCAGCGAGATTTCGCCGGACGTGGACTTCGGGGCCGGAGTGGAGCTGGCCCTCGCAGCCAGCAACCATCTCTTCAATACCCGCAATGCCCCCCGGTACGTGGCGCAGGTGCTGCAGGGAGTCAACGCGGTGGCCACCAAACTTGAGCGGACCTCACAGCCGTTCACCGGCGTCGCCCCTGCCGAGATGAAGAGCCGCGTGGACGCCGTCGACCTGGACCGGCCCCTGCCTGACACCGCCGCCGCCCTCGATGAACTGCAGGACACGTACCTGCGCGATGCCGTCTATTTCCATGACGCCAAGTACGCCGCGCACCTGAACTGCCCCGTGGTCATTCCGGCGCTCGTGGGCGAGGCCGTCCTGTCTGCCGTTAACTCGTCCATGGACACCTGGGACCAGAGCGCCGGCGCTACGATGATCGAGCGGCGCCTCATCGACTGGGCCGCGGAGCGCCTGCAGCTCGGAAGCGATGCGGACGGCGTGTTCACCTCCGGCGGCAGCCAATCCAACTTCCAGGCGCTGCTGACCGCGCGGAACCACACCGTGGCGGCGCTGCGGCTCGATCCGGCGAACGCGGGGCTCCGGCTGCCGGCGCTGCTGGAGAAGCTGCGGATCTTCACGTCGGCGGACAGCCACTTCAGCATCCGGAAATCGGCGTCCATGCTCGGGCTGGGCTTCGACGCCGTCGTGTCCGTCTGCTGCGCCGCCGACCACCGGATGGATCCTTCCGAACTGGCCGGTGCCATTGCGGCTGCCCGCAACGCCGGCCTGGTGCCGATGGCGGTTGTCGCCACGGCCGGGACCACCGACTTCGGCGCTGTGGACCCGCTAGCCGAGATCGCCGCCCTGGCCCGCGGCTACGGTGCCTGGTTCCATGTGGATGCTGCCTATGGCGGCGGGCTCATGGTGTCCAACCGGTACCGGCACCTCCTGGACGGAATCCGGCTGGCCGACTCCGTCACCGTTGACTTCCACAAGACCTTCTTCCAGCCCGTCAGCTCCAGCGCCCTGTTGGTCCGGGACAGCGCCATGCTCCGGCACGTGGCGTATTACGCCGACTACCTGAACCCGGAAGCCGCCGCGCGCGCCGAGATCCCCAACCAGGTGGACAAGAGCATCCAGACCACGCGCCGGTTCGACGCCCTCAAGCTGTGGCTCACGCTCCGCATCATGGGGGCCGATGCCATCGGTGCGCTCCTCGACGAAGCGATCGACCTCGCCGCCCGCGTGGGAACGGTGCTCTCGGCGGATCCCGACTTTGAACTGGCGGTCGAGCCGCAACTGAGCACCCTGGTGTTCCGCTACCGGCCGGTGTTCGCGGACGGGACGCGGCTGTCCGAGGACCTCGCCGATAGCCTGAATCCGGCCATCCGTGCTGCCGTCTTTGCCTCGGGCGAAGCGGTGGTGGCCGGGACCAAGGTCGCTGGCCGGCACTTCCTGAAGTTCACGCTGCTTAATGCCGAGGCTACGCTGGAGGACATCCGGGAGATCATCGAGCTCGTCCGGCGGACAGGGGAGAGCCTGACCGGCACCGCGCCCGCGGGCGGATCCGCCGCTGCAGCCCGGGAGGCACGCGCATGAGCACGTCGGCATCGGGCACCACCGCACGAAGCACCTCCGGCAGGGGCCGCGTTTACGACTTCGCCGGAATCGGCGTCGGGCCTTTCAACCTGGGCCTGGCCGCCTTGAGCGAACCGGTCGACGGCCTGGACGGTGTGTTCCTGGAACGCCGGGAGTCCTTCGACTGGCATCCCGGCATGATGCTCGAGCCGGCCCACCTGCAGGTCCCGTTCCTGGCTGACCTGGTGACGCTGGCGGATCCGACGTCACCCTATTCCTTCCTCAACTTCCTCAAGCAGACCGGAAGGCTGTACCGCTTCTACATCCGGGAAAATTTCTACCCGCTGCGGGCGGAGTACAACCAGTACTGCCAGTGGGTGGCGGGCCAGCTGGCCTCGGTCCGGTTCGGCACGGACGTCACGGCGGTCAGTTACGACGACGGCGTGTACCGGATTGCGGTAAACGGCCCGGACGGGCAGGAGGTGCTTCGGGCGCGACGGCTGGTGCTCGGCACCGGCACGGCGCCGTACATTCCCGACGCCTGTTCCGGGATAGCCACGGCCGGCGGTCTGGTCCTCCACAACGCCGACTACCTGGCGAGGAAGAGCGAGCTCCAGCAGCGGCGCAGCATCACCATCGTGGGGAGCGGCCAGAGCGCGGCGGAGATCTACTACGAGCTTCTTCAGGACATCGACGTCCACGGGTACCAGCTCAACTGGGTGACCCGGTCCGGCCGCTTCTTCCCGTTGGAGTACACCAAGCTCACGCTGGAGATGACGTCTCCCGACTATGTGGACTACTTCCACGCCCTGCCGCAGGAGCAGCGTGACCGGCTGGTCCGAGGCCAGAAAAATCTCTACAAAGGGATCAATTCCGACCTGATAGACGCCATCTACGATCTCCTCTACACCAAGAGCCTTTCCGGCATGGTGGACACCCGGCTGCTGACCCATTCGACGCTCACCGGAGCTTCATGGAACGCGTCCACGGACTCGCACCGGCTGGAGCTGCGCCACGAGGAACAGGGCGTCGGTTACGGGCTCGACAGCGAGGCGGTGGTACTGGCCACCGGGTACGCCTACCGCGAGCCCGCGTTCCTCGCCGGCGTGCAGGACCGAATTTCACGCGACAGCAGCGGCAGGTTTGCGGTGCAGCGGAACTACAGCACCGGCGTCGAACCCGGCGAAATCTTTGTCCAGAACGCCGAACTCCACACCCACGGCTTCGTCACCCCGGACCTGGGCATGGCGGCCTACCGGAACTCGTGCATCCTGCGGGAAATCACGGGACGGGAGGTGTATCCGGTGGAGCGGAGCATCGCCTTCCAGCAGTTCGGCGCGCCGTCCCCAGCGGCGCGGGACAGTGCTTTGCCGGCACGCGGAATGCAGGGCCACGCCGAGGTGCCGGCATGAGCTTCACGTTCCGCTGCCTCGACGCAACAGGTGACGCCCCGCTCATCCACAGATGGGTGACACGGCCCTATGCCGCCTTCTGGGGAATGCAGTCCACCACGGTGCAGGACGTTGTGGAGGAATACTCCAAGATCCAATCCAGCGGGCATCACCACGCGCTGCTGGGGCTCGACGGCGGCGTCCCCGCCTTCCTGATGGAGGAATACCTTCCGGCGCTCTCACCCCTGAACCAGGCCTACGCCGTGCAGCCCGGGGACATCGGCATGCACCTGCTCGTGGCGCCTCCGGAAAGGCCGCGGAACGGCTTCACGGCCGACGTCATGGAGGCGGCCCTGGACCGCCTCTTCCTGAAGACGGGCGTGGACCGCGTGGTGGTGGAGCCCGATGCGCGCAATGCCAAGATCCATGCTCTGAATTCGCGGCTCGGATTCACGCCTGCGGGAGTGGTGACCCTGCCGGACAAGGAAGCGCTGCTCAGCTTCTGCACCCGGGCCGACTTCCAATCCGCCCGGACGGCCCGCCACCGCCCTACCCTCCACGAGCCTGGCCCTGACGTCCCCGCTACGGACCATTCCGCCATAGACCACCTCACCATTGACCAGCCCACCACCGACCAGTTCACCCCCGACCAGGAAGCCTCACTGTGACCATCATCGAAGTCGAATCCGACCTATCGCGTGGGCAGTCCATCGCCCACCTGCAGCCCGAACTGTGGAACCGGGCGAACCGGCACCTGGTCCGCAAGGCGCTCGCCGAGTTTTCCCACGAACGGATCCTGACACCTCAGGCGATCACGGCACCCGAAGTAATCGAGGCACCCGCAGGGAAGCGGGCACCGGCGGACCTTCATGCGGCGCCGAGGCTCACCGCCTACCGGGTCCTGAGCGACGATGGCAGTGTGGAGTACTCCTTCGCCGCGCGGGTACTGGACCTGGACCACTGGTCCATCGACGCCGCCTCCATCCGCTGCATCCGGAACGGGACAGAGTCCGCCGCGGATGCCCTCAGTTTCATCAGCGAGTTCCGGAATGCGCTGGGAATCCGGGAAGAAATGCTTCCCGTGTACCTGGAGGAAATCAGCAGCACGCTGTCCAGTCACGCCTTCAAACAGTGGAAGGGGCAGCCGACTGCCGGGCAACTTGCCGCCGGTGTCACGGGAGGGGCAGATCCCGCGGCCGACTTCCAGGCGATCGAGCGGAGCATGACCGAAGGCCACCCGTGTTTCGTTGCCAACAACGGCCGGCTCGGGTTCGGCATCACCGATTACCAGGCGTTCGCGCCCGAGTCCGGGGCGCCCGTGCAGCTGGAATGGATCGCCGTGCACCGCAGCAGGGCTGTGTTTAGCTCGGCCGAGGGGCTGAACTACCAGCGCCACCTGGAAGCCGAACTGGGGGCGGCCGGACTGGCGTACTTCGAGGCCGCGGTCCGGGCGCAGGGTCTGGATCCGGCGCAGTATTTCCTCATGCCGGTCCACCCCTGGCAGTGGGAAAACAAGATCACCGTGACCTTTGCCGCCGAGATAGCCCGGCAGCACATTGTGCACGTGGGCGCGGGAGCGGACACCTACCAGGCGCAGCAGTCCATCAGGACGTTTTTTAACACAGACGATCCACAAAAGAGCTACGTCAAGACTGCCCTGTCCGTCCTCAACATGGGTTTCATGCGGGGGCTTTCCCCGCAGTACATGAAGGCCACTCCGGCCATCAACAACTGGCTCAGGGAGCTCATCGCACGGGACAGCACGTTGCAGCGCAGCGGCTTCGCCATGATCAGTGAGACGGCGGCCATCGGCTACCACAACGGGCACTACGAGGCCGGATCCGCGAAGGACTCGCCCTACCGGAAAATGCTGTCGGCCCTGTGGCGGGAGAGTCCCTTGCCGCTGCTCAAGGACGGCCAGCAACTGGCCACCATGGCGTCGCTGCTGCATGTGGACGCCGCCGGCAAACCGATAGTCGCTGCCCTCATCGAGCAGTCGGGGCTGGCGCCGGACGAGTGGCTGCGCCGATACTTCGACGCCTACCTCGTTCCCCTGGTGCACTGCGTCTACCGGTATGAGCTCGCGTTCATGCCGCACGGCGAGAACGTGATCCTGGTGCTCGAAGACGGCGTTCCGGTCCGGGCCATCATGAAGGACATCGCCGAGGAAATCGTGGTGATGGGAGACGGGCTGGACCTGCCGGATGCGGTGGCACGGATCCGGGCCGATATCCCCGACGGCGACAAGGTCCTCGCGATCTTCACCGACGTGTTCGATTGCATTTTCCGCTTCATCAGCGCGCTGCTGGTGGAGGACGGGAAGCTCAGTGGAGACGACTTCTGGGGCGTGGCCGCCGGGGCGATCCGGGACTACCAGCTACGGCATCCGGAGCTCGAGGACCAGTTTGCCCGCCACGATCTGTTCGCGCCGGACTTCGAACTGTCCTGCCTCAACCGGCTGCAGCTGCGCAACAACCAGCAGATGCTGGACCTCACGGACCCGTCGGGCGGCCTGCAGAAGGCCGGACGGCTCAATAATCCGCTGGCCAGGTTCGCATGATCACAGCCTGATCTCCGATCCGGCCGGCGTCGCGCCAACGGCCCGGCATCCGGTCTTGCCAACAGCCCTGCCTCCCGCGCTGCCGCGAAGCTAGGCTGTTGGCATGACGCCGAACACCGCCAACCCCACAGCCCTTGTCACCGGTGCCACCGCCGGCCTCGGGGCCGAATTCGCCCGCCAGCTGGCCGAGCAGGGCCACAACCTCGTGCTGGTGGCACGCGACGAGGCGCGACTGCAGGCAACCGCAGCGGACCTGCAGCGGCGGTACGGGACCACGGCGGAGGTGCTGTCCGCGGACCTGACTGACGACGCCGGCGTGGCCGCCGTCGTCGCGCGCCTGTCGGACCCGTCCCGCCCGGTGGACGTGCTGGTGAACAACGCCGGGATCGGGCTGTTGCTCAACTTTGACGAAAACAGCATCGAGGACGAGAAGAAGCACCTGAAGCTGCACGTGGAAACCGCCATGGTGCTGAGCCACGCTGCCCTGCAGGGAATGCTGAAACGCCGCTCCGGCCGGATCATCAACGTGGCCAGCGTGGCGGCGTTCCTTCCGCGCGGCTCGTACTCCGCGGCGAAGGCGTGGCTGCTGAGCTTCAGCCGGTGGGCCAACCTCGCCTACGCGGACCGGGGCGTCAAGGTGACGGCGGTCTGCCCCGGTTTTGTCCACACGGAGTTCCACGACCGCATGGGGATGGACAAGTCCGCCGTCCCGCGCTGGACGTGGCTGCATCCGGGCCGCGTGGTCGGGGAAGGGCTGGCGGACAACGCGCGGGGGAAGGCGGTTTCGATTCCCACCAAGCGCTACAAGGTGCTTGCCGCGGCCGCCCGGATCCTGCCGGACCGCTTCATGGCAGGCCCGCCGCGGAGGCCAAAGGAACAGGACCCCGGCGCGCCCGGATAAACACCACCACGAGGATGCCGATCACCGCCCCCACGACTGTCTCAACGCCGCGTTCGGCAATGAGCACGTACGGGTCGGCCGGAGCCGCCAGCTGCGTCATCAACAGAATGACGGGCGTGAAGGAGACCATCGCCAGCCCGTAGTGCCGGGTCATGAACAGCTCGGTGGTGAACTGGAAGATGATGACCAGCAATGCCAGCACGGCGGCTTCCGCTCCGGGGAGGAACTGCGACGGGGCCCAAGGGGCCGGAAGAAGCACGACGGCGACCACCACCAGGCCAAGGAACGTTCCCATGATGCGGTGAAGCCCGCGGTGCACACTGCTTGGAAGGTCGGCGCCGGCGAGGGGAACCGCGGCGGCAGCCATGGCCCAGTGCGGGTGACCGCTGCCTGTGATGACGCCAATTGTCCCGGCGGCACCAACCGCCACCACGTACCGCGCGGCATGGATGACGGCCTTCCTCCGCAGCCGACCGCGCAGCCTGGCGGACTCCCGCACCGCCCCGTCGCTCCAGGTGCGGCGCCGAACCCAGCCGCTAAAGCCCACAAGCAGGGAAAACGCCGCAGATCCGGCGCTGATGAGCAGCGCAACGTACCAGGGAACGACCGCGGGGACAGAGGCGCAGGCACCGAGCGCCAGGATGCCGAAGAAGGGGCCGTTGGGCTTGAGCCGCACCTTGTCGGAGTAGACCGAGCCTGCGCCGGCAAGCAGGGCCTCTATGCCCACGAGCCACCAGGAATGGAGCTGATTGACGGAGAGGAACACGCCCACTCCCACGCCGGACAGCAGGACCAGCGCGGCCTGCAACTGGTGCCTTAGCCGCAGCTGGTGGGGCTCGGACCTCCCGTACATGCCGGTGAGTGCGCCGAATACGGCGTAGATGATCAGCTCGGGCCGTCCGAAAACGAGGAGAACCAGAGAGGGGACGGCCACGCTCACGGCCACGCGCAGGGCGGACAGATGATCGTTGTTGGCAGGGCCAAGGCTATGCAGCGCGCGGAGATGCCGCATGAAGACGTGGGCCACCGCTACCTCCAGTCTTCTGTGCATTCAGTCTCCAAAAGTCTGCCAGACGCGTGTGAGGCCTGCCTTGACGCTGTCACAGGGAGCAACGTACAAAGCAGGCCTCACAGGGCGGGGCTCTGAACTACAAGGTCAGACCCGGGCCGGAACCTTTTCGGGTTCCTCTGCCTGCGTATCGAACGGCATGTCGTCCAGGTCGATCAGCGGGTTTTCATCCTGGGTGGCCACAAGTTCGTGGGCCTCGGCCTGCGTGTCCACGCTGGGCATGGAGCCCGGCAGGGGTCGCTGGGCCGATTCCTTCAGGAAGTAGATGGCCACAGCGCCGATCAGCGAGGTTCCCATCAGGTAGTAGGCAGGCATCATGTCGTTGCCCGTGGCGCTGATCAGCGCGGCAACAATGAACGGCGTGGTTCCGCCGAAGATGGCCACGGCGAAGTTGTAGGTGATGCCCATGGCGCCGTAGCGGCTGGCTGTGGGGAACTGCGCCGGCAGTGCTGAGGCAAGATTCGCCACGTAGAACGTCACCGGGAAAGCGACGAGCGAAAGTCCGGCCAGCGTCGACCAGACGTCGCCGATGCCGATCAGCAGGAACGCCGGAGTTGCCAGCACCACGGTGCTGATGGCACCGATCCACAGCACGGGACGTCGCCCGATCCGGTCGGACAGCTTGCCGGTCAGCGGGATGCAGAGGCTCATGATGACCAGCACGGGGATGGTCAGGAGCGTGCCATGAACCGGATCGTAACCCTTGGACTCCGTGAGGTACGTCGGCATGTAGGAGGTCAGGGCATAGCCTGCGGTGTTCGCCGCAGCCACCAGGATCATGGCTACGATGATTGAACGCCAGTAAGCCTTGACGATGCCCACCGGGCCCTTGGCGGCAGCTTCATCACCGGCGGCAGCGTCCTTGTTGAGGTCTTCCTGGGCGTCCAGGGTGGCCTGGAACTGCGGGGATTCCTCAATCTTGCTCCGGAAGTACACGGCGATGAGGCCGAGGGGGCCAGCGAGTAGGAACGGGATGCGCCAGCCCCATTCCTCCATGGCGGTCTGGCCAAGGGTCAGCTGCAGCACTGAAACCAGCGCTGCGCCCATGGCGAAGCCAAGGTAGCTGCCCATGTCCAGGAAGCTGGCAAAGAAGCCGCGTCGCTTGTCCGGAGCGTACTCGCTCACGAACGTGGTGGCGCCGGCGTATTCACCGCCGGTAGAGAAGCCCTGGACGAGCTTGAGGACAACCAGGAGCGCTGCGGCCCAGATGCCGATCTGGGCGTAGCCGGGCAGGAGACCGACGGCGAAAGTACTGGCAGCCATCAGCATCAGGGTTGCGGCAAGCACCTTCTGCCGGCCGATCTTGTCGCCGAGCCAGCCGAAGATCACGCCGCCCAGGGGGCGGGCGATGAACGTGGCGGCGAAGGTTCCCAACAGGAACAGTGTCTGCACGGACTTGTCGGCCTCGGGCAGGAACACGGGTCCCATGGTGGTGATCAGGTAGCCGAACACGCCGACGTCGTACCATTCCATGGTGTTACCCACGATGGTTCCGCCGAGCGCTTTCTTAAGCATTGGCTGGTCTACCACGTTGACGTCGGACACCTTGAGTCGGCGCCGCGCCAGTAGCTTCGGTTTTTTCGCACCCGGGGGTGCAATGTTGTTGGTTCCGCTGGCGTTCAGAACGCCTGCTGAAGAGTCGGTCGTGCTTCGGTCTGTGGGCATTTGTGCGACTCCTGTGGAGGTCAATTGCTTGCGACTTGTAGCTGCCCCGCTCTGGGCAGGCCTTCAATTTTACGTGATTTCCATGGAAATTGAGAGTTTCGTGCCGTATGATCACGCGTTCAGCGCCGTCACGAGGCAACAAATCATATTTAATTTGGCCGATCTGACCGCGTCATCCTGCGGAAAGCGGGGGTGGAGGGCATCGTTACCAAACCTTTTTCTGGATGGGGCCGTTACAGGCCCGTATTTCGGGGTATTCGTCGTGTTCCCGGCCGGCCGTGAGCCCATTGGAGACGGTGTGGGCGGTCCCCGTGAGCCGTTCAATTGAACCGTTCGACGCCGGCGCTCGTCTGTGTGGGTATGTCCGGTATTCGCGTACCGCGGGACGTGGATTTATGGGTTCGATAATCCAGACAGGGGTGTTCGGCATGGACTACGAGGTTTCCGGCTTGCCAATGCATGTGTTGCTCGTTCACGCCACCGTAGTCATTGTTCCGCTGGCGGCCTTGTGCGTGGTGCTCAGCATCGTCTGGCCCGTTGCCAGGCGACGCCTGGGGATCGTCACGCCGCTGGTGGCGCTCGCGGCGCTGGTCCTCGTGCCGGTGACGGCTGCGGCGGGTGCGTGGCTGCTGGCCCGCGTCGATTCAACGCCCCGGATCAACGCGCACATGCAGCTGGGCGGGACACTCCTGCTCTGGGTCATGGGCGTATTCATTGCGGCACTGGTGCAGTGGCTGTGGTTCCGGTACGGCGCCACGCAGGCGGACGGTCTGCGCAGCAGGCTGGGCACGGCCGGGTCCCGCGTCATGGGTGCGATCGCCGTCGTGCTTGTCCTTATACTGTGCGGCGGAACGGTGTTCACCGTGGTGCAGATCGGGGAGTCGGGATCCAGGGCCGTCTGGGAGGGCTCGTTCCGCAGCAACGCCGAAGATTGAGTGGCCGCCGCGGGGTTCCCGGCCGGCCCGTTTCTGCCTATGGTGGAGCCATGGGAACACTGATCTTTGAGTAACGGGCCGGCATGGCAGCCGTCGGTTCCCGCCGACGTTCGCCGTGCCCCGCCTTCCGCATCCGACCACAAATACCGCGCCTGTTGAGGCTGTGCCTCCGCGTTACCCCGAGTTGTTCGTCGTTTTTGCTGGACGCAGCTGCGGGCCAAGTTGAAGCACCCCCGGAACTGGTGCGAGATTGCTTCTGGTTCCGGCAGGCAGGCCGGAATCGCGACCCTAATATGGGTGGACACTTCATTTTCATCGCGGAAAGGAAGAACAAATGGCTGACAAGAACAAGGGAAGCACCATCAAACCGGACGTGGCCGCACACCTGGCGGAATCCATGGACCGGCCGCCGCTGCCAACTCCGGAAACCATGGCGGCCACCGCTGCCATGGGCGGAAGCCGGCAGTGGCCGGACGGCAACGGCAAGCGCCGCCACCCCAAGGACCGCGGCTCAGGCCACGGCCGCATGGACCAGGGAGCCGCCGTGACTGCGGTCCACCGGACCAGCCGCCCGCAGATGCCGCACTCGTCGTAGCGGCCTGAGGATGCTCATATGGCCTGGGGACACCCGAATTCGGGAGTCCCCAGGCCATATGCGTATCCCGGCGCGTTTTGCGCGTCGTCCTCGTGGCCGCGGCTCAGGGACGGGCCTCAGGGAGGGGACTCGGCGACGACGTCTTCCGGTTTCTTGTCCAGCCGCCAGCCGCGCCACACGGGATGCCTGAGCTTTCCGCTGCCGGTCCACTCGCCGAAGGTCACCTCGCCCACCAGCCCGGGACTGACCCAACGGGCATCAGCTGCGTCGGCGGCAGGCACATCATCGAACGGCGAGGTCTTGCGAGCCAGCCCGTCCATCGTTTGCCGCAGCTCCTTGAGCTCGCGCATGCTGAACCCGCTGCCCACGCGGCCCACATAGCGCAGCGTCTTGCCGTCCGGAATGCCCAGCAGCAGCGAGCCCACTGTGTCGGCCCGCTCGCCCTTTCCGGGACGCCAGCCGCCCACCACCACCTCCTGGGTCTGCTCGATCTTGAGCTTGATCCAGGACCGGCTCCGCTGGCCGCCGACGTACCGGCCGTCCGTACGCTTGGCCATCACGCCCTCAAGGCCAAGTTCGCGTGCGCTATCCAGGATGTGTTCCACCCGGTCATCGAGCGTTTCGGACAGCTCCACGGGGCAGTCCGACGGGCTTAAGAACCCTGCGAGGCGTTCCCGCCGTTGCCAGAGGGGGAGCCTGCGAAGGTCACGTCCGTCCTCGGCCAGCAGGTCGAAGAGCATGAGCCTCACCGGGATGGCGGCGCGGGCCCTCTTTACATCGCCCGGCTTGGTCAGTTTCATCCGTCCCTGCAAGACGCCGAAGTCGGGCCTGCCGGCAGGCCCGACGGCGATGATCTCACCGTCGGCGATAAAGTCCTGCGGCGGCCAGCAGCTCCGCTCGGTCAGTTCGGGGTAGCTGGCGGACATGTCGATGCCGTTGCGGCTGAGCAGCCGGATCTTCCCGCTGTCCGCCACCACCAGCGCCCTGATGCCGTCCCACTTGAGTTCGAAGAGCCAGTCGCTGCCGTGGAGATCCGCCGGCGTCCCGGCCGTGGCCAGCATGGGGACCGGGTCCTCGGTGACAGTGCTTCCGCCGCTGCTGCCAGCGGGCCGGGCATGGCCTGGGCCACGCGGCCCGACCAGGGACGGCCCGGCCGGGGACGGCCCGGCCAGGGACCGCCCGGCCAGGGACGGCCGGTCCTGAGCCGGGGCGTCCTGAGCCGGACCCCCGTCGGCGGGCGCATCCTGTGGTGCCCCATCCTGGGCCGCCCCGTCCTGAGCCGGCTGGGGCGGGGCGCTGCGGTTGCCTCGGACGCCGTGGGCCTTGTCCATCAGGTGGATGAGCCACTGGGACTGCTCGCCCTGGCCCTGCCCGGTATGGATCAGGGCGAACTTCCTGGTCCCGCCCAGTCCGCCGCCTTCCCGGCCCGTCAGCGTGGCAATGACTTCCCTGCCGTTGACCCACTTTTCCAGTTCGTAAGTGCCGCTATCCCAGATGCTCACACTGCCGGCCCCGTACTGGCCCTTTGGGATGGTGCCCTCGAACGTGGCGTAGTCCATGGGGTGGTCCTCGGTCTGGACCGCCAGGTGGTTCTTGGCTCCCGTTTCCGGTACGCCTTTGGGCAGGGCCCAGGACACCAGGACGCCCTCGTGCTCGAGCCGGAAGTCGAAGTGGAGGCGGCTGGCATGATGCTCCTGGATGACGAAGATTTCCCCCGCAGCCTTCTCCCCGGTGCCGGCCTGCTGCCCGGCCCCGACGGTCGCGTCCCTGTCCTTATGCCCGGACCTGGCACCGTGGTGTTTCTCGGCGGTAAACGGCTCCGGTGTCTCGTCCTGGTCGCGCAGGGACCGGTACTTGTCCAGCCGCGGGTCATCGTGGCCCCCGCTCCGGCGGGTGCCGCCGTCGAGCTCTTCGCCGTGGCTGCCGGCGGCGCGGGTGCCGGCACCGCGTTGGGCGGCGTGGCTTCCGCCGCTGCCTTCCGCGCCGGGCGGGGCGGCACTTGCGAGTCCGCTGCGCTCGTCAACGACGGCGAACGGGTCCTTGCCTGCCCTGACCCGCCGCATGACCTCCTCGTAGTCCAGCTGCCGGAGGGACGCAGAACTCAGCTCCCGCCAGGTGCGCGGAGCAGCAACTGTGGGTGTCAGCCGCCCGCGGAGGGAGTAGGGGACGATGGTGGTCTTGGCGGCGTTGTTCTGGCTCCAGTCCACCAGCACCTTGCCCGTTCTCAGCGTCTTCTTCATGTCGCTGACGGCAAGGTCCGGATGGTCCGCCTCAAGGGCGCGGGCCAGTTCGTGGGCGAAATCGGATATCTGGTCCGAGGTCTGCGTGCCCTCCAGGGCGGCGTAGAGGTGGATGCCCTTGCTGCCGCTCGTGACCGGAACGGGATCCAGCCCCACGTCCTTCAGGATGGCCCGCGCCAGCCTGGCCACCTCAGCGCATTCCGGCAGTCCGGCGCCCTCGCCGGGGTCCAGATCCAGCACGATCCGGTCCGGCGGCAGGGCGTTGCCGTGCGAGTCCACGCGCCACTGCGGGACATGGATCTCCAGCGAGGCGATCTGCGCCAGCCAGGTCAGCGTGGCGGGGTCGTTGACCAGCGGGTAGTAGTTGGTGCTCGTCTTGTGGGTGATGGCGACCCGGGGAACCCAGCCCGGGGTGGAGTGGTCCAGGTTCTTCTGGAAGAACATCTGGCCGGGCTCGTCAGCTGTCCCCACACCGTGGACCCACCGCTTGCGCGTGGCCGGCCGGTTGGCCGCCGCCGGAATCAGCACCGGCGCCACGGCGGCGTAGTAGGCCAGGACGTCAGCCTTGGTGGTGCCCGTGGCAGAGTAGAGCACTTTGTCCAGATTGGTCAGGGTCAATTCCCGGCCGCCCACCCGGACGCGCTCCTTACCGCCGGCCACAGGTCTTCACCTCCGGCGCAGTGTGATGTTCACTTGTGTCATGAGAGCCATCTGGAAAGGCGCCATTGCGTTCGGGCTGGTCAACGTCCCGGTAAAGGTCTACAGCGCCACCGAGGACCACGACATCAGCCTCCATCAGGTCCACAACGCCGACGGCGGGCGGATCCGCTATCAGCGCCGCTGCGAGGTGTGCAGCACGATTGTGGACTATGCGGATATCGACAAGGCGTATGAGGACGATGGCCGGACGGTGATCCTTTCGCGCGACGAGCTCAAGTCCATTCCGGCGGAAAACAGCCACGAGATCGAAGTGGTGCAGTTCGTGCCGGCCGAACAGCTCGATCCCATCATGTTTGAGAAGAGCTACTACCTGGAGCCTGATTCGAAGTCTCCGAAGGCCTACATGCTGCTGCGCCGGGCGCTCGAGGACACGGACCGCGTGGCCATCGTGCAGTTTGCGCTGCGGGACAAGACCCGCCTGGGGGCGTTGCGGATCCGCGACGACGTCCTGATGCTGCAGGCCCTGCTGTGGGCGGACGAGGTGCGTGAGGCAGGTTTTCCGGCCCTGGAAACATCGGTCCGCATCTCCGCCCAGGAACGTGAAATGTCGGCAGCGCTGGTGGAGTCCATGGCGTCGGACTTCGAGCCCGAGCAGTTCACGGACGACTACCAGGCCCAGCTCCGCCAGCTCATCGAGGCCAAGCTGGAAAAGGGCGATTCCCTGGACACCGAGGAGACATTCGGGGCGGCGGCCGCCGAGTCCGGCACGGGCGAGGTGATCGACCTCATGGAGGCCCTGAAGGCCAGCCTCGAGAAGAAGCGGGGAGCGGGCGGGGGAGAGGACTCCGGCGGGCCGTCCAAGCCCGCGGCAAAGACGGCGAGCAGGAGTGCAACCGGCAGGAGCGGCGCCGCGAAAACCGGCGCAGCCAAGGAAGGCAGCGCGGCCAAGGCTACTGCCAAGACCGCTACGCGCTCCGCTGCCAAACCCGCCGGTGCAGCCGCCAAGACGAGCACGGCGAAGTCGGGCACGACGGCGAAGTCCGGCAGCGCTACGAAAACTACGGCTGCCAGCAAGACGACGGCCGCTAAGACAGCGCGGAAGGGCGCCTGACGAGGCGGGCACCCTGCCCCGCGGTCTCATGGAACTCCGCTCAGGAGTTTCTGAGCGCTGAGATGAGTTCGCTCTTCTTCTTGTCCGAGTAGCCTTTGAGGCCGATTTCCTTGGCCCGTGCCTTCAGCTGGGCGACGGTCCAGTCGTCGTAGTCACCGGATTTGCCGCCCTTGCGGCCAACTTCGGACCGGCCCTTCTTGGCTGCCGCGTTGGAGATGCGGGCTGCCTTCTGCTTCGAGGCCCCGTCTTCGCGCAGCTCATCGTACAGTTCGGGATCTTTCAAACTGGGGTTCTTTTTCTCAGGCATGCCTACCTCCGGCTTCAGGTGGTTAGTGGGCGTCGGGGGCGTCGACCTCACCGTTGTCGACGGCAGAGCGCCAGGCGCCGGTCTCGATGCCGCGCGACTCGATGAATTCCTTGAAGCGCAGCAGGTCTGCGGAGACCTGTTGTTCGTCCACATGGGCGGCGGCGCCGGTCCTCTCAACCAGCCCTTCCGGCTCCCATTCGAGCGCCACCGAGACACGGCAGAGGTCCCGGCCCAGTTTTTCGAACGTGACCTTGCCTGCGTGGCGGGGCTTGTCCTTGCTTACCCACGCAATGCGCTGATCTGGTGATTGCTCCAGGACCTGAGCGTCGAATTCGCGCTTGATGCCCGCCACGCTGGTGCGGAAGTGGAGTGAGGTCTCGTCGATCTGCTCGACGGATTCGACGCCCTTCATGAACTGCGGGAACGATTCGAACTGCGTCCACTGGTTGTAGGCGGTGCTGATGGGAACTTCGACTTCGATGCTTTCCTGCAAGATTGCCACTCTGTCATCCTCCTTCAGCCCGGGGTTTCCGGGGCCGTATCGAACGGCGGGGCCGCAAATGCAACTATCCAAATCCAAGCTAGTAGTGCTCCGGAACAAAAACAAGAAACTACTAAGTTTGCTTACGGAAAGGGCAATGGCCGGTTTCCTCCGCAGTTCCCTGACGGGTGCTGCGGAGGAAACCGGCCGTGAACTTGCTGGGCCTATTCGGCGTCGTGGTCCGTTTCCAGGATCTGGACCAGGCGTTCGAGGGCGGCGTCGGCGCCTTCACCGTCGGCCCGGAGCACCACAACGTCGCCGTGCGATGCGCCGAGGCTCATGAGGGACAGGATGCTTGCGGCGTCCATTGCTTCGTCGGCAGGCTCCCCTTCGCGGGCGATGGTGATGTCGAGGTCAAATTCGCCGGCTGCCTCGGCGAAGATGGCTGCCGGACGGGCGTGCAGGCCTACTCGGCTGGCGACGGTTGCGGTACGTTCGGACATTTCTGCTCCTTGCAATTGCAGTGCGGGGGATCGGGGTGCTGATGGTCAGCGGGCGGTCAGACGGTTACGGGGACGCTCTCCACCGTATCAACGGCCTTCTTGGCAGCCCAGCGTTTGAGCGCAATCACTGCCAGTGCGGTAACCACTGTGCCGACGAGGATGGAGATGATGAACATCACCACGTTGCCGATGGCGAAGAACACGAAGATTCCGCCGTGGGGTGCCTGGGATGTGACGCCGAAGGCCATGGTGAGTGCGCCGGTGACCGCGCCGCCGAGCATGCTGGCGGGGATGACGCGCAGCGGATCGGCTGCGGCGAACGGAATGGCGCCCTCGGAGATGAAGGATGCTCCGAGCAGCCAGGCGGCCTTGCCGTTTTCGCGCTCGGCGAGGCTGAAGAGCTTCTTGTCCAGCACGGTGGCCAGGGCCATCGCCAGCGGCGGGACCATGCCGGCAGCCATGACGGTTGCCATGATCTGCCACGGCGCCTGGTTGGTGGCGCTTCCCGCACCGAGACCGGCGACGGCGAAGGCATAGGCGACCTTGTTGACCGGGCCGCCGAGGTCGAAGCACATCATGAGGCCGAGGATGATGCCCAGTACGACGGCAGAGGCGCCTGACATGCCGGAGAGCCAGGTGTTCAGGCCCACGGTGATGGCTGCGATCGGTCCGCCGAGGAACAGGAACATGGCGCCGGAAGCGATGATGGAGGCGAGCAGCGGAATGATCACGACCGGCATCAGGCCGCGGAGCCAGCGCGGCACCGACCAGGTCCCGATCACATGTGCGATGTAGCCTGCGAGCAGGCCGCCGACGATGCCGCCAAGGAACCCGGCACCCATAAAGCCGGATACGGCACCGGCAACGAAACCTGGCGCAATGCCCGGACGGTCGGCGATCGCGTAGGCGATGTAGCCGGCCAGCGCTGGGACCAGGAAGCCCATGGACAGGGCGCCGATCTTGAAGAATACGGTGCCCAGGTAGAGGGCGAGGTTCCCGTCGGGAAGGTTGAGCAGGGTGTTATTTGCCAGGATGTCGTTGGCTTTGGTGCCCAGGGCGATATCGAAACCGGCCAGCAGGAAGCCCAGGGCGATCAGCAGACCGCCACCGGCAACAAAGGGAATCATGTAGCTGACACCGGTGAGCAGTGCCCTCTTGAGCTTCTGGCCGATGTGTTCGCCCTTTTCGGTGGCTTCCTGCTCGGCCTGCTCTTCGGCGCCGAAGTGCGGAACGCGGCGGGCGTGCGGGTTGTCCGCGGCCTCCAGCGCTTCCCGGACCATCTTGGCGGGTTCGTCGATGCCGCGCTTGACGGGGGCGTTGATGACGGGCTTGCCGGCGAAACGCTCCTTGCCGCGCACATCCACGTCCACCGCGAAGATCACGGCGTCTGCCGCGGCGATGATGGCGGGGTCCAGCGGCTTGGCGCCCGAGGAACCCTGGGTCTCCACCTGCAGGTCCACGCCCATTTCCTGGGCCGCTGCCACAAGGGAGTCGGCTGCCATGTAGGTGTGGGCGATGCCGGTGGGGCAGGCCGTGACGGCGACGAGGCGCTTGGGGCCACCCTTCGCCGGAGCTGCGGCCGCGCCGGATACGGCTGCTGCGGGGGCGGCCGCTGCCGCGGGTGCCGCGGCGGGCTTGTCCGCGAGGGCACCTTCGACGAGTTCCACGATTTCCGCCTGGCTGGACGCGGCGCGCAGGGCCCCGGTGAAGTCCTTCTTGATCAGGGAGCGGGCGAGCTTGGACAGAAGCTTGAGGTGCTCCTGGTCCGCGCCCGACGGCGCTGCGATGAAGAAGATGAGGTCGGCGGGGCCGTCCTTCGCGCCGAAATCGACCGGCTGGGACAGCCGTGCCATGGCGAGGGTCGGTTCGGTCACCGCAGCCGAGCGGCAGTGCGGGATGGCGATGCCGCCGGGCACGCCCGTGGCGGTCTTCTGCTCGCGGGCGAACGCATCGGTGAAGAGGCCTTCGACCTCGCTCGCGCGTCCGGTGGCGGCAACCCTGCCAGCCAGGTGCCGGATCACGTCCTCGGGCGAATTGCCCAGGTTCTGGTCGAGCTCGACCAGGTCGGTGGTGATGAGCTGAGTCACTGTCAATCCTTCCGGAGGGCCGTGATGGTTACGGCGTCGGGGGTGGTTTGGTGGACTGCCGGGACTGTGGAGCCCGGCAGGGAAGCGGCTGCGGCACCATGGGCCACAGCTTGACGAAGACAGTCAGCCGGGGCGGCGCCCTGGCTGGCGGCGAGCAGATAGCCGGCCAGCGACGAATCGCCGGCGCCGACCGTGCTGACCGCGGTGACCGGCGGATGCGTGGCAAGCCACGCGCCGTCGGCCGTCACAAGGACAGCGCCCTTCGAACCGAGCGTTGCCAACACGGCCCCCACACCGGAACGCACGACGGCGGCGGCGGCCGCCGCGGCGGCCGCCGGATCCGCTTCGAGTTCCTCAGCCGTGCTCACCGAGGCGAAACCAGCTGCGGCGGCGAGTTCCGCAAGCTCCTCGGCGTTGGGTTTGAGCAGGTCCGGTTTCCCGGACACTGTTCCTGACGCATCGTCCGCGATGGCCGCGGCGAGCGGCCCTCCGGAGGAATCGACGGCGATTTGCGGAACGCCGGTGCCGGAATCGGCGGAGCGGAGCCTCCGGGTGACGGTGGCATAAAAATCGGCCGGGACTCCGGGCGGCAGGGAACCTGCGAGGACCACCCAGCTGGCGCCCTGCGAGCGTTCCAGGAGGAGATCGATCAGGGCCTCCTGCGCGTCGGCGCTGAGGACAGGTCCCGGCTCGTTGATCTTGGTGGTGACGCCCCCGGGCTCGGTGAGCGCCACATTGGTGCGTAGTGGTTCATGGATGGGCAGCGCCGCGAAAGGCACCTTGGCATCCCGCAGGCCCGCAAGGACGGGGTCCGAATCGGCGCCCGGAAGCACCGCCAGGGTCTCCAGCCCGGACGCCACGAGGGCGCGGGAGACATTGACGCCCTTGCCGCCGGATTCCTGCCGGACGGAGACTGCGCGCTGCACTTCGCCGCGTTCAAGCGGTCCAGGCAGTGCCACCGTCCGGTCCAGGCTGGGATTTGCAGTGAGGGTGACAATCATGCGATCACCACCTCGACGCCGGCCTCGGCGAGGGCGGCCGCTAGTTCGGAACTGGGTTTGCGGTCTGTGATCACGGTGTCCAGATCTTTCAACGAGGCGAACTGGACGAGCGTTTCCGCGTCCAGCTTGGACGAATCGGCCAGCACCACGATGCGGCGGGCCGAGTGGACGAAGGCAGCCTTGACGGCGGCTTCTTCAGGATCGGGAGTGCTGAGGCCGAAGCTTGCGTGGATGCCGTTGGTTCCCACGAAGGCGATGTCCGGGCGGAGTTTGTGCGCTGCGTCCACGGTGGCCTGCCCGACGGCCGCCTGCGTGAGTCCCCGGACCCGGCCGCCGAGGATCTGCAGGGCTATTCCGGGGGTACTGGCAAGCTTTGCTGCGATGGGAATGGCGTGGGTGATGACCACCAGTTCCCTTTCGCCGTCCGCGCCCGGGGAGCCGGCTACGCCGGCACTGCGACGGCCGAGGAGGTCCGCCAGGACCTCGGTGGTGGAGCCGGCGTCAAGGAGGATGCTGCTGGACGGGCCCTGCGGAAGGAAGTTGAGGGCGGCCTCGGCGATGCGGAGTTTCTGGGCCTGGCGCTGGATGGTCCGTTCGAGGATGCTTTCCTCGGTGGTGCTGAAGCGGTCGGCGGAGACGGCCCCGCCGTGGACGCGGCGCAGCGTGCCTGCGGATTCGAGGGCGGCAAGGTCGCGGCGGACGGTTTCGGTGGTGATGCGGAAACGCTCGGCGAGGTCGGTGACGCTGGCGCGGCCGCTGGCTGCCACGAGCCCGGCGATCTGCTGCTGACGCTCCTCAGCGAACACATACCCTCCATTGCGTAAGTCCTGCACTGCGTGACTGCTGGAAACCGGTCCGCTGCCGGCTGGCCAGTGATTGGGTGATGGGCGACTGCCCGATCTGCGACTGCCCGGTCAGTGACTGTAGTCACATGATCTGCAATTACTTGACTTTATCTTCGTTCATGTGGGTTTGTCAATGAAAAACAACATGAAACCAAAATGCCGGGCCGGACCCGGAGGTCTGGCCCGGCGGTCCGGTGTTGATCTGGGAGTTCACGGCCGGCCGTCCGGCCGCTTCCATGGCGCGCCGCCCATCTGCGCGACCTGCCGTCCGCCGTCAGAGTCCGCCGTCGCGGCTTTCGTTGCGGGTGATCCGCTCGCCGGTGTTGGGGTCCACGACCGAGCGGGTTTCGCTGACGCGGCGGCTCCGTCCGGGAGACGCGAGGACAAGTGAAGCGATCAGCCCGATCACGCCCACGGCCATGAGGATGTAGCCGATCAATGTCTGGTCGACATTGGGGATGAGTCCCGGGGTGATGGCCCAGGCGAGGATGGCGCCGATGGCGATCAGGAAGATGGCGGAACCGATTCTCATGACTTGCTCCTTGCGTTCGCGGACTTCCCGCAACTTGGTAGGTATGGCCGGTCATGCGTCAATTGCTAAGCATGCTGTCAAACGTCAGGCTACATCGCGGTAACCCCCGTTTCAATCATCCGCGCAGGTCAGCCCCGGGATCGACCGCGGTGAATCGCTAGGCTGTTCGGATGGAGACAGTTGTTTGGTCCAAGCCGGAAAATGAGCGCGCCGGCACGCCGCTGCTGGTGATGATGCACGGCTACGGCACGGACGAGTCCCGGATGGTGAATCTGTTCGGCCACCTCCCGTCCGAATTCACGTGCGCGGCGCTGCGCGCGCCCATGCCGATCGCTGACGGCTACGGGTGGTTCCTGCTGGACTATTTCCTGGCGAATGATTTTGCCGACGTCATTGCGGCCGCCAACTCGGTCTTTTCCTGGATCGACTCGGTCAAGGGCGCCCACAGCAGCGTGACCCTGCTGGGTTATTCGCAGGGCATGGCGATGGCGAGCACGCTGCTGCGGCTGCGGCCGCGGGACTTTCCCGCCGTCGTCGGACTTTCCGGCTTTGTCCTGGACAACGATCTGCTGGCGCTCAGCGAGTCCTTTGACGTTCCGCCGCCGTTTTTCTGGGGAAGGGACAAGGCGGATCTGGTCATCAACGAGGATGCCACCGCCTACACCGCCGAATGGCTGGATACCCGCACCCGGCTGACGGCGCGGACGTATCCCGGCATGGGCCATGCAATGTCCATGGCAGAGATGGTGGACGTCAGCGCGTTCCTCCGCCACTATGTCCTGAACTGAACCGAGGCAACACGCCGGGTCCCCGGGGCCGTCAAAATCCTGCGCGTTGGTAAAAACAGTTGCGGGCCAAATTTGCAAGCGCTTACACTCATCTTCGGCCGAAACCACCGGTCCTCGACTGAAGCGCTGAAAGGGCCGGGCCACGCGATGCATGTGCATGTTCCTGCGGGTGTGAACCCGGGCGGGTTTGCCCTGACCGGACAACGGCCTCATCATGGAAGTAGACGTTTCCCAGAGCGACTGCGCACGTATGCCACCTGAACGCGCCCCCGGGGCGCTCCCCAGTCGAGGCACTGCGCCGTAAGATGCTCCGCCCGCGGTCGCCGACGCCGCACCTCCTCCCCGCATGGTCCCCAACCACTGCTGTCCGCCATCCGAAAGGACACCGCACCAGGCATGACTGATCTTCTGAATACCCGCCCCGGCAGCACCCCGAACAGCTGGACGGACGCCTCCGCCATCCTGTTCGACCTCGACGGCGTGCTCACGCCCACGGCGGTGGTCCATGAACGCGCCTGGCAGGAGCTCTTTGACGGCTACCTCGAGTCCCAGCCCGGCAAGGCCGGCTACCGCGAGAGCGACTACTTCGACCACATTGACGGCAAGCCGAGGTTCGACGGCGTCCGGGACTTCCTGACGTCGCGCGGCATCACGCTTCCCGAGGGTCCCACCGACGACCATCCGGACCACGCCACCGTCCAGGGCCTGGGCAACCGGAAAAACAAAATCTTCAACGACATCGTGAGTGCCGGCGTGGAGCCGTACACGGGATCGGTGCGCTTCCTCGAAGCCGTGCTGGCGCGCGGGCTGAAGGTCGCCGTCGTGTCTTCCTCGCGCAACGCCCCTTCGGTGCTGCACGCAGCGGGACTGGACCACCACTTCGCAGTGGTGGTCGACGGCGTCGTGGCCGCCGCCGAAGGCCTGCCCGGCAAGCCCAGCCCGGCTACCTATGACTACGCCGCCCGGCTCCTGGACCTGCCCAGCGAAGAGTGCGTCGTCGTCGAGGACGCCGTCTCCGGCGTGCAGGCGGGGAACGCCGGCAGCTTCCATTCCGTGATCGGCGTGGACCGGGGCGCAGGACGCCAGACCCTGCTGGAGGCCGGCGCCACACTTGTGGTCAACGACCTTGACGAACTCCTCTAGACCCTCTGCCCTAACCCAACTGCGCAGAACCGACCGCCAGGTCCCCAACCCTGGCCGCACCTCCGACCGCCTAAGGAACGCCACTCATGGCACTCATCACTGCTGACCGCGTCCGCTTCCCCAACGATCCCTGGAAGCTCGTGGAGACTAGCCACGCCCCCGGCCAGACCGGCACGCTCGAAACGCTCTTTGCCCTCGGCAACGGGCACCTCGGCATCAGAGGCTCCCATTGGGCGGCGGCAGATGCTGAGCTTCCGGGCAGCTTCATCAACGGATTCCACGAGATCTGGGACATCAAGCACGCGGAAAATGCCTTCGGCTTCGCCCGCACCGGCCAGCGGATCCTCTACATCCCGGACGCCAACAACTTCACGGTGATCATCGACGGCGAAACGCTCAGCCTCACCGAATCCGCCGTGCTCGATTACCGCCGGACCACGGATTTCGCCACCGGAATCTACGAGTGCCGCATCGTGTGGCAGTGCCGCTCAGGCGCCACGGTCACCACGGTGGAGCGCCGCGCGGTAGGGTTCGAGTCCCGCGGCAGCCTGGGCATTTCGCTGGAGCTGTCCGCGGACCGTGCCGTGTCCGCAGACGTCACCTCGTCCGTGATCAACCGGCAGGACCAGCCGGTGGACGACCATTCCGCGCATGATCCGCGCCGGGCGGGCCGGCACGCCGGCCGTGTCCTGCTTCCCCTCAGGCTCGACGGCGGCGACGGCTCGCTCCGGCTGTCCTGGGAGGCCGCGGAGTCCAAGCAGCGCGTGGGGGTTGCCGTGGACCACTGGACGTCCGCGGGGCACCAGCCCTTCGATACGCTCGTGGACCAGGACGACAGCAGCGTCCGCTACGTGCTGGCCGTGGGCGCGGACGAGCCGTTCCGGCTTGAGAAGAGCGTCAGCTACGCCGTGGCCCGGGGCCCGCTGGCTGGCGTGCCGGGAGCGGCCGACGCCCAGGCCGGCCTGGATCCGGCCGAGGCGGCCGAGTCCGGCCTGAAGCCGGTGGGTGAGGTCTTCGCCGAAAGCGAGGCCCACTACCGCGAGTACTGGTCCACCGCGGACATCCGGGTGGGCGGCCAGCCGGAGCTGCAGCAGGCCATCCGCTGGAACCTCTTCCAGCTGGCTCAGGCCACGGCCCGCGCCGGGGTTGCCGGCATCCCCGCCAAGGGCGTGAGCGGCTCCGGCTACGAGGGGCACTACTTCTGGGACCAGGAGGTCTACCTCCTGCCGTACCTGACGTACACCAACCCCGACGGCGCCCGCCAGGTCCTGGAGTTCCGCCACGAGATGCTGCCGGACGCCAAGATTCGGGCCAAGGAGCTCAGCGTGGACGGCGCGCTGTTCCCCTGGCGCACCATCAACGGGCTGGAGGCCAGCGCCTACTACGCCGCCGGCACGGCGCAGTTCCACATCGCCGCGGCCATCGCCTTTGCCGCCAACCGCTACGTCTGGGCGAGCGGCGACTCCGAGTTCCGCGGCGGCATGGGCGCGGACCTGCTCATCGAGACCGCCCGCATGTGGGTGTCCCTGGGCTTCTTCGGCAAGGACGGCCTGTTCCACATCCACGGCGTGACCGGACCGGATGAGTACACGGCCGTGGTTAACGACAACCTCTACACCAACGTCATGGCCCGGTTTAACCTGCGCGCTGCGGCGGCGCTGGACCACCCGGAAATCGACGACGCCGAGCGGCAGCTCTGGGAAGCCGCCGCGGCCCGGATGCAGCTGCCGTTCGACGAACGCTTCAAGGTGTACTCGCAGGACAACGACTTCATGACCTTGGAGCCGTGGGACTGGACGACGCCGCGGTCCAAGTACCCGCTGCTGCTGAACTTCCACCCGCTGGTGATCTACCGGCACCAGGTGCTCAAGCAGGCCGACACGGTGCTGGCCATGTTCCTGCAGTGGCAGGAATTCACCGCCGAGGAGAAGCGCCGCGCCTTCGATTTCTACGATCCCATCACCACCGGCGATTCCACGCTGTCCGCGTGCGTCCAGGGGATCATGGCCGCCGAGGTGGGGTACCGCAAGGCGGCCCTGGAGCACTTCACGAACGCCGTGTTCATCGACCTGGACGACTCCCACGGAAACACGATCGACGGCGTGCACATCGCCTCGACCGGCGGCGTGTGGAGCTCGCTGGTGTGCGGCTTCGCCGGGCTCCGGGACCAGGGCGCCGTGCCCTACTTCGACCCGCGGCTTCCGGAGGAATGGGACAGCCTGTCCTTCCACCTGAAGCTCCAGGGGCGGCTGCTCCTCGCGGAGCTTGATCCGGCCGCCATCACGCTCAGCGTCCTCGACGGCGAACAGCTGGACGTCGACGTTCGGGGTCAGATCTGGTCCGTCGGGGCCGAGCCCGTACGGGTGGCATTGGAGCCCGTTGAGGTGCCTGAGCCGTCCGTCTTCCCGAGCGGACCGCCGACGGCGAGCCTCCCCGTGGTGCGCGCCCGCGCCTAGCAGTGAACGTACCGTGGCTGATGGCCGGTTACCCGTCCGGGTAGCCGGCCATCAGTTATTTGGCGGTTGGGCTGCTGCCTACCGGCTGGCCTCGGCGTCCGCGGAGAGGGTGGGACGCCGTTCCAGCGGATGGGCGATTTCGTCCGCGGGCATCCTGGCCACGGCCATCGCCAGGACCGCCATGACGGGGCAGACTCCTCCGGCCAGCAGGAAGATGAGCCAGATGGGGAGCGCCGCCGCCGCGGGGCCGGCCAGTGCCATCGACACCGGCATGAGGGCCAGCGACACAAAGAAATCCAGGCTGGAGACGCGTCCCAGCAGGTGCGCGGGAACCCGCCGCTGCAGCAGCGTCCCCCAGATGACCATGCCCACGCTGCCCGTGGCGCCGAAAATGAGCAGCGCCAGGGCCAGCATCCAGAAACTGTCCATCATCCCGACGGCGGCCAGCGGCAGGCTGCCGGCGCCCCAGGACACCATCATCACGGTCAGGTACCGCCGCGGGAGCCTGAAGGCGGCGGTCACGAGCGAGGCCGCGGCGCTGCCGACGCCCATCACGGCGAGCAGGAAACCGAACATGCTGGAGTCGCCACCGAGCTGATCGCGGACCACGAAGGGCAGCAGAACCTCGATGGGGCCGATCAGGAAAAGCACGGAGATGCAGGCCCACAGCAGCGTCCAGAGCAGCCACGGCGTGCGCAGCGTGTAGCTGACTCCCTCCCGGAGGTCGTGGAAGAACGATTTCCTGGCCGGTGGTTCCGCGGTGTGGCCGTCCGCGGGCGCGGCCGATGATCCATGGTCGGCCCCGTTGGCGGGGGCGTCCAGTGCGTGCTGGCCGAGGAAATTCAGGATGACGAAGGCGAGCAAGTGGCACACGGCCACGCCCGTCACGGCGTGGGACGGCGACAACGCGGCCACAACGATGCCTGCCACCGCCGGTCCCGCCGCCTGCTGCAGGATGGGCCGCATGGTTCCCTCCATGCCGTTGGCCGCCAGCAGATCCTCCGGGGGCAGAATCCGGGGCAGGATCGCGGAGTACGCCGGGAAGAAGAATGCCGCGCCAACGCCCAGCACAAACGCGCCGGCCGCCAGATGCCACAGTTGCAGCCAGCCCGCCATCGCCAGCCCGCTGATGCCGGCGATCACGGCGAGGTTGGTGCCCTCCACCGCGATGATCAGCAGCCGCTGCGGAACACGGTCCGCCGCAATGCCGCCGGCCAGCACGAACGCCACCAGCCCGACGCTTCCCGCCGTCGCCACGAGGGAGAGTTCAAGTGGCCCGCCGCCGATGTGGATGACCTGGTAGACCATGGCCACGGCCCACATGCCCGAACCGAAGATGGACACGGCAAGTGCACCGATCAGCACCCGGTATTCGCGGTGGGCAAACGGACGCAGGGCTTGGGGGAGTGGCACAGGGCAATCTTAAGCCGAGCCCGTGCCCGGGGGAACGTGCGGGCCGGGATAGGCTCGTGGCATGGGGAACATACCCGCCGGACCGCGGCGGCGCAGCGTCGCGCTTATCGGTGCCAATTGCGGCCTTGCCCTGCACCCCGTGGACCGGACAGGCACCCACGTTCCCGGTGAGCCCGCCAGCTGCTTCGCGTCCTTCTGGATGGCCGACTGGTCCAAATGGGGCACCGGGACTGCGCTGCTCGTGGCCACACTCCAGGGCTGGCGCAGCTACGGCTCCAGCGAGTTCTTCGCCGCAACCCTTGCCTCCGAGCTGACCCGCTTCTTCCCGGAGGCCGCGCGTTTCCCGCTGGGTGCCATCAGCCACACCGACGACGCGTTCGACGTCAAACTGGACCTTGAGCGCGGATTCAGCGCCACCGGGCGCCGTGCGTCGCTTGAGATCTCCGGCGTGCTGGACCGGCGGCAGTTTTCCGCGCCCGACTTCCAGCTGGGGCCGGTGAGTGCAGTGCTGAGCAATGTCTACCTGCCATGCGGCAGCGGCAGGCTGACCGAATTCGGAGTGGAATGGCCGGGCGCTCCCACGGTGTATCCGGGGCCGCGCGGGCCGTCCTCCTCCGCGTACCTGGCCGTGGCCGAGTCCTGGGCGATCTAGGCTCTGCCACCCGCAGCCTGCTCCCGGGGCCACCGCATCAAGGGCGTGGCCTAGTGTTAAGGCTGGACGGCAGCAACCCGCTGTCGGCCGAACCGAGAAGCTGTATCGAGGTAGAGGTGACATGGCCAGGCGACGCAATCCGGCGGTGAGAATCGCGCAGGAAACAGCACACAACGCGGTGTTCGATGCCCACGGCAATCCCAAGCCGGGGGTCCACAATCTGCTGCTGCGCGCGGTGGACATCCAGCGGCCGCTCGTATTGTCGTACATCCGCCGCCTCCAGCGGCGCTCCCCGCACGCTTCGGCGACCCAGCTGGCGGCGAGAATGGAACGCGACTACCTCGCGGCGGTTACCGGCGGAGGCGCCCTGGTGGGCGCCACGGCCGTCGTGCCGGGCGTCGGAACCATCGCCTCGCTCGGCCTCTCTGCCGCAGCCACCGTGGCGTTCCTGGAAGCAACGGCGCTCTATGCGACGTCGCTGGCCGAACTGCACGGCATCCGGATGACGGATCCGGACAAGGCCAGCACCATGGTCATGGCGGTGATGCTGGGTGAGGAAGGGACCGCGCTCCTCGGGTCGCTAAGCGGCCAGGCCCTGGGGAAGGGGAAGGGCGCCACCCAGGCCTGGGGAAATGTCCTGGCCCGCAAGATGCCGGCATCCGGATTCGGTTCCATCCGCGAGCACGTCCAGAAGGTCTTCCTGCGGAGCCTGCTGAAGCGGCAGGGCACGGCACTGTTGGGGCGGGCGCTGCCGTTCGGCATCGGCGCCGTCGTGGGCGGCGCCGGCAACCTCATGATGGGCCGTGCGGTGGTGGCCAATGCCAAGGAGGCGTTCGGCCCGCTGCCGGACACCGTCCCGGGGGAACTGAAGGCAACGGCGGGGACATCAGCACAATCAACAGCAGGCGCGCCGCTGAACCGGGCGCCGGAAGGCGGCAACGGTGGATCTGAACGCTGATTTGGGCGAGTCTTTCGGCTCGTGGACCATGGGCGACGACGCCGCGATGTTCGAGCTCGTCACCAGCGCCAACGTGGCGTGCGGTTTCCATGCGGGGGATCCGGTCACCATGCTGGACAGCTGCCGTGCCGCCTTCGAGCTGGATGTCACGGTCGGCGCGCACGTGGGCTACCGTGACCTGGCGGGATTCGGACGGCGCTCCCTGGACATGTCCTTCGACGAACTGTTCGGTGACGTCCTGTACCAGCTCGGCGCGCTCGACGGGGTGGCACATGCCGTGGGCGCGTCCGTGGACTACGTCAAGCCGCACGGAGCCCTGTACAACCGGGCGTTCCACGACGCCGAACAGGCCTCGGCAATCGTGGCGGCCATCCACGCGTACGATCCGGGCCTTCCGGTCCTTGGCCTGCCGGGCTCGGAGCTGCTCAAGCACGCCGAGGAAGCGGGCCACCCTGTGTTCCGCGAGGCGTTCGTGGACCGCGCCTACCTGCCGGACGGCACCCTGGTGCCGCGCTCGCGGGAGGGGGCCGTGCTGCACGACGTCGGCCCCATCGTGGAGCGGGCCGTGCGCCTCGCGCTGAAAGGCGAGGTGGTGGCCGTGGACGGTTCGGTGGTGCGCGTGGACCCGGATTCGTTGTGCATCCATGGCGATACGCCCGGGGCCGTGGGCATGGCGGCCGCCGTCAGGGCGGGCCTTCACGAAGCTGGTGTGGAGCTTGAACCCTTCGCCTGAGGTGCCGGCAGTGGTGCCCTACGGCGACGGCGCCTTCCTCGTGGAGCTGCCGGACCTGGCGGCCGTCATCGCTTATTACCGCGGCCTCGTCGGCGCCGGGGTGACGGGCCGTCCGGAGGGCGTCGTGGACGTCGTCCCGGCCGCGCGGACGGTGCTGGTGACCTTCGACCCCGACGTGCTGGCGCCGTCGGACGTCCTGGCCTGGCTGTCCGCCGCAGAGCCGGACCACAGCGCTGCTGAGTCCGGGCGGACCGTGGAAATCCCTGTGGAGTATGGCGGCCCGGACCTGGCCGAGGTGGCGGGACTTCTCCGGACCACCGAGGCCGACGTCGTGCGGCGCCACACCGGGGCGCACTGGACGGCGGCGTTTGCGGGATTTGCGCCCGGCTTCGTCTACCTCGTCACCGAGGGCGGGCAGCTGACCGTGCCCCGCCGCAGCACGCCGCGGACAGCCGTGCCGGCCGGTGCCGTGGGGCTCGCCGGCGAGTTCAGCGGCGTGTATCCGCGCTCCTCTCCTGGCGGCTGGCAGCTGATCGGAACCACGACGGCGGTGCTGTGGGACTCGGCCCGGCCGGAACCGGCGCTGATCCGGCCGGGCGACACCGTGCGGTTCAAGGAGGCCTGATGGGCATCGTGGTGATGGACCCCGGGCTGCTGACGCTCATCGAGGACCTGGGCCGGCGGGGATCGGCTGATCTGGGACTGAGCCCCTCCGGTGCGCTGGACAGAAAATCTTTGATGCTGGCCAACGCGCTGCTGGGCAACGCGCCCGGGGCGCCCGGGCTCGAGGTGCTGCTGGGCGGACTCCGCCTGCGGTTCGTCACCGGAGCCAGCGTGGCCGTGACGGGGCCGAGGGCAGGGTCACCGTCAACGGCGCTGACATAGACCTTAACCAGGCCGTCCGGGTTCCGCCGGGAGCGGTCATGGCATTCGCTCCGCCGGCGTACGGAGTCCGCTACTACGTGGCGGTGTCCGGCGGCATCGCCGCCCCGTCGCTTCTGGGGTCGTGCAGCGCCGACCTGCTCTCCGGCGAAGGACCGCCGCCCTTGAAAGCGGGGGACACCATCGCCCTGACCCGCGGTAACGGCACTTCGGGCAGTCCGGGCGCCGCGGCTACTGCAACGACGCAGTTCCCGGCGCCCGATGATCTCCGCCGGGTATTCCGCCGCGCGCCGGACCCGGCCAGCCCCATCACCCTCCGTGTGGTCCGGGGCCCCAGGGCTGACTGGTTCGACGACGCGTCCCTCCGCCTGCTCACCGGCCAGTTCTGGACCGTGTCGCCGGAGTCCAACCGCATCGGGGCCCGCCTGCTGGGCCGGCCGCTCCGTCAGAACCGGACGGAGGAACTGCCCAGCGAAGGCGCCGTGCTCGGCGCACTGCAGGTGCCGCCGTCGGGCCTTCCGACCGTGTTCCTGGCAGACCACCCAGTGACGGGCGGCTACCCCGTGATCGCCGTCGTGCGGTGGGCTGACCTGGATCTCCTCGGCCAGGCACGGCCCGGCCAGCGGATCCGTTTCCTCGGCGCTATCGGGAGCTGACGGCGGCCTGGAGCCGCTGCTGCAGGAACTGTGCGGTCTCCGGCATGCTCCTGGCCGGGGACGGGGAATTGAGTGCAACTGCGTTCAACCCAGCCGGCTTGGACGGCGTGTAGAGCCACGTGTTGAAGAAGGCGGTCAGGTCCTGGCCGGAACGCTCCCCGGCCAGTTCGATGAAGTCCGCGCCGGCCACGTTGCCGCCGGCGTGGGATTCCGTCCACTCCTTGAGGATGCCGAAGAACACCTCGTCGCCCACGCGGGTGCGAAGCGCGTGCAGCGTCATGGCGCCGCGTGCGTAGACCGCAAAGTCGAGCAGGGCCGCCGTTCCGGGATCGCCGATCCGGACCGACCAGAACGGTGCTTCCGCGGGAATGGCGGTGGCATAGAAGTTGAACAGCTGCTGCGGGGTTTCCCGCCCTTCCCGCTCGCTCCACAGCCACTCTGCGTAGGTGGCGAATCCTTCATTGAGCCAGATGTCCCGCCACTTCTTCACCGAGAGGTCATCGCCCACCCACTGGTGTGCCAGCTCGTGGACCACCACCGAGTCGCCGCCCTTCGGCGTGGCAAAGAAGAGCCTGGAATAGATGGGCCTGGTCTGGTTCTCCAGCGCAAACCCGAGGTTCCGCACGTCATCCACGATCCCTCCGGCGGCCGTGAACGGGTACGGGCCCAGGAACCCGGCCAGGAACCTGATGATCTCCGGCTGCCTCTTGAAGGACGCCTGGACTTTGTCGCCGAGCGACGGCGGCCCTTGCGTTCCGGCGGTCCAGCCGCCTGCGCCGGGAGGACTGCCGGCAGGAGGGCCGGCTGCCGTCCAGCCGTCCAGGGTGTTGCCGTCCTTCTCGAAGGACGTGGAGCCTTCCCCGGTGGAGACGGTGATGTCATCCACGGACACGCCGTCAAAGGGGATGGCGTTATCACTGACATAGGTGATCGAGACTTCCACGCTTTTCCCTGCGAAACCGGCCAGGTTGACCGCCCACGGTTCCCAGCCGGTGCCCTGCCCCGTGGCCGCCCACCACTTACCCGAGCTGCCTGCGGGCGCGCATGTTCCCTTGCCGCCGGACGTCTGATAGTGCTTCAGGAACGGGTGGAGCGCCAGCAGACCGGTGCACGACCGGCCCGTATCGGCGGACGTGTGGCCGTTGGCATCCGGCAGCGTGGTCCAGTCGGAGGCCCCTGCCGTTCGCGCTTCCACAAAGGTGAAGTCGCGGCCCGCTTCGATGTTCCGGGTGAGCCAGAAGGAGAGACGGGCTCCGGCCTGCGGAACGCGGATGGTCCTGGTCAGGCGCGTGTATGAACCCGTGCCGGCGTGCGACCACGCGAAGTCCGCGCCGGTCCGTGGCATCACCACCGGCGTGAAGAGGTCGGGATCGATGGCGTCCACGTAGCTGATCCGGCCGTCCCGGTAGGCGTGGAGCCGGAACTGGCCGACGCTCGCGGTCGCAAGGTAGGTGGCCATCGGTTCCTCGGCGTTCCAGACCCAGGTTGTCCGGCGCTGCCCCGATTCCGTCTCCGTCTCGTGTTCGCGGAGCACGCCGTTAGCCACTGCCTGCAGCCCCTCCGGAGTCGTGATCCGGAACGTGAAGGCGGCCTTGTCCGACGGGTGGTCGTTGGCGGGGAACCACGTGGCGGCCACATGGGGCTGCCCGATCACCAGAGAGCCGTCGTCGGTGTGGATGAAGCCGGAGGTGCCGAACTGGGCGGCAAGGGTCTTCGGTACGCCGCCGTACCTCACGACGGCTTCGAACTCCCGTCCGTCCCTGAGGCCCTCGCGCGGGGTCACTGTGAGCTCCGTGCCGCTGCGGCTGAAGGCCGCAGCCTCGCCGTTCACCGTGACGGAACGGACCGTGAGGCCGTCCAGGTCCAGGTTGAACGCGGAAAGGTTCTGCGTTGCCTCGGCACGGATCGTGACGGAACCGGCAAGGACGTTGGACGCGGGGTCGTAGCTGAGGTCCAGCAGGTAGTGGGCGACGTCGTAACCGCCGTTGCCGTCGAGCGGATAGTACGGATCGCCGAGGCCGGGGCTGCCTGGCCGGTAGCCGCCGTCGGGATCAGGGCCGGCGCCGGCGGCCGGGAGGGACTGGGCAGAAAGTGCCGTGGCCAGCAGCAGGAGGCACAAAAGCCGGCCCCTGTTCCGGGCCGGCGATCTCCGGCGGACGCGCCCGAACACTGTTGGTCCGCCAGGGGAGGAGCAGGGATTGCGGCTCATGGCACCTCATTCCGGACGCTGCGGAACCAACGCCGGGGCCGGATGGTGTCCGCACGGGATAGCCCGGGAGGTGACCGGCTGGCGCTGTAGACACCAACGTGGCCTCGGCGGTCCGCCCTGTCAAGAGCAGCCCGTGCTAGCCGAAGGTCAGGTGCGCAACCGTGAAGATCGCAAGCCCGGCCAGCGACCCCACCACCGTGCCGTTGATCCGGATGAACTGCAGGTCCTTGCCCACCTGGAGCTCGATCTTCTGCGACGTCTCCTCGGCATCCCAGCGCCCCACGGTATCGGTGATCACCCCGGCGATGTCGGACCGGTAGGTGCGCACGAGGTAGCCCGCGGCGTCGCCGATCCACGCGTTGACCTTGCCGGCCAGTTCGTCGTCGTTGACCAGCCGCGCGCCGAAGTCGCGGACGGCCGCCTTGAACTTCACGGTGAGCTCGCTGTCCGGATCGTCGACGGCGGTGAGCAGCGCGTCCTTGATGGTAGCCCACGTCCGGGAGGCCAGTTCGCGGACCTCCGGGTCGCCGAGGACCTGGGCCTTGATGCCTTCCGCACGGGCGATCATGGCCGGATCGTGCTGCAGGTCCTGCGCCAGGTCGGTGAGGTATTTGTCGATGGACAGGCGGACCTGGTGCTGCGGGTCAGTCTGGACGGCGCGCGTGAACTTGAGCAGCTCGAGGTAGACCTTGTCTCCCACCAGGCCGTCCACGAAGCTGGGAACCCACTGCGGCGAGCGGTCCGTTACCAGGCGGTTAACCGTTTCATGGTTGGCGGCCATCCAGTCCGCGGCGCGGTCCACCAGCAGGTCAACGAGCTTGTGGTGGTGCCCTTCGGCGAAGAGCCGCTCCGCCATCCTGCCCACCGGCGGTCCCCACGGCGGGGTGAGCAGATGCTTGCGGACCATCCCCTCGATCACCGCCTGGACGTCGTCGTCGTTCAGGACCTTGAACGCGCCACGGATGACCGCTGCACCTTCCTTGGCCACCCGCTCGGCGCCGCCCGGTCCGGACAGCCACTGGCCGGCCCTGCCGGAAATGTTCAGGCTCGCCAGTTTCTCCTGGACCACCTGCTCCGAGAGGAAGTTGGTCTCCACGAACTCTCCCAGCGACGCCCCGATCTGGTCCTTGCGGCGCGGAATGATGGCGGTGTGCGGGATTTTGAGGCCCATGGGGTACTTGAACAGCGCCGTCACCGCGAACCAGTCGGCGAGGGCGCCCACCATCCCGCCTTCGGCCGCGGCCCGGACGTACTCCAGCCAGGGGTACTGCTTCTGCAGGGCGAAGGCGACGACAAACACCACGGCCATGGCGATCAGCAAGGAAAGCGCGAGGAGCTTCATTTTCCGGAGGGCGGCGGCCTTCTCGGCGTCGCCGGCGCTGAGCTGCCGATTCGCGACGGCGGAACGGGGCGGCGCCGGGCTGGAGGGTGCCTGCGGTCCTGCGGGAGGAGCTGCCGGCTGGGTGGTTGGCTCAGAGTTCACCTGCATGTGCCCAGCCTAGTCCCGCTTCCGTACCGGCTGTCCGCTAACGTGTCACCATGACGATCGAGGACTCAGCCCCAGCCCGTCCCCTGGTCTATGCCCACCGCGGTGCCAGCGCAGACTTTGCGGAGCATACGCGGGCGGCTTATCTCCGGGCCCTGGCCGACGGGGCAGACGGCGTGGAATGTGATGTGCAGCTGACGCGCGACCAGCACGTCGTTCTGCTGCACGACGCCAACCTGGACCGCACCTCGGACGGCACCGGCCCGGTGGCCGAACGGACCATCGACGAACTGCGGCTGCTGGACTTCTCGTCGTGGAAGGGCGTCCATATCCCCTTGGCGTACGGCGCCCAGTCGGAGCAGTTCCTGACCCTTTCTGACTTGTTGGACCTGCTCCGGAATTCCGGGCGGGACATCGGGCTTGCCATCGAACTGAAGCATCCCAGCCCGTACCAGCTGAAACTCGAGGACAGGGTGCTGGAGGTCCTGCGCAGGGGAGGCTGGGATCCCTTGACGTCCCGGCTGGGCAACATCCGGGTCACTTTCATGAGCTTCAGCCCGGACTCGGTGCGGCATCTCCGCAAGACCGTACCTGGCGAATTCATCTGCCAGCTGCTGGACGACATCAACGTCGCCGAAGTCCGGGAAGAACTGGGCCTTGGGCCGATCACGGGCGGCGCGGTGGCCAACGTGATGAAGGCCGCCCAGCTGGAGGGCGAGCGGATCCTCAACGACTGCGAAGTGGGCATGGCCGGACCCGGTATCGACTATGTGCGCCAGCATGCCCGCACCGTTCAGCGCTGGCTGGCCTCGGGCCGCAGGTTCCGGGTGTGGACGGTGGACGCCGAGAACGACGTCGCCCTGTGCCAGGGGCTCGGCATTCACGAGATCACCACCAACAAACCTGCCCAGGTCCTGGCCCAGCTCTAGCCGGCTTAGCTCCCTTCCTGCCGCTGTGGTTGAGTGGTGCCATGCCCAACACCTGGCCCTCCCGGCTCCTGCAGTCCCCGGCGGTGCGCGTAGGCCTGTCCATCAGCATTGCCACCGGGCTGTACGGGGTCTCCTTCGGTGCCCTTTCCGTGACGTCGGGACTCGATTTCTGGCAGACGATGGCCCTCAGCCTGCTGCTGTTTAGCGGAGGCTCCCAGTTCGCGTTCATCGGCGTGGTTGCTGGCGGGGGTTCCGGCCTCGCCGCCATGGGCGCCGCCACGCTGCTGGGGATGCGCAACGGCATTTACGGCATGCAGCTCAACGTGCTGTTGCAGCCCAAGGGCTGGCGCCGCTACGCCGCCGCGCAGCTGACCATCGACGAGTCCACGGCCACGAGCACGGGTCAGACGGACCCTGCCGAGCAGCAGCGCGGCTTCTGGACCGCCGGGATAGGGATCTTTGTGCTCTGGAACATCTTCACGGCAGTCGGGGCGCTGGCTGGCGGCGCGCTCGGCGATCCGAAGCAATGGGGCCTCGACGGCGCGGCTGTGGCGGCGTTCCTGGGCTTGCTGTGGCCGCGGCTCAAGGGCCGTGAACCGGTGGCCATCGCCGTCGTGTGCGCGCTCGCAACCGTGCTGGCCGTGCCGTTCGTTCCCGCGGGCGTCCCCATTTTGATCGCGGCAGTGGTGGCGGCCGCCATCGGCTGGTTCAGCCACGGCCGCCGCGACGAAGGACTGGAACCGGATATCGATCCCTACACCGAGCACCACCACGGGCCGCGCCCCGGCTCCGGCACCCTCCCGGGCGGTGCTGCATGAGCCTCTGGATGTGGCTGTTGCTGGCCTGCCTGTTGGCCTACGGCTGGAAGCTGATGGGGTATCTTGTGCCGGCCAGCCTGCTGCGCAACCCCCGGATGTCCAGGGTGGCGGGCACCATGACCATCGGGTTGCTCGCGTCGTTGACCCTCGTCAACACAGTAGCGTCGGGTCAGGCGTTGGTGGTCGACGCCCGGCTGGGCGCCCTGGCCACGGCCGGCGTTGCCCTGCTCTTCCGCGCTCCCTTCCTGGTGGTCGTGCTGGCAGGCGCCGGCGCCGCCGCCCTGCTTCGCCTGGCGGGCTGGAACTGATCGGACCCGGCGCCACCCGGGGCGGCGCCTAGTGGCCTGCGTCACATGCGTTGTATGCTCTAAGAGGCTAAGCAGTCAGCCGCCATGAACCGTACTAGTGGTGAACTATGGACAATCGACTGCCTCCCGGAGCTTTTGGCATCCGCAGGCATGCCGTCGCGGGGCTGCCCGAGAAGCGATTCTTCACCCACTTCAGGTCACTTGCCGACGTTCCCGAAGCCGAGTTGGCCGCCCTCTGCCATCGTCTCGGGCGGGAGCTTGAGCTCTCCGGAAACCCCGCAAGGCTGGCGGCCCTGGCGGCGATAAACCGTGAGCTCCTGGCACGAGCCGCGGCCGCCAACGACGAGTGAGGCCAGGCGCGCCCTGCCATCAGGGGCGTGCCGCCCGTTGTGCAGTTACGCGCAGAGTGAGCCGAACAAAGCGCAGCAACTGCTCGAAGTGAAGAGGAGTTGGAAAAATGAAAGCCGTCAGCCGGTTGTCGCGCACTCGCGTCGCCGAGGCCCCGTTCGCCGTGAAAGCACCGGTGGACATCGTTCTGGAGCACCTGCGCCAGGTGGGTCCCGCCGTCGCCTCGCTCCGGAATGAATCCTCGCGCCTGGCGGAGTGGGGGGAGGAGCTGGCCCGGCGCCTCCTCGCCGGGAACCGGCTGGTTACCGCCGGCAGCGCCGGTTCGGCCGCCGAGGTGCAGCAGTTCACGGCCGAACTGCTGGGCCGCCACTCCGGCGAACGCCGGCCCTTCTCCGTCATCGCTCTCCGCGGAGCCCCTCCGGCGGCCGGGGCGGGAACGGCCGGCCTAATCGAAATTGCGCAGGGCACTGCGGAAGAAGCGGCCAGCAGGGTGGCAGCCCATATTCGCGCCGATGATGTCTTGCTGGTCGTGTCAGCCAGCGGGCACCGGCATGCCTTACTGGACGCGGCCGCGGCGGCCAAGGCGACAGGTGCCGTGGTGTGGGCAGTGACTGGCCGGGCCCCCAATCCGCTGGCACAGTCGGCGGATGAGGCCATCTGCATCAACGCACTCAAGCCCCAGGTCCGGGAAGCGCAGCTGATCGCGCTCCAGGCAATGAGTGAGTGCGTCAGCTCCGCATTGCGCACTCACGCCGCACGGCCAGAGGCCTTCCCGGGCGGCGTTTGACCCGGCCCCGGCATTGACGTGTCAGGCCGGGTGTGACTGAGTAGGTGGTGGAGCGACGCAGTTAATGCAGCGGCGCAGGGTTTTGTTGGCTTCAGAGAGGACGAACTGACCATGAACGAAAATTCAGCCCCGGGCGAGCCGGAGTCCCACAAGGATGGACATGACAGGACGGGCGCTCCTTACATCGAGGTAAGCGGCTCTCAATCCACGCGGGAGCTCCGCGACACGTCCCGGCGGCGCCGGGAGGCGGAGGAGAAGCTGCAGCAGCACCTGATCGAGGCGAAGGAGCACGCCCACGACGCTGAGCATCAGGCGCACGCAAAGGAGCACTCGCCCGCCAAGGACGCGGCCCCTGAATCAGCGGTCCAGGAATCCCGGGCGCCGGAATCCACGCCGAAGGATTCCTAGGCCAGGGATTCCAGGCGGCACCCTAAAGGCACAGGCGGCACCCTAAAGGCAGGCGACATCCTCCAAGGAAGGGCCCGGCCCTGGAATGGGCTAGGCGGCCCCGTAGGCGTCCGGAGAAGAAGCTGCCCCGTAAGAGTCCGATGCGGCGGAGGACGTGCGCCGGGCCAGTTCTTCGGTGGCGAGGTCATACCAGTCCTGGGCTCCGAAAACCGGCTTAGGCGTGTCCAGGTTGCGGTAGAGCGCGTCCACGATGATTCCGAGGTCATCGGTGGAGGCCGCGGTCAACGTGGCTTCGGGGTCCTCGGACAGCTTCATGAAATGTGCGAGCTGAGAGCGGTTCATGCTGACGCAGCCGGGGTGAAATGTTCACGAGTGGAGAATGACATTGTGTACTCCGTTATGGAATTCCCGAGGCTGGCTGCCTAACCACTGGTGCGCCTAGCTTACTGTGCAAGCCGGTTCGACGGAATAGAGGGGGCCGCGTCGAAAGGGCCCGGAAGGGGCGGAGCCGGGCTACTCGAACTGGGCGCTGGGCAGCGGAACCTGCGGCGGAAGCGGCCGGCCGGGCCGTTCCGAACGGATAGCGTCTTCGACCAGCGCGGCAGGGCGGCGCCAGGCATCGGATCCCGGTTCCATGGTGTCGACCACGCCGATCAGCATGGCCAGCAGCCTCACCATGTCCGTCAGTGAGATGTCGATGCGGAGCGTCCCTTGCCCCTGCCCGCGGCCAAGGAGCACGCCGACGGATTCGATCAGGCTGCCGGTGATACCGGTCAGCAGGTCCCGCCGCCCGGCGACGGCGCCCAGCAGGTTGGCGTTCTCGCTGGCGGCGGCCATGACGGCGTCAATGACATGGAAGAGGCCTTCGGCCGCGTCCGGGCCCGCCAGAGCAACATCGATGACGGGGTCCACGTGGAGCCGGAGCTGGCGGTTCAGCGCCGCCAGGACCAGTTGTTCCTTGTCCGAAAAATTACGGAAGAGCGTAGCCGGTCCCACTCCTGCAGTGGCGGCGATGGTCTGCAGCGGAACGTCCGGGCCGTACTCGCGGAAGCACTCGCGGGCCGCGTTGATGATCTTGTCCACGTTGCGGGCAGCGTCGGCACGGAGGGGTTTGCGCTCTACTGCGAGGTTCATGAATAAAGGTTAGCAACGCCGTGTCTTCCCGACTTCGTTACCCAGTGGTAGCGCCAAATATGACGCAGCACACGCCCGGGGGAGTCTGGCGGACCGTGTCAGACTGGACCCATGTTGCTTGCATTTTCAGTCGCCCCGTCCGGAATTCCTGCCGACCCTGCCTACGCGGGGGCCGGTGGCGCAGCGGATGCGTCCGTGCACGACGCCGTGGCCGCCGCCGTCAGCATCGTCCGGGAGTCCGGGCTGCCCAACAAGACCGATTCCATGTTCACCACTATCGAGGGCGAATGGGACGAGGTGTTCGCCGTGGTCAAACGCGCGACGGAGGCGGTGGGCAAGTTCGGCAGCAGGGTGTCCCTGGTGATCAAGGCGGACATCCGGCCCGGCTTCTCGGGTGAGATCACCGCAAAAGTCGATCGCCTGGAAAGCGCCATAGCCGGGGGTTCCTGACCCCGCCGCAGAAGGCAGCGGAGACGCCGGCGGGTGCTGGCAGTACGTCTAGCCCGCCAGCGCGGTTGCTGGGAGACTGGGGCCATGTTTGAGCACAAGCCCCGGCCCGAGTGGGTGGCCGTAGAAGAGTTCCTGTCCGACGTCGTGGTCCATCCGGACGGTGCGCTTAAGCGCGCGGTGCAGTCCGCCGTCGACGCCGGCATGCCGCCCATCGAGGTGACCGCCAATGCGGGCAAGCTGCTGAAGCTGCTGATCATGTCTTCCGGCGCGCGCCGGGTGTTGGAGATCGGCACGCTGGCCGGATTCAGCACCATCTGGATGGCCCAGGGACTTCCCGACGACGGCCAGCTGGTCACGTGTGAATATCTCACCAAACACGCGGACATAGCCCGCGCGAATGTGGACGCTGCCGGGCTGGGCCACAAAGTGGAGATCCGGATAGGCGCGGCGCTGGACACGCTTGCTGCGCTGCAGGCCGAGGGCGGCGCACCGTTCGACTTTGTCTTCATCGACGCGGATAAAGAGAACAACCCGAAGTACCTGGACTGGGCTGTCCGGCTGGGCCGGCCGGGAACCAGCATTGTCATGGACAACGTGGTGTGGGAGGGTGCGGTGCTGGATCCGTCCATGGACGAGGTCAACGCCCCGGGGATCGTCAGCGCGCTGAAGCTGATGGGGGAGGACGCCAGGCTCGACGCCACGGTGATCCAGACGGTGGGGTCCAAGGGCTGGGACGGCTTCGCGCTGGCCGTGGTCCGCTAGCCGGGTTCCCCGGCCCCCTGGCCGCGAAGCCTACAGAGCATAAACCCGGCACGACGCGGCACCGCCCGCGTACTGGCTGTACGCGGGCGGTGCTGCGTCGGAACTCAGAATGCCGGTGCTACATGATGGCGTTCATGGTGTTCCAGCCCGTGCCGATCTGGGCCTTGCCGAGGAAGCCGGTCGCCCCGTTGCCACGGTAGAGAATCAGGTTTCCGGCAGCATCGCGGGCCGTCAGGTCAGCCCGACGGTCGCCGTTGAAGTCCCCCGTCCCGGCAACGCTCAGGCCGTTCCAGCCGGATCCGATCTGGACCCTGCCGAGGAACGATCCGAAGCCGTTGCCACGGTAGAGCCAGAGGTTTCCGGCCGTATCGCGGGCGGCCAGGTCGGCCTTGCCGTCGCTGTTGAAGTCACCGGTAGCCACGATGGCATTCATCGTGTTCCAGCCGTTGCCGATCTGGGTCCGTCCGAGGAAGCCGCCCGTGCCATTGCCGAGGTAAAGGTACAGGTTTCCGGCGGCATCCCGTGCTGCCAGGTCGGGCTTGCGGTCGCCGTTGAAGTCGCCGGGGGCGACGATGTTGTTCAACCCGGTCCAGCCGTTGCCGATCTGGACGCGTCCGGTGAAGCCGCTTGCGCCGTTGCCGCGGTAGAGCCAGAGGGCACCAGCGGAGTCCCGGGCCACGATGTCCGCTTTGCGGTCACCATTGAAGTCGCCGGTGCTGACCATGGCGGTCATGCTGCCCCAGCCGTTGCCGATCTGGAGCCTGGGGAGGAAGCCGCCGGTTCCGTTGCCCCGGTAGAGCCAAAGCCTTCCGGCAGTGTCCCTGGACACGATGTCCGCCCGGCCGTCGCTATTGAAGTCCTGAAGCTTGGGCGTGGCGGCGGCCGCCGTGCCCTGCCCGATCTGCACAGTGCGGCTTGCGAGGGCGCTGACGTTTCCGGCCGCATCCGTGGCCCGAACGTTGAAGACGTACGTGCCGTTGGCCTGTGCATCCCAGGTCCTGGGTGAGGCGCAGGTGGCATCCCAAATGGGGTTGCTGGGCTGCAGCTGGCATTCGAACCTTGCCCCGGCTTCACCCGAGAAGCTAAGCGTGGGCGTGTTGTCCAAGCTCGGTGTTGACGGGAACGGCGCCGTGACGGAAACGCCGGGCGCAGTGGTGTCCACCGTGAACGTCAGCGTCGAGGAGACTAGGAACTGCGGCTGGGTGGGATCGGCTGCGAAGGCCGGATTGGTGATGCGGGACTGCACCCGGTGAACGCCCTGCGGCAGGGCCGCCAGCGTTGCGGAGTAGGTGGAGCCGGAAAGCGTTGTCGCCCGGGGGGCGCCGGCGTCGACAATCAACTGAACGGGTCCGGACGCGCCGGCTGGAAGCGTCCCGGTGATGGTCGGTGTTGTCACACGGGTGACGTTGTCCGTCGAGGAACGGCCGGTGTCGCTGGCCGCCGCCAGGTCGGGAGCGGACGGTGCGCCGTCTGAAGCTCCGTCTATGAGCCCCTGGACAGTGAACGTGTTGACCGTGAGCGTGTCGACTCCGGAGCCGCCAGCATCAGGGCCTGTCACGATGACGGCGTTGGTGCCGGACGGGGCGCCCGTGACGGTCCTGGCGGTATTGATGTCGCCCAATGTTCCGGCGGCGGCGCCGTCCTGGCGGAGGAAGGTGGCGGTGGATCCCGAGGCGAAGTCGCCAAGGAATGAAGCACCGACGCTGGCCCAGTCACAGGCAGCCGTAGCGGACGGAGTGCAGCCTTCATCGAGGGTCACGTTGATTTCACCCAGGCTCGGATCCTGCGGGTCCGCTGCTGCCGTGAAGGTGTGGACGCCGTAGGGGTGGGTGATGGTGTACGAGGCTCCCGCCACGAGGTTGTTCAGCCGGAACCGCAGCCGGCCGAATCCCATCTGGTCGCCGTCGACCACAGGCCCGTTAACGTGGGCTGCCTCAAGGGCAGCCTCGTAGAGACCGAGATTCCCGCCGCTGGCCTCGGCATTGAACCAGAAGGCCTCATCCGGGAAGTTGTCCGGGTAGGACGCCGGCGAGTTCGGGTCTGGCGGCTCGGTGAGGCACCCGCTGTTGGCGATGTAGCACAACTGCAGCTTGACGGTTCCGTCCGAATACCAGGTGGGGAAGCCGTTGGCCGAATCCACGGGACCCATTCCGGCCGTTTCGGCGCCGGCCGGAACCGCGCCCAGCGGTGCGAGTGCGGCGGCCAACAGGGCCCCCGCAGCAACAGGGGCGAGACGTGCCGCGGCGGTCGGCGTGGACCGGTGGTGGGCGGGTTCGATGCGGTTTGTTCCGTCCGGCATCATCGGCCGTTTCACGGATTGCGAGAACATGGTGACTCCTTAGATGGACACTCGATTTGTGGCCCCCAGTACCCTCAAGGCCAGGCCAGAAAGTCATTCCCGACCAATTTCAAAGTGAACTAAAGACCTTGGATAAAAGTCGGATAAAACCAGCCGCTGAGGCGGAAATATGGCTCCGCAGGCCGTTCTTGGGCGGACGCCGGGTCTGGTGCCGATGGGGATACGGCACAGGACCCGGCGGTCCTGGTCCGTCACCGGCGGCGGCCACCGTCCGGTTCAGGACAATGACAAGCGTGCGGGCAGGGACTTGGGAATTTCCCGGGACCGGCCTCTTCGCAGGTCTCTGGACCGCCCAGCGAGGGGGTCGGGAGGGTCCTTCCCGGCCTGCGGGGTTAGACCATCGATTTGAGGGGGCCTAAATAGGGGTGGCGCCAAATCAGCCCCTGCGGGCCTGCTGGCGGCTCCGGTTTTTTCCAAGACGGCCCGGTCATGCTCCTGGCAGCATACGAAAGGAGCTCCGTCGTGACCGATTCCCGGCGGGGAAAGAAAATCACGACGGCGGCCCTGCTGGCGGCGGCCGTGCTGGCCGCGCGCCTGTGGGTAGTGGAGCCGGTGACGGTCAGCTCGGAAAGCATGGAACCGGCAGTGCCCCGGGGGAGCACTGTGCTGATATTCAAGCCAGGGCCGGTCCTGGGCGGACTCAGGGCCGGCGATCTTGTGGTGTTCACGAGTCCGGAGGACGGCAGCCCTGCAATTAAGCGTGCCATTGCCTTCCAGGGCCAGACGGTGGCAATCGAGGACTCAGTGCTGGTGGTGGACGGCGTACCGCAGCCCGAACCGGGCATTGACCACAGCCGGATCGACGGTACGTATTTTGGGCCGGTCACGGTGCCCGCCGGCCACGTTTTTGTCCTCGGCGACAACCGGGCCGGGTCCATCGACTCACGGACATACGGCAGCGTGCCGGTGGGAAACGTTCAGGCCACCGTGCTGTGGCCGGCCGGGCACTAGGAACAGCCGGACACCACCGGCAGCCGGACCGAGGAGCGTCCCGGCGCCCGGAACCGGGCGGAAACCGTGCAGCGCGCGCGGCCTGCGGCGCCGAAGCTAAGTATGCTTGGAATGATGGTCCCGGCCGCAGGCGGCCGGTCCCTGGCATACTGCAGCGGAGGAAGAGATGAAAGCATCCCAGGCGTTGGCCGCCAACCCTCAAAGGGTCGTCGCCGACCTGGTCGAGCTGCAGCGCGCGATGTCAGCGAGCAGTGCATGACCCCGCCGCACCGCCCCTGGCAGGCAGTTGGCATCAGTTCCTCCCCGAAGCAGCTGGCGGAGCTGGACACCACCCTGGAGGCGATGGCCGCTGCCGTGGGGGACGTACCGGCACTCCTGGCCGCAGCCAATCAGGCGGGCCGGTTCGCTCCCAAGCCGGGAGAAGGCCAGACAGCCCGGCTGTGGGAACTCCTGGCCTCCGTAGCTGCGATTGACGTGGCTGCGGGCCGCATCCTGGAACCCCATCTGGACGCCGGCGCCATCCTGTCCCAGGCAAGGGCCGCAGACTCCTTCACCGGAACCTGGGGCGTCTTTGCCGCCGAGGCCCCGGGCACACGCCTTACCGCCGTGCCCCAGTCCGGCGGCGAACCATCCGACGGCGAACACGGCGGCGAACACGGCGGCGTGCGCCTCAGCGGGTCTAAACCGTGGTGCTCGCTGGCGCAGTTCGTGGACCATGCCGTCGTGACGGCACATACGCAATCAGGCGGCCGGGCCGCTTTCGCCATAGACCTCAGGGATGCCGGTGTGACCTGCGTCGACCCGGAATGGACAAGCCGGGGCCTGCGGGAAATACCCAGTGGAACCGTCCACTTCGACCGTGTTCCGGCGGTGCCGCTGGGCGGAGACGGCTGGTATTTCCAGCGCCCGGGCTTCGCCTGGGGCGGCATGGGGGTCGCCGCGTGCTGGCTGGGCGGCGCGGTGGCGCTGGGCCGGCATTTCAAGGCAGCCCTGATACGCGGGGCACAGTCCCAGCGGGAACCTGACCAGGTGGCGCTCGCGAGCCTCGGCGAAGTGGACCGGATCCTCACATCCGCCCTCCAGTATCTTGCCCGGACTGCAGAACTCATCGACGCCCGCCCGGGACATGGGGAACTGCCGGAAGAACCGGGCAGGAGTTCCGGCGCGTGGAGCGAGGCGCTCCGGGTCCGCGGGACCGTTGCTGCCGCCGTCGAACGCGTCCAGCTCCTGGTGAGCCAGAACCTGGGACCCGGGCCGCTGGCGTTCGACGAGCGGTATGGCAAGTGCATGGCGGACCTGTCGCTGTACGTCCGG
Organism: Burkholderia sp. RS01; assembly: GCF_039748055.1. Classification (NCBI taxonomy): domain Bacteria; kingdom Pseudomonadati; phylum Pseudomonadota; class Betaproteobacteria; order Burkholderiales; family Burkholderiaceae; genus Burkholderia; species Burkholderia sp. RS01. The sequence continues at coordinate 60,321 of NZ_JBDLAK010000011.1, forward strand.
CAGCACCATGCCCTGCGGGACGACGCGCAGCTGGGCGCCCTCACGCTCAAGGGCGAGCACGAGTGGTGAGCTTTTCGCACACTGACGCCGGCACGGACGAATCAGCCTGGGAGGCGGCCGGGCTGGCCACGCTGGGCGAGTTGCCGCTGGACCAGGGCGAGCTGGCCGGCACGGCATTCATCCTCCTTGCAGCCCACCCGGACGACGAAACGCTTGGAGCAGGCGGCCTGCTGGCGCGGCTGAAGGCGGCAGGTGCCGAGGCGGAGGTGCTGTTGTGTACCGCGGGGGAGGCGTCCCATCCGGTCTCTCCGACCACCACGCCGGAGCAGCTGGCCGCGGTCCGGCTCGAAGAGTTCGGGCGCGCGATGTCCGTGCTCCGGCCCACGGGCGGCTGGCAGTTCCTGGAGCTTCCGGACGGCCGGCTGGCAGAACACCGCGGGGAGATAGCGCGGCACGCTCAAGACGCCATCGGCCGGCACCGCGGCCCGGCTGAGCGGCTGGTGATTGTTGCCCCCTACCGCTCCGACGGGCACCCGGACCACGACACGCTGGGCGCTATCGCGGCCGAACTCGCGCAGGCGGGCGGCCACGGGCTGCTGGAATATCCCATCTGGTACTGGCTTTGGGCAACTCCGGAACACCCGGAATGGCGCCGCTGGGTGCGGCTGCCGCTGGGCGCCGAGGAACAGCGGGCGAAACAGGGCGCCCTGCGGACCCACGCCTCGCAGCTGGAACCCCTGTCCGAGCGGCCTGGGGACGAGGCGCTCCTGGAGGACCATTTCCTGGCGCACTTTGAACGCCCCTTCGAGGTGTTCTCCTGGCTTCCTCCGGTATCCGGAACGCTGGGCGCCCGCGACGCCGAGGGCGTCTTTGATGCCCTGCATCGCCGGGCCGATGACCCGTGGGGGTACGACGTCAGCTGGTATGAGCAGCGCAAGCGGGCGCTGACGCTCGCTGCCCTGCCTGAGCCAAAGTACGACGCCGGGCTGGAAGTGGGTTGCTCGATCGGCACCTTGAGCGCGGAGCTAGCCGGGCGGTGCGGACGGCTGCTGGCCGTTGACGCCAGCGGCGCGGCCGTGGCCAGTGCGGCCCAGCGGCTGGCACCCTTTGCCGCCGCCGAGGCCAGGCAGCTCACGGTTCCGCAGCACTGGCCGGACGGCGGCTTCGACCTGATCGTGCTGTCCGAAGTGGGCTACTACCTTGCGCCGTTGGAGCTCGACGGGCTGTTCACGAGGATCGTCGGATCGCTGGCCCCCGGCGGGACCCTGCTGCTGTGCCATTGGAGGCATCCCATTTCCGGCTGGGAGCTCGACGGCGATGGCGTCCACGCGCGGGCACGTCACCGGCTCGGATGGCCCACCGCCGGCCTGTACCGGGAGCGTGATTTTGTGATCGAAACGTTCTTTGCGCCGGAGCCGCCGAGTGAGGCCGGATCCGTTGAATAACGCCGGAGGCTTCGGATGAGCCCTGAGCCGGTGCGGCCGCCGGTCCGCAGGGTTGAGGTGGTGATGCCGGCCCATGACGAGGAACACCACATCGAGCACGCCCTCCGCGCGCTCCAGGTGGCAGCGCAGGCGCTGGCCGAACGGCGGCCCTCAGTCACCGTCGGAATCACCGTGGTCCTGGACCACTGCACCGACGGTTCGGCTGACATCGCTGCCCGCATCGCCGCAACAGACGAGCGGTTCAGCGTGCTGCACCAAACCTTCCGCAACGCCGGCGCCAGCAGGGCCGCCGGAGTGGCGGCCGCCCTTGGCCACGGCCCGCCGCGCCTGGAAAACACCATCCCGGAAAGCCCAGGCCCGGAACGCCCGGGCCTGGGCGGCATCTGGCTGGCCAGCACGGACGCCGATTCGCGTGTCCCGGAGAACTGGCTATGGCGCCAGCTCGAGTTGGCCGACGCCGGCTGGGACGTGGTGCTGGGTTCCGTCGAGCCGGATCCCCGCGGCATGGATCCTGAAGTCCTCCGGAGGTGGCGCAGCCGGCATCCCGTTCAAGAGCGCCACCCCCATGTGTACGGAGCCAACCTGGGCGTCAGGGCGTCGGCGTACCGGCTGGCCGGAGGCTTTCCGGAAATACCGTCCTCGGAGGACAGCGTCCTGGTGGGCCGGCTGCGGCGGCGCGGATTCGCGGTGGTGGCCACCGATACCATCCGGGTGGTGACATCGGGGCGGACCTCCGCGCGGGCACCCCACGGCTTCGGAGCGTACCTGCGGACGCTGGGGGCGGACGCCGTGGCCGAGTCAGTGGCTGTCGCGCCCGGCTGACCGGCCGCCGCGGTCCGGGGCCGCGCCTGCGCGGCGGTTCCCGCCGTCGTCGTCCGCCCCGGCGCCGCCTTCCTCGCTGTACTTCTCGCGCAGTTCCCGTCCGCGCCGGATGTCCTCTTCTTCCTTCTCCTGGAGTTTGTCGCTCTTCTTGGTATCGCGGGGCGGCAGCTGAATCGTTTCCTCCGCCTCGATGCCCGCCTGCAGCTGCCTGCCGCGCTCCATTTCAGCGTCAAACTCCGCGCCAAACAGGAGGGACATGTTCAGGATCCACAGCCACAGCAGCATCACAATGACGCCGCCGATCGCACCGTACGTCTTGTCGTAGCTGCTGAAGTTGGCCACATAGAACCCGAACCCGACGGAGGCGAGCACGAACGCCATCAAGGCAATGACGGAGCCAATGCTCATCCACCGGATCTTCGGCTGCCTGACATTGGGAGTGGCGTAGTAGAGCACGGCAATGATCACGATGACCAGCAGGAGGATAACCGGCCACTTCGCAATGTTCCAGACCGTCAGGAACACCCCGCCGAGCCCCAGGACGCCGCCCACAGCTTCGGCCACCGGGCCACTGACCACCAGCATTGCCGCCAGGAGCGCCACGATGACGACGGCAAGAAGCGTAACTCCGAGCATCGTCCCCCTGAGCTTGACGAACCCGCGGCCTTCATCGATTTCGTAAACCCGGTTCATGGCGCGGCCGAACGCGCCCACATACCCGGAAGCGGACCAAAGGGCCGTCGCGAGCCCGATCACCAGGGCGAACCCGGCGGCGGGGGACCTGGTGAGTTCCTCAATAGGCTGGCGGATCATGTCCACGGTGGAACCGGGCGCGATGCCCTGCACAATGTCGAGGAGTGCCGCCGTCGTCTTTTCCGGCTGGCCAAAGATCCCCAGCAGCGAAACCAGTGCGAGCAGTGCCGGGAACAGCGATAGGACGCCATAGTAGGTGAGCCCGGCCGCGAGGTCGGGGCACTGGTCCGACGTAAACTCGCGGAGCGTCTTGCGGGCGATGTACTTCCACGACGGTTTGGTGACGTCCGACGGGCTGTCGGGCTTGCGTTCGTCGTCCGGGGCCGGCGCTGTGGCCGCTTTGGCCGTACTGGTGTCGGGGGCTTCGTTCGGGGCCATGAGGCCATCCTTTCCGTCGTCACTCACCCTGCGGGCGGGCGGCGCTCCTGCGGTCGAGGGTGAGCGGGTCGCTGCCCGAAGGGTCGTCGGCCGGCTGCTTTCCGGCGAGCGGATCATCAGCCATCCCCGTGCCGGATGCTGGACTTTCGGCCAGTTGGGTGGAATTCAGCGGGTTGGGGACGTGGGGAGGCACGCTGGCCGGAGTGCCTGTGTCCCCGGGCGCTTCAGGGCCGTCCTCCGGAAGCTGTTGGTCGTCTTTCATCGCCGCTCTCTCTCGAAGAAGGTGGGCCGCGGATCACCACCCGGCATTGCTGGCCCTAAATAGTAAGCATGATTACTATTAGATTGTAAGTACCACGATTGCCGCTAGTTCAATTGGTCGCGCGTTCAGGTGCAACCCGCTGTACGCGCACATGGCCGGCCGGTGCTGGATAGGGAGAGAGGTGGATCCACGGTGGATGCAACCGTCTGGATTTGGATCGTCGTTGTCATTGTCGTCATCGCACTCATTGTTCTGCTCATGAACCGCAGGCGCAGGGAAGCGTTCCGGCAGAAGCGCGATGAGCAGAACCGTCAGCATGCGGCCGAAATCCGCAGCAAAGCTGAGGAGTCGGAACTTCAGGCCCGTGAAAATGAAGCCCAGGCCATGCGTGCCAAAGCCGATGCCGAGAAGGCCCAGGTTGAGGCGGCAAGGCTCCGCCAGCAGGCCGAGCAGCGGCAGGCTGAGGCGCAGGGCTTCCGGACGGACTCCGAGAAGCACCTTCACAAGGCCAATGCCCTGGACCCGGACGTGGATGAGGACGGCGGCCGGCGGGCTGACGCGGACGCTGGGCGCGACGTTGACGCGGACCGGGATCCGCGAACCGATGCGGACACGCGGCGGACCAACCCGCGGGAGTAGCGGGCCGCCCGGATTCGCCATGGCCGGCTATTCCGTGCCCCGGCTCTTCCCTGCTGGCGCTGGGGGAAGGTGTCCGGGGCTCCCCGTCCTGAGGCGGCAGCTGCCTAGGCCGGGTAGATGGCGATGGCGGCTGCCTTGATGACAAAGTAGACGGTCATGCCGGGCGTCAGTCCGAGGTCGGCCGACGCGGCCGGTGTGATGTCGGCGGACAGGCCGCCTCCGTGGACGCGGATCTGGTCGCCGTGCGGCTCGAGGTCCGTGATGGCGACGCGGAATGAGTTGCGCGGGCTGCCGTGCTCCGCCGTGAGGAACACGGACACTGCCGAGGGCGGAAAAGCCGCAACGCCGTCCTGCCCGGAGGCGATGGTGTCGGCGGAGTTGCCGGCGACAAACTGTCCTTGGGGAGTGGTGATGCCGTGGTCGCCGACAATCCCGGTCACGAGGTTCAAGCCGGCCAGTCCTGCCGCGAACCGGCTGCGCGGCTTTTCGAGGACGTCACGCGTGGGTCCTTGCTCACTGATCCGGCCGTCCTCAAGGACGATCACCCTGTCTGCCAGCATCAGGGCGTCAAGGATGTCGTGGGTGATGATGATGGCCCTGCGGCCGGCAAGGACGCGCTTGAGGAGACGGCGGAGCAGCGGGGCGGCGTGGATGTCCAGGGCAGCCATGGGCTCGTCGAGGAGCAGCAGTTCGGGGTCGGCGGCCAGGGCGCGGGCAACGGCAACACGCTGGGCTTGTCCCCCCGAGAGCTGTCCGGGTCGTCGTGAGGCGAGGGATTCGGCGTCGACCTCGGTCAGCCAGTGCATTGCTGTGGCGCGGGCCTCGGCGCTGGAGGCGCCGGCGCTGCGCGGTCCGAACGCGACGTTGTCCAATGCGCTCAGGTGCGGAAACAGCAGGGCCTCCTGGGCCAGGAGCGCCGTGCCCCGGCTGTGCGGAGCACTCCAGGCGGTCCGGCCGGCCGCCAGGTCGAAGAGTACCTCGTCCCCGATCGATGCCTTGCCGGTGTCGGGGCGCAGCAGGCCGGCGATGATCGCGAGGAGCGTTGACTTGCCGGCGCCGTTGGGGCCGAGGACGGCGACGGTCTCGGCCGGCCCCAGGCTGAGGGAGACATCGAAGCCTCGTGCCGCAAGGCTGGCATCCAGCTGAAACGTCATTGCGGCGCCCTTTCCGGCAGTGCCCCGCTGCGGGGGCGACGGTAGGAGAGTCCGACGACTGTGACGGCCACGGCAACAAGGACGAGGGAGAGCGCGACGGCGGCATCGGCGTCGGTCTCCCGTTGCAGGTAGATCTCCAGCGGGAGGGTTCGGGTCACGCCTTGAAGGCTGCCGGCGAAGGTAAGGGTGGCCCCGAATTCCCCCAGGCTGCGTGCGAACGACAAAACCGCGCCGGAGGCCAGGCCGGGCAGGACCAGCGGGATGGTGACGCGGCGCAGCACGGTGGACGGGCGCGCCCCGAGCGTTGCGGCGACGGCCTCGTATTTGTTGCCGGCGGTGCGCAGGGCGCCCTCGAGGCTGACCACGAGGAACGGCAGTGCGACGAACGTTTGGGCAAGGACGACGGCGGTGGTGGAGAAGGCGATCTGGATTCCGGCGAGTTCGAGGTTCTTGCCAAGGAGGCCCTGGCGTCCGAACGTGTAGAGCAGGGCGATGCCTCCCACGACGGGAGGCAGGACCAGGGGCAGCAGGACGAAGGCCCGGAGCAGCCGCTGGCCGGGGAACCGGTTCCGGGCCAGGACCAGTGCCAAGGGCACGCCAAAGATGACGCACAGGGCAGTGCTTCCGGCTGACGTCCGCAGGCTCAGGCCCAGGGCCGTGACTGAGGATTCGGATGTGATCAGCGGGATGAACTGCGGCCAGTTGACCTTGGCCACCATGGCCACCAGCGGCAGCAGGACAAAAAGTGCTCCTGCCGCCGCGATGGCGTAAATCCATGGCGGGATGCCGGTGTAGCCGGTGCCGCTGCGTCGGTTCATGCCGTCCTTACGGGGTGCCGAATTAGGGGGTGCCGAATCCGGCGTCGTTCAGCACTTTCTTGCCCTCGCTGCCGGTGACCATGGCGATAAAGGCGGCGGCCAGGTCCTTGTTCTTGCTCGCGCCGACGGTGGCGATCGGGTACGTGTTCACGGCCTTGCCCGACTCGGCGAAAGGGATGCCCTTGACCTTGCCGCCGGCGGTTGTCACATCGGTCACGTAGACGAGCCCGGCATCAGCCTCGCCGGAGGTGACCTTGCCCAGGACGTCGGTGACGGAGGACTCTTCGCTGACCGGCTCCAGGGTAGTGCCGGTAGCCTGTTCGACCTTGTCGGTGGCAGCGCCACACGGGACCTGGGGGGCGCAGACGACCACCTTCACCCCCGGCTTGGCCAGATCGGCAAAGGAGCTGATCGACGCCGGGTTGGCCGGCGGGACGGCGATCTCGAGGACGTTCGTGGCGAAGTTGCTGGCGGTCCCGTCGATGAGTTTCGCCTCGGAAAGCTTGGTCATATTCTTCGTGTCGGCGGAAGCGAAGACGTCGGCCGGGGCGCCCTGGCTGATCTGCGTGACCAGGTCCGAGGATCCGGCGAAGTTCAGCGTGATTTTGGTCCCGGGGTTCTTGACCTCGAAGTCGCTGGCCAGCTTGGTGAAGGTCGACTTCAGGGACGCCGCGGCGAAGACAGTGATGGTGCCGGACTTTCGGGCGGCCTCGCTGGCGTTGGCCGAGCCGCCCGCAGCCGGGCTCGTAGTGCCGGAGGCGCAGCCGGACAGGCCCGCGGCCAGCGCGCCGGCGGCCAGCACTGCGGCGAGCCGTGTGCGGGTGATCCTCATACGATGCTCTTTCCTCGGGGTGTTTCGATGATGACGGTGGTGGCTTTGACGACGGCGGTAGCGACGGATCCGAGCTCAAGCCCGAGTTCCCGCACGGCCTCGCTGCTCATGAGGGACACAACGCGGAACGGGCCGCATTGAAGCTCGACCTGCGCCATGACTTTGTCGGCCGTGATGCCGGTGACAAGGCCGACGAAGCGGTTGCGGGCCGAGCTGCCCACGCGGGTGGGGTCCCCGGGCAGCTGCGCCTGGTCGCGGGCGAGGTGGGCGAGTTCCAGTCCATCCACGGCCAGGCGGCCGGACTCATCCTTGCCCGGCGTCAGGATCCCGCTCTCCGTCCAGCGCCGTACGGTGTCGTCACTGACCCCGAGAAAACGCGCTGCTTCTGACACTCGAAATTTCGGCATGCTCCCATATTCCCCTATTTGCGGTTCTTTTGGGCATTATGAGCCGCAAATCAGTATGTGACTGTTCCGAGGGGGCTTGCCCGGGATGCATGGGACCGTTGTTTTATAAGTACACTTATGATTTCCTTCTCCTAAGTCTTGCCGCAGGCTTTCTAGAGATCCAGGTCGAAGGAATCCGACGACAATGCCAGAGAATCCTCCACTAATGGCCGTGACCGTGACACCGGTGCCCACTGCAGATCTCCACTACGACGGCGCCGGCGCCCGGTCCGCTGAGCGTCGTGACAGGCATCCTGCCCCGGGGGCGGGCGGCGTCCATGACGCCGTCCAAAATGAGCTGGTGCTGAACTACCTCGACCTTGCCGAGTCCCTAGCGTCACGCTTTGCCGCGCGCGGCAGGGAGCGCTCCGATCTGGTCCAGGTCGCGTACCTGGGGCTGATCAAGGCAGCCAGGGGCTTCGACAAGGAAAAGGGCGAGAGCTTTCCGGCGTACGCCGCCCCGACCATCAGCGGTGAACTGAAGCGGTTTCTGAGGGACCGCTGCTGGACCGTGCGGCCCCCGCGGCGCGTCCAGGACGTGCGGACGCAATTGCTTCGCACCGTGCCGGACCTTACCCAGGCACTCGGCCGCGTTCCTTCAACCGAGGAACTGGCGCACGAACTCGGCGTCAGCCCGGAGGACGTCCGGGAGGCCCACGCGGCGGCCAGCAGCATGCATCCGTATTCGCTGGACACCGCCGATCCTTGGGGCGGTCCGTCGATGGCGGAAGTGTTGGTCTCGCCCGAGGCACCGATCGAGCATCTGGAGGACCTGCTCTGCCTGAACGAGGCGATCCTGGAGCTTGACCCCGACGACCGCGAACTGCTGTATTTGCGGTATTTCGAGGAGGTGACCCAGGCTGATCTCGGCAGGCGGTTCGGGATCTCCCAGATGCAGGTATCGCGGCGCCTGGCGCGCATCCTCGTGCGGCTGCAGCGCAGGCTGCTGGCAGAGGACGATCAGGCCGGCCGGAGCTCGCGCGCCGCCGCAAGCACATCCTGCACGGTCACCGCCAGCAACGCGGGGTCCGGTGTGGCTGCGAACGCGTCGCCCCGGCGGACCCGGGCATCGGTAAGCACAACGTGCGGGCCCGGCGGCGGGCCCCAGGCCTCCGCCGGCGCGGGGCCGAACAGCACTACCGAGGGCCGGGAGTAGGCGGAGGCAAGGTGGGCCGCGCCGGTGTCCGCTGAGATCACCAGCCCGGCTTCCCCAATGCAGGCCGCAAATTCGGACAGCCGAAGACGGCCCGCCAAAACGACGTCTTCACCGAGTCCCGCCATGTGTGCCACCTCGACTGCCCGCTGACGCTCCGCGGTGCTGCCGGTGAAGACTATCTGGTGCCCTTCCGCGGCCAGCTTCCTGGCGACCCCGGCGAAGCGCTCCCCGGGCCACAGCCGGCTGCCGTACGCGGCGCCGACGTGCAGGACCGTTGCACCCGGGCAGGGGCTGGCCACCGCCGGAGGGTGAAGCCTGTAGTCGGCGGAGTCGGCTTCGATGCCGTGCCACCGGAGCAGCCGGGTCCACCGCTCGCGCTCGTGGATCCCGTCGACCCACCGCGGGCCCGGCCTGGCCGCGGTCCGGTGTCCGATTACCGTGTGTGCCGCCAGGGCCGAGAGGCGCGCTTCACTCTCCGGCCCGCAGCCGTGGAGGTTCACCGCCACGTCAACCCGGCCGGGTTCGATGGGAATCGGGACGTCCAGTCCGTGCGTGGGCAGCAGTTCGTACCCGCCCACCAGTTCCAGTGCCTCCTCCAGCCAGCCCTGAGCGGCGTACACCAGCCGGTGGTCAGGGTAGGCCCGCTGCAGCGCACGGAGCGCCGGCACAGCGACCAGCAGGTCGCCCAGCTTCAGTGCCCTCAGTACCAGCAGCAGCGGCCGGTCCGGGCCGCTGTTCGACGCCTCCACCGCTTGGCCTCCTTCGCCGCCGACAGCCCGGGCGGGCCGCCTGCCGAGGAGTCTAGCCCGAAGAAGTGTCCCGCAGGCTGTTTAGGCCCAGCCCGGACGGGGAACGGAGGGGGTATGGCAGGCAATGCTTCCCCACTCAAAGCCGTGCTGTTCGACCGGGACGGAACCTTGGTTGTGGACGTGCCCTACAACGGCGATCCCCTTAGGGTGGAGCCGTTCCCCGCGGCGCGTGACGGGCTCGACGCCGTGCGCAGCCGCGGCCTGGCAACCGGTGTGCTGAGCAACCAGTCCGGCATCGCCCGGGGCATCCTGACCAGCCGGCAGGTCGAAAGCGTGAACGCGAGGGTGGAGCAACTGCTCGGCCCCTTCGACGTCTGGGAAGTCTGCCCGCATGCCGCCGAGGACGGCTGCCCCTGCCGCAAACCGGCCCCCGGAATGATCCGCAGCGCGTGCAGCCGGCTGGGCATTGACCCCTCGGAGGCGGCGTTCATCGGCGACATCGGCAGCGACATCGAGGCGGCACGGGCGGCCGGAGCCCGGGGTGTCCTGGTTCCCACTCCGCTGACACGGGCCGAGGAAATCGCCGCCGCCCGCGAGGTCGCCCACGATCTGGCGCACGCCGTCGCCCTGTTGCTCGCGGATCCGCTGTGAGCAGGGTGCTGGTGGCCCGGCTGGACAGCGTGGGCGATGTCCTGTTGGCGGGACCCGCCGTCCGGGCAGTGGCCCACGGACGGCGGGCCGACGGCGGCAGTCCCAACGACGTCGTCGTGCTCTGCGGAGCGCAGGGAAAGTCCGCGGCTTGGCTGCTGCCCCAAGTCTCCGATATTTTCGCGTGGGACGGCCCCTGGATCAGTAATCCCGCGCCGCGTCTGACGGGTCCCCACGTGGACACCCTGGTGGACTATGTCCGCAATTCCAGGATCATCGAGGCGGTCATCCTCACCTCCTTCCATCAGTCCCCGCTTCCGCTGGCGCTCCTGCTCCGGCTGGCCGGGGTGGAGCGCATCACGGGTGCCTCGACGGACTACGCCGGATCGCTGCTCGACGTCCGGCTGAAGCCCGGAGAAGACTTCCCCGAAGACCAGCCCGAGCCTGTGCGCGCGCTGGGCATCGCCCTGGCTGCCGGATTTCGTCTGGGGCCCGGCGACGACGGCAAGCTCATGGTGAAGGAGCCACCGGACGTCCGGGACCTGGTGGGGAGCGACCCCTACGTCGTGGTGCATCCGGGCGCAACAGTAGCGGCGCGGTCCTGGCCGCCGCTGCATCATGCGGCTGCCGTGGAACTGCTCGAACGGGCCGGTCACCGGGTAGTAGTGACCGGAGGGCCCGGCGAGCAGCAGCTCACCGCCATCGTGGCGGGACGGTCGGCGATCGATCTGGGCGGTCGTACCGGCCTGGCTGCCCTCGCCGGAGTCCTGGCCAACGCCGGGGTGGTGGTCGCCGGAAACACCGGCCCCGCGCATCTGGCGGCCGCAGTCGGAACCCCCGTGGTGAGCCTCTTCGCACCGGTTGTGCCGGCCATCCGGTGGGCGCCGTACGGCGTTCCGCTGGAACTGCTCGGCGACCAGAACGCGCCGTGCAGGCTCAGCCGGGCACGCGAGTGTCCGGTGCCGGGGCACCCGTGCCTGGGGTCGGTTTCCCCGGAAAACGTGGTTGACGCGGTCGAGCGCCTGCTGCGCGGAGTGTCCTCGCTCAGCACCCGGAGAAAGGTTCGCCGGCCGTGAGAGTCCTCCTATGGCACGTCCACGGGTCATGGACGGACGCGTTCGTCCGCGGCAGACACGAGTACCTGCTGCCCGTCCTGCCCGAAGGCGGTCCGTGGGGCCTCGGACGGGCCGGCAGGAACTGGCCCGCGTCAGTGCGGGAGGTGGCGCTGGCGGAGCTGGACGCGGACAGCGTTGACGCCGTCGTCCTCCAACGCCCCGGGGAGGCAGACGAGGTGCGGCGGGTCCTGCGGCGGCGACCCGGCGTCGACCTGCCGGCCGTCTTCGTGGAACACAACACGCCCAAGGGAGATATCCCGTTCACCCAGCATCCGCTCGCTGAGCAGCGGGAGATACCGCTTGTCCACGTGACGCACTTCAACGGGCTCTTCTGGGACAGCGGCAGGGCCCCCACCACCGTCATCGAGCACGGCATCGCGGATCCGGGCTACCTCTACAGCGGCGAACTCGCGGAGCTCGGCGTGGTGGTGAACGAACCGGTCCGCCGGGGGCGCGTGACCGGCACGGACCTGCTGCCCCGATTTGCGGCAGCGGCACCGCTCCAGGTCTTCGGGATGGGCGGCGCCGGGCTTCCGGCCACTAGCGGCATCCCGCCGTCGCGGCTCAGGGTCCGGGGAGACCTCCCGACCGGAGAGCTGCACCGGGAACTCGCCTGCTGCCGGGTATACCTGCATCCGCTGCGCTGGACGTCGCTGGGCCTGGCGCTGCTGGAGGCGATGCACCTGGGCATGCCGGTGCTGGCCCTGGCCACCACCGAAGCGGCGAGGGCCGTGCCACCGGAGGCGGGCGCCATCTCGACCAGCGTTGAGGAGCTCCTCCGGTGCGCCACGCTGCTCGTCAACGATCCGGAGGAGGCCCGCCGGCGCGGCATGGCGGCACGGGAAGCGGTGTTGGAACGCTACGGTCTTGACCGGTTCCTGGCGGACTGGGACGAAATGCTGGCCGCGCTGGGGAGCCGGACACGGAACGGGTCTTTGAAGGGGCCCGGACCGGTGGCCCTTGCCCCGGCGCGAGAGAGGAATGCCACGTGAGGATCTCCATGATTTCAGAACACGCCAGCCCGCTTGCCGCGCTCGGCGGAGTGGACGCGGGCGGCCAGAACGTCCACGTTGCGGCGCTGTCCGGTGCGCTGGCCAGGCGCGGGCACCGCGTCACGGTGTACACGAGGCGCGATGCACCGGACTTGCCCACGCGGGTTCGCGTGCAGCCCGGGCTGGAGGTGGTCCACGTCGATGCCGGCCCGGCCGCCTATGTACCCAAGGACGATCTGCTGCCCTTCATGGGCGCTCTCGCGGACGGGATAGCGGAGGACTGGGCGGAGGCCGCACCTGATGTGGTCCACGCACATTTCTGGATGTCGGGCGTCGCCGCCCTTGACGCCGCGCGCCGCGGGCCGGCCGGTTCCGGGGTTCCCGTGGTGCAGACGTTCCACGCGCTGGGCACTGTCAAGCGCCGCCATCAGGGCGCTGATGACACGAGCCCGCCCGAACGCCGCTTCCTTGAGCCGTCCCTTGGCCGGGCGGCAGACCGCATCATCGCCACCTGTTCCGACGAAGCCTTCGAACTGAAAGCCATGGGCATTGACACGCGCACGGTATCAATCGCCCCGTGCGGCGTCGACCTGGAACTCTTCTCCAGTGAGGGCCCGGCCGACGCCAAGCGCCGGGCGCACCGCATCCTTTCGGTGGGCCGGCTGGTTCCCCGCAAAGGCGTTGACCTGGTGATCCGCTCCCTGCCCCATTTGAAGGACTTGGGGTTCGCCGACGTCGAGCTTCTGATTGTGGGCGGCGGCGGCACCGGAGGCCGGGATCCCGAGGCCCGCAGGTTGGTCGAACTCGCCCGCAGCCTGGGCGTAGCCGGCCAGGTGGAACTGCGCGGGCAGGTCCCGAGGGACGCCATGCCGGGCATCTTCCGGAGCGCAGACGCCGTGGCGTGCACCCCCTGGTACGAGCCGTTCGGCATCGTTCCGCTTGAAGCCATGGCCTGCGGAATCCCGGTGGTCGCTGCCGCGGTTGGCGGGTTGACGGACAGTGTTGTGGACCGCGGAACCGGCCTCCACGTGCCGCCCAGGAACCCCGAGGCCATAGCAGGGGCGCTGGCTGCGCTTCTTGCCAGCCCCCGGCTCCGCACCAAGCTGGGCCGGGCGGGGGAGCGGCGGGCACGGGCCCGGTATTCCTGGAACCGCGTGGCCGAGGAAACCGAAAAGGCCTACCGGCTGGCCATCGCTGGAATGGCCGGCGCCGCCAGGCTGGAACCGATGGAAGGAGCGGCGCTGTGACGACGGAATGGTCCTTGCGGGAAGCCGAACTTCCTCCGTTGTCCGTGAACGCCGGAACGGCGGCGGCCTTTGGAGCGCCGGCGGCGTCCGGGCCGCCGGCCGTCGCGCCGGGCCGGCGTGACGCCGGCACCGGCACAGGCGTCCCGATTGGGTCGCGGGAGGCCGTCAGGGCGCACCTGGCAAACGTCCTGCCCGCCCTTCGGTCACTCGAAAGCCAGGCCGACCGCCTGGCGGCATGGGGCGTGCAGCTGGCTCAGCGGCTGCTCAGCGGGCAGCGGCTGCTGGCTGCGGGCAACGGCGGCTCCGCTGCCGAGGCCCAGCACCTGACGGCCGAGCTCGTGGGCAGGTTCGACGGCGAACGGGTGCCCTTTTCCGCCATCTCGCTGCACGCGGAGAGTTCCGCGGTAACGGCCGTCGCCAACGACTACGGGTACGCCGAAGTGTTCGCCCGGCAGGTCCGCGCGCACGGCAGGTCCGGCGACATCCTGTTGCTTCTCTCCACGAGCGGCCAGAGCCCTAACCTGCTGCGCGCTGTGGAAGCCGCTTCCCGGCTCAACGTAACCACCTGGGCGCTCACTGGCCCGGCGCCGAATCCGCTGGCCTCCTGCTGCGATGACGCCGTGGCCGTCGACGCGGTCTCGGCGAACGCGCAGGAAGGCCACCTCATCGCCCTCCACGCGATGTGCCGCGCGTTCGAGGCGGAGGTCGCTCGCCGCGGCCGGCCCATGGACGGTTCCGGGGGTGGCCGCTGATGAGGATCACCGTGGTGGGAGACGTGCTGCTGGACGTGGACCTGACCGGCGAAGCAACCCGGTTGTGCCCGGACGCGCCCGTGCCCGTGGTGGACCTTACCGATGCCCGACGGCGAGCCGGCGGCGCCGGCCTGGTGGCCCGGATGCTCGCCCGGGACGGACACCGCGTCACGCTCGTGACCGTCCTCTCCGACGACGCATCGCTGGAACTGGCGGGAACGCTCGCCGGCCTGACGGTGGTGGCCGGACCGTCCGGCGCACGCACACCGGTGAAGACCCGCATCCGGGCGGGCCGCTACCCTCTGCTCCGGGTCGACGAGGCCTGCGGCCGTCCGGACGTGCCCGGGGTGACGCCGGCCATGCTGCGGGCCCTCGAGGACTCCGACGCGATCGTTGTGGCCGATTACGGCCGGGGCCTGGCCGCCAACCCGGAGCTCCGGACCCTCCTCGGCGACCTCGCCGATGACATTCCGATCGTGTGGGATCCGCATCCCTCCGGTGCCGTGCCGGTGCCAGGCATAGCGGTGGCCACGCCGAATCTGGCCGAAGCGGCCAAAGCCGCTGGCACCCGAGCGGTGACACCTGCTGAAATCGCCGAGGCGGGCAACGTCCTCCTGGAACGCTGGGGGAGCCAAGCCGTTCTGGTGACCATGGGCGAGCGGGGAGGCCTGCTGATGCGGCCGCCGAACCGCCCGCCGCGGGCCATCCCGGCGCCGCCGGCCGACGTCGCCGATCCATGCGGGGCGGGGGACCGGCTGGCGGCCAGCCTCGCCGTCCGCCTTGCCGAGGGACGCAGCCTCGACGACGCCGCCGAACTGGCCATCCACGAAGCCGCGGACTTCCTGGCCGCCGGGGGAGTGGCCGCCCTTTCCAACAGTTACGTTTCAGACCGGGACCCTTCCGGCGGGAACCTTACGAGCCGGCACCGTCCCGCCTGGCGCCACAGCCGGGACGAAGACGCCCTCGCGCTGGCCCGGAGAGTGCAGGCAAGCGGCGGAACCGTGGTGGCGACCGGGGGCTGCTTCGACCTGCTGCATGCCGGCCACGCCCGCACCCTGGCGGCGGCCCGGGACCTGGGCGACTGCCTGATCGTCTGCCTGAACTCGGACGCATCCGTCCACCGGATCAAGGGCGAACCCAGGCCCATCGTGAGCCAGCAGGACAGGGCCGAGCTCCTCCTTGCCCTCGAATGCGTGGACGCTGTGATGGTTTTCGAGGAGGACACCCCGCAGGCCTGCCTCGACGCGCTGCGGCCGGCCGTCTGGGTCAAGGGCGGAGACTACCGGGTGTCACTGCTGCCTGAGGCGGACCTCGTTGCGAGCTGGGGCGGGCGCTGCGTGACCGTGCCCTACCACCAGGCCCGCTCCACCTCCGTATTGGCGGACGCGCTTGCCAAGGTGAGCTGAGGCCGGCGCAACCCGGCAACTGGCTGAGCTGCCGTGCAACCAGGGCTGCCCACGCGAACCACACGAACACTGAACCCGACCTTCTGAAAGGAACACCATGAACCACATCTCAATCCGGCCCGGACGGGTGCTCGTCACCGGCGGGGCCTCGGGCCTGGGCGCCGCCGTCGTCGACGCTGTCCTGAAGGCGGGCGGAACCCCGGTGGTGCTGGACCGGGACATCCGGAACGTCGCGGCGGCGAAGGCCTTCGAGGTTGACGTGTCCGACCGGGCCGCGGTGAGCGAGGCGGTGCAGCAGGCCGCCGAAACGCTCGACGGCCTGGATGCCGTGGTCACCGCCGCCGGGATCGACCGCTGCGGAAAACTCGAGGACGTGGCCGCCGACGAATGGGAACGGGTCATCGGCGTCAACCTCCTGGGCACGGTATCAGTGGTGCGCGCGGCACTGCCCTACCTGAAACAGTCCCGGGGCAGGGTTGTCACCGTTGCCTCCACGCTGGGCAAGAGGGCGTTGCCCGAGGCCAGCGCCTACTGCGCGTCGAAGTTCGGAGTGGTGGGCTTCAGCCATTCCCTTGCGGCCGAGACGGGAGGGGAGATCGGCGTGACCACCATGATCCCTGGCGGAATGAAGACACGCTTCTTCGACGACCGCGCCGAGCAATACAAGCCGCAGGACGATTCCCGCCTGAACGATCCGGCCAACGTGGCACAGGCCATCCTTTTCGTGCTGTCGCAGCCCGCCGGGTGCGAAATACGCGAGATGCTCATCTGCCACGAGGACGAGGGGTCATGGCCGTGAGCTGGAGGACGTCCTCGTAGACGGCGTCGGCTGCCACGGTCTCCACCGTGGACACATCGTGCCGGCACCGCGGCGCGGTCCACCCCACCTGGGTGATGTCGATCCCGCACACGGCGCAATGGGTGGCCCAGCCAAGGTGGATCCGGTGCATGCTGCGGCCCAGCGGCGCGGCATTGATGGCATTGCCCGCCCAGAAGATGCCAACCGTCGGCGTCCCCAGGGCCTGCGCCAAGTGCCGGGGGCCGCTGTCGTTGGCCACCACCACGCTGCAGCCGGCGAGCAGCCCCGCGAGCTCGCCCAGGCTCAGTTTTCCGGCGAGCGACGCCACCGGCGGATCGGAACTGCTGCCCCTCGCGTCGTCCGCTCCGGGCGGGACAGGGCCGCCGGCGAGTTCCACCACTGTTTCTGCCAGTTCCCGTTCGCTCTGGTCACCGATTACCAGAACCCGGAAGCCGTCGTCGGCCGCCCGCCTGGCCACGGCGGCGAAGCGTTGGGCCGGCCAGCGCCGACGGGGATCGGTGGCGCCCGGGTGGATCACCACCACGGTGTGCGTGTCACCCGCGAGGCTAACGGCCAGTTGCCTCTCGAACTCCGGCCGGGGACGCAGCCGGGCTTCGAGGTCAACCGGCGGCGCGCCGGCGTAACCCGCCACTTCGAGCGCCCGCAGCGGCTCGTGCTGGTAATACGTGTAGGGCACGGTGCGCTCCAGCCTGGCGGCGTCCGGCGTTCCGGCACCCACGGTGTGCCGTGCGCCAAGCCGGAGCAGGAAGGGGTTGGAATGGCGGCCGCCGCCATGCAGCTGGACGGCGAGATCGAAATTTCGGGCGCGCATCGCGGCGATGAACCCGTCCTGATGTTCCTCAATCACGGGCCCGGGGCGTACACCTTCCGCGAACGGAAGGATGGCAGTTTCATCCACCGGACTCTCAACCTGGGCAAGAAGCTCGGCGTGAATGGGCGTGCCCAGCAGCGTCACCGTGGACTTCGGATAAGCCGCTTTCAACGCCGTGACGGCCGGGACGGCGTACATCAGATCGCCCAATCCGCCGCCGCGGAGTACGGCGATCCGCGAGACCCCGGTGAATTCCTCCAACACGGGTCCAATTCCAAACCCGGTCATGTGTGCTCCGCCAAAATCGGCGTTGAGGTGTCCCATGGCGTCAGCCCCTTCGGCTCTTTCCGGGCGGACCAAGGTCCTGCGGGTACGGTCCGTGGTGCCACCATACGGCGCGTCGGCGCTCTGCCGCCAGCGCCGAAACTACTGCCGCGGCGGCGTGTAAACCCGCCGGCGCGAGGGTACGGATGACGTCAGAAGTAGGCGGCGTCCAAGACCCAGCGAAACCCACAACGAGGAGCCCCCCATGCGATCGACAATCGTGGCCGCTGCGGCGGACGAGCTCACCATTCGGGACCCCATCGGCGCAGCCCCGCCGGCAATGGCGCTGCCGGGCCAGGCTGCCCAGGCACCGGCCGCACCACCGGCGGAAGAGGCCGAACCGTGAGCGGCGGCCCGGCCCGGGATGGCTGGCAGGAGCTTTCCGAGCAACGGGGTCTTGCCGCCTGGCTTCCGCGTCGGCTCGCAGCGGAACGCCCTGCCATAACCGTGGTGGGCGATTTAATGCTTGACGGCTGGTGGCGGGGTTCGATCGACAGAATGTGCCGCGAGGCGCCCGCTCCTGTGGTGGACGTCGAGCGCCGGGATTTTGCCCCGGGTGGCGCAGCGAACACCGCCATGAACCTGGCCGCGCTGGGGGCCGAGGTCAGGGTCGCCGGAATTATCGGCCGGGATGACGCCGGTGGGGAACTGAAGCGGAAGCTGCTGGCCGCGGGCATAGACGCCGGCCCGCTGTGCGAGCACCAGGACATGGTCACCACCACGAAGGTCAGGATCAGCAGCGGCGGGCAGGTCCTGTTGCGCTTCGACGACTCCGCGGGCGACATCCCCGGCGACGCCCTGGCCGCGCTGGCCGCAGCGGTGCCTGCCGCCGTCGAACGCCAAGCCGCCGTGGTGATCTGCGACTACGGAACAGGCGTGCTGGCCGGGCCGGTGCGCCGTCGGCTCATCGACTGCCTGGCCCGGCGGGGGCCGGAAACGCTTGTGGTGGTGGACGCCCACGACCCCCGACCCTGGGCGGAGCTCATGCCGGACCTCGCGACCCCCAACGCGCAGGAGGCTGCCGGGCTGCTGGACCTCCGGCTGCCGGCCGGGCCAGAACGTGCCGCCGTGGTCACGAAGCACGGGCGACGGCTGCTGCACTCAACTGGGGCGCGCGCCGTCGTCGTAACCCTGGACCGGGACGGCACCGTCCTGATTCCGGCCACCGGCAGTTCGCACCGGACCTGGGCACGGCCGGTCGCAGAGAAGCAGGCCTCGGGAGCAGGGGATACTTTTGTTGCCGCCCTGACCCTGGCCCGCGCCGCCTCGCTCCCGCTGACGGCCAGCCTCGACCTGGCCCAGGCCGCCGCCGATGTGGTGGTCCATCATCCCGGCACTTCGGTGTGCGGCACGGACGAACTGGGGCGCTACCTTGAAAGCTTCGCTGACACCGCCCTGACCGCCGACGAGCTGGAGCGGCACCTGCGGGCACACCGAAGTGAAGGGCAGCGCGTGGTCCTCACCAACGGCTGCTTCGATGTGCTGCACCGGGGACACACGCGCTACCTGAACCAGGCAAAGCAGCTGGGGGACATCCTGGTAGTGGCCCTGAACAGTGACGACTCGGTGCGCAAACTCAAAGGACCCGGCCGGCCCATCAACGGCGTGGCGGACCGGGCGGCCGTGATCGCGGCGTTGAGCTGCGTGGACTACGTCACCGTCTTTGACACCCCGACGCCCATTCCGCTCATCGAGCGGCTGCGCCCGGAGGTTTACGCCAAGGGCGGCGACTACACTCCCGAGATGCTGGCGGAAACCGAGGCGGTGGAGGCCTACGGCGGCAGGGTTTCCATCCTCGACTATGTGGCGGAGCGCTCCACCACGGCCGTGGTCCAGCGCATCCGCAGCGGAGAAGGCGCTTCCGTGCCGGACGCCTAGCGGGCTCTGCCGGAGTGGCCCGGTTTTGGCGGGGCAGGTCTGATTGGCGCGGCGGCGCCGAGGCAATGCGGCCCAAAGCTGGCCCAGTTCAGCCGGACACCGCCCGGCCCGGCGGGCGTGCCCCGTCAACTAGGGTTGAAGCATGACGGAAGCGGCGGAGAACTGATGGCACGGCGCGGAAAGTCGGGAAGAAAGTCGGACGACTCTGGGCCCGGAGTGGTGGAGCTGCCGCGGGGCGTCCGCCCTGACGGTCCCGTTGAAGGCGTCTACTACATCGACACCGGAGACTGCGAACTCATCGCGGACCAGGACAATTCCACGGGCTGGCTCCTGCGCATTAACGGGGTCATGAGCTCGCACATTGACGTCGCCGACCCGCTGTTCCTCGAGTTCGAGTACATGCGGTGGATGGCGGCCCTCATTGAGTCGCGCTGGCCCACCGAGTCCCGGCCCAAACTGCGCGGGCTGCATCTTGGCGGCGGGGCATGTTCGCTGGCCCGATACTTCCACGCCGCCTATCCCGAGGCGCGGCAGGTCGTCGTGGAACTGGACGGCAAGCTCGCCGAATACGTCCGCGGCTGGTTCGACCTCCCCAAGGCTCCGCTGCTGCGGCTGCGCGTGGGCGAGGCCCGGGCCGTCACCGAGACCCTGACGCCGCAGACCCGCGACTTCATCATCCGCGACGTCTTCGCCGGTGCCCTGACGCCGCGTCCCCTGACCACGGGGGAGTTCAATGACCACGTGCGCCGGGTGCTGGCACCCGGCGGCATCTACGTGGTGAACTCCGGGGACGGACCGGACCTGAAAAACGCGCGCGAGGATGCCGCCACCATCGCGGCTTCATTTAAGCACACGGTGATCATCGCGGATCCCGCCATGCTGAAGGGACGCCGGTACGGCAACATGGTGATGGCCGGCAGCGACGAGCCCTTCAACGACGATCCAGGGCTGGCGCGCCGCCTCCTGGGCGGGGCAGTGCCAGCGCACATTTGGAATGATGCGAAGGTCCGCGCCTTCGCCGCCGGCGCGCGCGTCCGCCACGATCCGGAGCCGGCGTCGCCTGCTCGCTGACTGCGGTTTGAGGGAGCAGCAGGGCAGTTACGGTGCGGCAGTTGAGTCGCCGCCGTGCCCCAGCAGCCACTCCCGGTGAGCCGCGGTCTGTTCCCGCACTGCCTGCACAACGGCCGCGACCGCCGGCCGGCGCATCGAGTCGGGGCGCAGCACCATCCAGTAGGGCAGCCGTTCGCCGATGTCCCCGGGCAGCAGGCGGACCAGGTCGTCATGCCGGTCCGCCATGAAGCACGGCAGGAACCCGATGCCGGCGCCAGCCCGCGTTGCCTCCACATGCACAAACACGTTGGTGGAGCTCACTCCGTCCCGCATGGCCGGTACCAGGCGCCGCGGAGCGTCGAGGTCGTCCACCTGCAGCATGGAGTCCACGAAGTACACCAGCGGATGCGTGCTCAGGGATTCCACGGAGTCGGGCATGCCGTTCTCCTCCAGGTACGCCCGGGATGCGTACATGCCCAGGACGTATTCGCCCAGCCGGAACGCTTCGGCCCGGTGCACCTGCGGTTCGCCCACCACCACCTCGATATCCAGCCCCGAGCGCTGCTGCAGCGCCCGCCTCGTGACAGTGACGATCTCCACGCTGAGCCCCGGATGGTTCCGCCGCAGCCGCGCCACCGCCGGCGCGGCAATGTACGCGCTGAAACCGTCGGTGGCGGTCATGCGGACGACGCCGGTGATGGGGTCCGGCGCACGGCCTGACGGTCCCAGCGCGCGCACCGCAGTTTCGACCTGCTCCGCGACCACCACGGCCTGCGCGCCCAGTTCGGTCAGTTCCCAGCCGCCGGCCGCCCGGGAGAGGACCCTCCCGCCCAGGGCCTTCTCCAAGGCTGCTATCCGGCGCGAAACCGTGGTGTGGTTCAGGCCCAAAACCTGCGCCGCCGTCGTGAATTTTGCCGAGCGCGAGACGGCGAGCAGGACCAGCAGATCATCCGGGTTGGCATCCATATCTGCAATTTTGCACGACTCAAGTGCCGGATTAGTTATTGAACCGCGTTCTTTCTGCAGCAATACTCAGGTGAACCGGATGCGCCGAAATGCGCAGCACGTGTCAACGTGGACACCTTGAGGAGCCAACCATGAACGCGAATCCATCCTTGCCGGCGGGGCAGTGCCCGGCCGCAGACTTGTCGACCGCTCCGGCCCGGCGCCACACGACTCGATAGGCGGTCCTGGGATGGAGAAGACACTGAACGGCCGCAAGGCAGTGGTAACCGGCGGCGCCAGCGGAATAGGTGCCGCCTGCGTGCGCGCGCTCGCGGACCGGGGAGCCAAAGTGGTGGTGGCGGACGTGGACGAAGCCGGGGCCGCGGCGCTCGCCGATGAGGTAGGCGGCACCGCCTGGGCGGTGGACCTCCTGGACGTGGACGCCCTGGCCGCGCTGAGCCTGGACTGCGACATCCTGGTCAACAACGCCGGAATCCAGCGGGTCAGCCCCATCGAGGAGTTCGAACCGGAAGCCTTCCGCAAGATTATCTCGCTCATGCTCGAGGCGCCGTTCCTGCTGATCCGGGCTGCGTTGCCGCACATGTACGCCAACGGTTTCGGCCGCATCATCAACGTCTCGTCCGTGCACGGGATCCGGGCCTCCCCGTTCAAGAGCGCCTACGTTTCGGCCAAGCACGGGCTCGAAGGGCTGAGCAAGGTCACGGCGCTGGAGGGCGGCGAACACGGAGTCACATCGAACTGCATCAATCCCGGGTACGTGCGGACGCCTCTCGTGGAAAAACAGATCGTCGACCAGGCGCGCGTCCATGGAATTCCCGAGTCGGAGGTCCTGGCCAAGGTCATGCTGACCGAGTCCGCGGTCAAGCGGCTCGTCGAGCCCGAGGAGGTGGCCTCGCTCGTGGTGTGGCTGGCCTCCAACGCCGCCGGCATGGTGACCGGAGCCAGCTACACCATGGACGGCGGCTGGTCGGCTCGCTAGCCCCGGTGGCTGAACCTGTCGAAACCCGGGCGGACCCGCTGACGCGATCCGGCGGTTGAGCCTGTCGGAACCCGCTAGGTCTTGGTGCCTGTCAAGGCGAGGGTGCCGCCCAGGGCTATCATCATGGCTCCGCCGGTGGCGCTGACTGCGGAGATGCGGCGGGGCGAACGGGCGAACCATTGCCGGGCGGTGCCGGCGGCGAGGGCCCAGGCACTGTCCGAAATCAGGGCGATCGCAAGGAACGTGGCCCCCAGCACGGCGAGTTGGAGCGGAATGGCCCCGGCAGCGTGGTCCACGAACTGGGGGAGCACGGCCACGAAGAACACCACGGACTTGGGGTTCGTGGCTCCCACGATGAACCCTTCCCCGAGAATGCGCAGCGTGGAGGCGGAACGCGACACGTCCCGCGCCGCCGAACGCCCCTTGCGTTGCCGGACCGCCTGGATGCCCAGATAGATGAGGTAGGCCGCTCCGGCGAATTTCACGACGGTGAACAGCAGCACCGACTGTGCCAGCACCACGCCGAGGCCCAGCGCCACCACCGCGATCTGCAGCAGTTCGCCTACGGCATTTCCCGCAACGCTGAGGAGGCCGCCCCGCCGGCCCAAAGCCAGGGACCGCCCGATGACGAAAAGGACACTCGGTCCGGGGACAGCTATCAGCAACGCGGAGACCAGGGCAAAAGCCACCAGGTTGGTCAAAGGCACCATGCCTGATCGTAACTCCGGCGGCCCCGGCCAGCCACCCGCCGGACCTCCCCGGCCTTAGCCATCCCCGGCGTCCCCACTGTCGCCGGTGTCGCCAGTGGCCGGGGTGCCGGACTGCCGGATGTACTCCTCGACAGCCGATTCCGGGACCCGGTACGACTTGCCGAAGCGGTCCGCCGCCAGCGTTCCGGCCCTGACCATGCGGTACACGGTCATCCTGGAGAGGCGCATGGCCGCGGCGACTTCGGCAATGGTGAGGTACGCGGTGGGTAAGTTGGCGATGGACATGGCTTCGGGGCTCCTCGGTCGGGTGGACTGGACTGACGCCGCATTCCCGGGCCTAGTCCGGCCGCCTCAGCTGCCGGTAGTCGTAGAAATACGTCCGGCCCAAGGACCGGAGCCCGACCGAATGGCCGTCTTTGACCACCACGGTGCCTTCGTGCCTCCCGTTGAAGGGATCATCGCCCACGAGGACGTCGCCAAGCTTGTACGGCACACCCGCCGTGCGTGCACGGTGCAGGGTCTGGCTTAGGAGACCGGAGAGCCGGCCGCTTCGGGTTCTGTCAGCCGGGGCTCCGGCAGGGATTTTCAACATCAGTGACCACTCCTTCACAGCGTGACCGATCGTCGGTTCACTGGCGGCGCGGATCCGGAATGTCTGACAACGGAGAATCGTCCCCGTGGCCGGCTGGCACCGTGGAGTTAACTGTACGAAGCAATCCCATCCATCACACGAGTAACATCTACCCCATTTATCACATTGATCACTCGCGTAACAGTCGGTTAAGTACCCGATTTCGGCCCCGACGGTACTTGGAAGTGGGAATGCCGGCTAGAGTAGTCCGGCGTCCGGCCAGCCCGGCGTCCGGCCAGCCCGGCGGCCCTTGAATCCCCGCCGTCAGCCCCGAACTACGGGCAGCGGTGAAGTTTCGTCCTCAAGGTGGGCCCGCCGTCGTCCGTTCCCCTTGACCCAGAGCCGGTAGGCGAGGAACAGCAGGGCCAGCCAGGCCGCGCCCACGTACAGCGCTATGCGGGTGTCCTCGAAGATGCCCAGGACGGCGATCACCATGGCCATGAAGCCGATGTTGAGCACGGAGGCGGCCGGCCACCAGGGTGACGGGAATTCCGACGCAGGCAGTCCGTCGCGGGCGATCTCGCGCTTCATTGCCACATGGGAGGCCAGGATCATGACCCACACCCAGACGGTGGCGAACGTGGCGATTGAGGCGATCAGGAGGAAGACGTCCTCGGGGATGACCGCATTCAGGACAACGCCCACCAGGAGAATTCCGGCCATCATCACCACCGTCATCCAGGGCACGCCGTGCCGCGATACCCGGCCGAAGCTCTGCGGAGCGTGTCCCTGCCGGGCCAGGCCGAACAGGATGCGGCCGGCGCCGAAAATGTCACTGTTGATCGCCGACAGGGCCGCGGTGATGACCACGGCGTTGAGGATGTGGGGTGCTGCCGGAATGCCCAGGCCGCTGAAGATCTGCACGAACGGGCTGCCGTTGCTGCCGATCTCGTTCCACGGGAAGAGGGACATGAGGACGCCGAGGGTGAGCACGTAGAACAGCAGCACGCGGACAGGCACCGTGTTGACGGCCTGGGGAATCACCTTCTTGGGGTCGGCGGCTTCGCCGGCCGTGATGCCAATGGTTTCGATCCCGCCGAAGGCGAACATCACGACGGCGAAGGACGCCAGGAGCCCCTCGAATCCGTGCGGGAACATTCCGCCGTGCTCCACCAGGTTGCCCAGGCCCGGCGCTGGCGAGGACCCGCCGGCCTGGAACCCGAACGCGAGGATTGCCGCGCCGCCCGCGATCATCGCGATGATCGCCACCACCTTGACCAGGGTGAACCAGAACTCAAGTTCGCCGAACACCTTCACGCTCAGCAGGTTCAGGGCCGCGAGGAGGAAGATGATGGCCAGGACCCAGATCCAGCGCTCCACGGCGGGGAACCAGAAGCCCATGTAGATACTGAAGGCGGTGACATCGGCGATGGCAACGATCGCCATCTCGAACACATACGTCCAGCCGGTCACGAAGCCCGCCAAGGGGCCGAGGTAGCGGCTGGCGTACTGCCCGAACGAGCCCGACACCGGGTGCCTTACTGCCATTTCGCCCAGCGCCCGCATCACCATGAAGACGGCGGCCCCGCCGATCATGTAGGCGAACAGCACGGCGGGCCCGGCTTTCTGGATCGCGGACGCGGATCCGTAGAACAGGCCCGTGCCGATGGCCGAGCCCAGCGCCATGAAGCGGATGTGCCGGACGCTGAGTCCGCGGGTCAGGACGGTTTCCACCGCGGCGGTCGCCGTCCGGATCGCGGCTGCGGGTGCCGTCTTGATGGCGTCTGGTGCTTGCTGCATACGAATACCTTCTCGTCTTTGGGAGGGGGATCGCTTACCAGCAGACCATTTCCGGGGCACACGTGATGAGCCTCACGGCGTACCGGTGTCTTCAATTTCAGACTGTTCGACGGTAGCCATATCCGGCGGTAGCCGCCGTCGGCATTGACCTGAGCGAGCTGGCGCCGTCAGCGGTAACCGGCGGGATCCGCCGGAAGTCCGGCATCATGGACCACGGCCAGGTACCGCCAGCAGTCGGGCTGCGAGCCGTCAACATCGGTGAAACCATACTCGCGGGCCAGTCCGCCGGAGGAGTACGAGCCGCCGTTGCGGAGATGCAGTTCCGGGTCCGCCGCCAGTGCGGCCACTGCACGGCCGACGAAGCGGGGGCTTTCGGAGATCGCGGCGAAGTGCGGGTTCACTGCTGCCCCGTCGCGCCAGTTCGCTTCCGTCACGCCGTAGTGTTCGAGCATCATTTCCGAGCGCATCCACCCGGGCGTGAGGGCCAGCGCCGTGCATCCGAAAGGTTTCAGCTCCTCGGCCTGGCTGAAGGCGAGGCGGAGGACGGCGGACTTTGCCAGGTCGTAGAACGCGGAAAGCCGGTAGTGCGCCGCGTTGTAGTCCCGGGTCCCGTCCGTCATCTCCACCACGAGCCCGCCAGGGCGACGGATGAGCAGGGGGAGCGCGAAATGACTGGTGACCAGGTGCGTGTCCACGGCGCCGTGCAGCATTTTCAGGCCGGCATCGAGGTTGTGCTCCCACAGCGGCGTATTCCACTCGATGAGGTTCTCGCCGCCCCACACGTCGTTGACCAGGATGTCCAGCCGCCCGCGTTCGGCGTCAATCCGGCGGATCAGTTGTTCCACTTCTGCGGCACTGAGGTGGTCGACGGCGGCGGCGATGCCGGTCCCGCCGGCGGAGGTCACCATCGCGGCCGTCTCCTCGATGGTTTCGGCGCGGTTGTAGGCGGACCTGCGGTCCTTGGTGGTGCGGCCTGTGCAGTAGACGATGGCGCCTGCTTCGCCCAGCGCCACAGCGGTGCCTCGCCCGGCCCCGCGGGTGGCACCGGCAACCAGGGCGACTTTCCCAGCCAGCGGTGAGTCCATGCCTAACGCTACCTCCGGCGCCCGCCGGTGGAACATGCGGCAATTGTCTGGTATTCCGGACAGGTAGGTCTTCGCTTCGACCCGCAGGTCAGTCCCGAAGGTGCACGCTTAAGTACGGTATCCCGGACACGAGCCCCGCACGGGACCGGAACGACGGAGGAAAAATGGCAGACACCCCGGCGCCGCAGGCAGCGGTGCGGGCACCGAAGGCGGCTGCAAAGGCGACGTCGAAGGTGCCGGCGGCCGAAAACACCCTCAGGATCCTCAAACTGCTGGCCTCAAGGCGGGGCCCGATGGCGGCGTCGAACATTGCCACTGCGCTAGGACTGCCGCGTTCGAGTGTCTACCACCTCCTGGGGGTGATGGAGGCCAACGGCTTTGTCCTGCACCTGCACGAGGAACAGCGCTATGGCCTCGGCATCAGCGCCTTCGAACTGAGTTCCGCCTACTCGCGGCAGGAGCCGCTGTCCCGGCTGGGGCGGCCCGTGCTCGCTTCCCTCGTGGACGCGATCGGCGAGAGCGCGCACCTTGCGGTGCTGCACGGTCGGGACGTGCTGTACATCGTGGAGGAGCGCGCAAAGAACCGGCCGTCGCTCGTGACCGACGTCGGCGTGCGGCTGCCGAGCCACCTCACCGCCAGCGGGCGGGCCATCCTCGCCGCGCTGCCCAAGTCCCAGGTCCGGGCGCTGTATCCCAATGCCGCCGCGTTCAGCGCCCGGCACGAGGTGGAGGGGGCCATCATGAAGTACTCGGCTCTCTCCTCGCACCTGGACCAGGTCCGCCAGCGCGGCTACGCCACGGAACACGGCGAGGTGACGCCCGGCTTCGGTTCCATCGCCGCCGCCGTCACGGACCACCTGGGATGGCCGACGGCGGCAGTCGCCGTGACCTTCCTCGAGGACAAGCTCCCGGCTGACCAGTGGCCGGCGCTCGCCGCGCGCGTGCAGAAGGTCGCCGACGAGCTCTCCGTCCGCATCCACGGCCGCCGGCAACCCGCCTGACAACCCCACCCCCGGTTGAGCTATCACTTTGGGCTGTCATTCGCCCGTTTTAGCCACCGGGAGTGATAGCGCAACGGGGGGAGGGGTGCGTCTGGAATCCCGGACAGCACCGGCCTGAACCCCCTGTTTCCGGGGCCCGGGACAGGCTTTAGTTGATACAGAACCACTTCCCCGAACCACTGAACACACGAAGGAGCCCCTCATGGCACCCGCCGATTTCACCACCGGTGCCCGCCCGGTCAAAGCTGCCCGCGGTACCGAGCTCACCGCCAGGTCCTGGCAGACGGAAGCCCCGCTGCGGATGCTGATGAACAACCTGGACCCGGAGGTTGCCGAGCGCCCGGATGACCTGGTGGTGTACGGCGGGACCGGCCGTGCGGTCCGGTCCTGGGCCGCGTTCGACGCGATCACCCGCACCCTGGAGACCATGGAGAAGGACGAGACGCTGCTGGTCCAGTCCGGCAAGCCGGTGGGTGTGTTCCGGACCAACGAGTGGGCGCCGCGGGTGCTGCTGGCGAACTCGAACCTGGTGGGGGATTGGGCGAACTGGCCCGAGTTCCGCCGGCTCGAGGCCGAGGGCCTGATGATGTACGGGCAGATGACCGCCGGGTCCTGGATCTATATCGGCACCCAGGGCATCCTGCAGGGCACCTTCGAGACCTTCGCCGCGATCGCGCGCAAGCTCACCGGGGACGAGAACGGCACCCTGGCCGGCACGCTGACCCTCACCGGCGGTTGCGGCGGCATGGGCGGGGCCCAGCCGCTCGCCGTCACGCTGAACGAGGGCGCCTGCCTGATTGTCGACGTCGACGAGACCCGGCTGCGCCGCCGGGCCGGCAAGCGCTACCTCGACGAGGTCGAGACCGACCTGGACGCCGCGATCGCGAAGGTCCTGGCGGCCAAGGCCGAGCGCCGCGGCTGGTCGGTCGGGTATGTGGGCAACGCCGCGGAGGTCTTCCCGGAGATCCTGCGCCGCCACAATGCCGGGGAGCTGACCGTGGACATCGTCACGGACCAGACCAGTGCGCATGACCCGCTCTCCTACCTGCCCGAGGGCATCACGGTCGCCGAATGGCACACCGAGGCCGCGGCGGATCCGGAAGGGTTCACCAAGAAGGCCCAGGCCTCGATGGCGAAGCAGGTCCAGGCCATGGTGGAGTTCCAGGACGCCGGCGCCGAGGTCTTCGACTACGGCAACTCCATCCGTGACGAGGCCCGCACGGGCGGCTATGACCGGGCGTTCGAGTTCCCCGGGTTCGTCCCGGCCTACATCCGGCCGCTGTTCTGCGAGGGCCTGGGCCCGTTCCGCTGGGTCGCGCTCTCCGGGGACCCGGAGGACATCGCGGTCACCGATGCGGCGATCAAGGAGCTCTTCCCGGAGAACAAGCACCTGCACCGCTGGATCGACGCCGCGCAGGAACGGGTGGAGTTCGAGGGCCTGCCGGCGCGGATCTGCTGGCTCGGCTACGGCGAACGCGCCAAGGCCGGCCTGCTCTTCAACCGGCTGGTCAAGGAGGGCAAGGTCAAGGCGCCCATCGTGATCGGCCGCGACCACCTCGACTCCGGCTCCGTCGCCTCCCCGTACCGCGAGACCGAGGCCATGGCCGACGGCTCCGACGCGATTGCCGACTGGCCGCTGCTGAACGCGCTGCTCAACACCGCCTCGGGCGCGACCTGGGTCTCGATCCACCACGGCGGCGGCGTCGGCATCGGCCGGTCCATCCACGCCGGCCAGGTCTCCGTGGCCGACGGCACCGACCTCGCCGCGCAGAAACTCGAGCGCCTCCTGACCAACGACCCGGGCATGGGCGTGATCCGCCACGCCGACGCCGGCTACGACCGCGCCCTCGAGATAGCCAACGAACGCGGCGTCCGCATCCCCATGAAAGAAAACCGCTAACCAACCGCTGGTCGAGCTTGTCGAGATCGAGGTTCGACAGGCTCAACCAGCGGTCCTCAGGCTCAACCACCAGAATTAAGTAGGGATCATGACTCTCACCACCCACGAACCGCTGACCGTTACTCTCGGCTCCAGCGGGGTCACCCCCGAGGACGTTGTCGCCGTCGCACGCCACAACGCCAAGGTGGCCATCTCTCCGGAAGCGCTGGCCACCGTCGCCAAGGTCCGCGCCCACATCGACGAACTCGCCTCCAGCGACGTCCCCGCATACGGCATCTCCACGGGCTTCGGGGCCCTCGCCAACCGGCACATCCCCAACGAGCTGCGCACACAGCTGCAGAAGTCGCTCATCCGCAGCCACGCCGCCGGCATGGGCCCGGCCGTCGAACGCGAAGTGGTCCGCGGCATCATGTTCCTCCGTGCCAAGACCCTCGCCTCCGGCCGCACCGGCGTCCGCCCGGTGGTCCTGCAGACGATGGTGGACGTGCTCAACGCCGGCATCACCCCGGTGGTCCGCGAATTTGGCTCGCTGGGCTGCTCCGGCGACCTCGCGCCGCTCTCGCATTGCGCCCTGGTGCTCATGGGCGAAGGCGAAGCCACCGGACCCGACGGCGTGCTGTACGGCGGCAAGGACTGCCGCCCCGTGTCCGAGCTCCTCGCCGACCACGGCATTGAGCCCGTCGTCCTGGCGGAGAAGGAGGGCCTGGCACTCGTGAACGGCACCGAGGGCATGCTGGGCATGCTCCTCATGGCCATCGCGGATCTCCGCCAGTTGCTGACGACGGCGGACATCACCGCCGCTCTCAGCGTCGAGGCGCTGCTCGGCACGGACCAGGTGTTCCTCCCCGAGCTGCACGCGGCCCTGCGGCCGCACCCCGGCCAGGCCGCCAGCGCGGACAACATGCTGCGCGTGCTGTCCAATTCCCCGATCGTTGCCTCACACCGCGTCGGCGACTCCAGGGTCCAGGACGCCTACTCGCTGCGCTGCGCACCGCAGGTTGCCGGCGCGGTCCGCGACACCGTGGACCACGCGGACCTGGTGGCTTCCCGCGAACTGGCGGCGGCCATCGACAACCCCGTGGTCCTCCCGGACGGCCGGGTGACCTCCAACGGCAACTTCCACGGTGCCCCCGTGGCGTACGTCCTCGACTTCCTGGCGATCGCCGTGGCCGATTTGAGTTCCATCGCCGAGCGCCGCACCGACCGCATGCTGGATCCGGCGCGTTCGCACGGGCTTCCGGCATTCCTCGCCGCCGATCCCGGCGTGGATTCGGGGCTCATGATCGCGCAGTACACACAGGCCGGGCTGGTCTCGGACAACAAGCGGCTGGCGGTGCCGGCTTCCGTGGACTCCATCCCGAGCTCCGCCATGCAGGAGGACCATGTGTCCATGGGCTGGCACGCCGCCCGGAAACTCAGGAAGTCCGTCGAGAACCTGCGCCGCGTCCTGGCGATCGAACTGGTGACGTCCGCCCGCGCCCTCGACATGCGCACCCAGCTCTCCGGCGGCCAGCTGACTCCGGGACCGGCGGGCGCCGCGGTGGTCGCTGCGCTCCGCGGCGTCGTCGAGGGCCCGGGGGCCGACAGGTTCCTCTCACCGGAACTGGAAGCAGCCGATGTGCTGGTCGCCTCCGGCGAGGTCAGGGCGGCGGCCGAATCCGCCGTCGGAATCCTTGCCTAAAGGTGAACAATCTGCGCCGCCGGCAAACATTTGCCGGCGGCGCCGAAATACTCTGCAACGCTCCACGCACGGGCTCGCGGATTGTAGTAGAACTGAAGGTGTAGTGAAAGTCACATCAAAGACGCTGTGGCAGAGAACATCCACAAAGGGGTAGAAGTTCAAATGAAAGCACGCGGGGCAGTCCTGTCCAGGCGCATCGCACACACGGCCACGGTTTCCGATTGGGGATCGTTGCACGCGGGCGAGCGGGTCGAAATCATCAAGCACGCGCATGTTATTGCCGCAGGCGAGGTGGAGGAAGTCTCACGGAGCGGAAACGTTCTGTGGCTCGTCAGCAGCGGGATCTCCGAGACGCAGCTCTTCATGAAGTCCGACGGCGTGCAGGTCCGACGGACGTAAGCCAGGCAAACAAAAGCCCCCGACCCTGGGATCATCCGGCCGATTAAGGCACTGGATGAGACCAGAGGCGGGGGCTTTTTGCTTTGTTGGGCCGTGCTAGGCTGCGATGTCCTCGTGGGTTTCGCCAAAGGGGACCGACTCGTCGAGGGCCACCTTGTAGTGGCCCGGTTCGAGGCGCGTGACCCTGATGCCGCAGTTGCCGTCCTGGGCTGCCGTTTCGATCAGGGCTTCCACCGCATTCTCCAAGCCCTCGTGGACCTGGTCCGCGCTGGTGAAGGCCAAATCGATGGACCGGGAATCCGAGGAGCCTGCCGCGTTTGAAGGAGCGGTTGGGCGCTCCATAGTTGCTGTGCTCATGTACTGACTTTCTGTGATTCGTGCCGAGACTGCAGCCCATTCTAGCCGCCTGGGGCAATAAACGTAAGATGACTGGCATTTGACGGCTGCCATGACCGGGTTTGTCGAGCATGGGCCGGCGGGTATTCTAAGTTCACTTCCGACGTTTGGTGAGCTGACTTCATGGCAGGCAAAAGCTTTGTATTCCGGACGGCGCGGGCCTTGGCGGCGATGCTGGGATTCGTGATCGTCAGCGGCATCTGCGGCGTTTTGGTGGCCAGCTTCCTGGTTCCGGGCGCCGCCATCGCGGGCACCACAGTCAGCAAGTCGATCTCCTATTTCAAGGGCCTCCCCACTGAACTTGTAGTTCCCACGCCGGCGCAGACCACCAGGATGGTGACGGCGGACGGGAAGCTGATCGCCACGTTCTACGCGGAAAACCGGGTGCGGGTCCCGCTGAAGCAGATGTCCCCGTTCATCCGGGACGCCGTGGTGGCCATCGAGGACAGCCGCTTCTACGAGCACAGCGGTGTGGATGCGCAGGGCGTTCTCCGGGCCCTGGCCAGCAACCTGACGCGCGGCGAGCGGCAGGGGGCCTCGACCCTGACCCAGCAGTACGTCACCAACGTGGCCAACGAGACCCTGATTTCAGCCGGCCGCGAGGACCAGGTGGTGCTCAGCGGGCAGAAAAGCGTGGGGGGCAAGCTCCGCGAAATGCGGTTGGCGATGGCGCTGGAGAAGAAGTTCACCAAGGACCAGATCCTCGAGGGCTACCTCAACATCGTCTTCTTCAACCGGACAGCCTACGGAATCGAAGCGGCGGCCCGGTACTTCTACAGTGTGCCGGCCAGCAAACTGACCCTTCCCCAGGCGGCGCTGCTCGCGGGGCTGGTGAACAGCCCCAGCTTCTATGATCCCGTGGCCAACCCCAAGAACTCCATCGCCCGGCGCAACCAGGTCCTGGCGGCAATGCTCAGCCAGGGCAAGATCACCAAGAAACAGCATGACGCCGCTGTGGCCACGGGCGTGGGGCTGAAGGTCGCGCCCTCTCAGCAGGGCTGCGCCGCGGCCACCATAGCGCCCTACTTCTGTGATTACGTCACCCACCTGATCCTCAACAGCCCCGCGTACGGGGCGGACACGGCAGCGCGCGAGCAGAAGCTCTACCGCGGCGGATTGACCATCACCACCACTTTGGACAGCCGGCTGCAGGAAAAGGCGCAGGCGCAGGTGAACGCCACGGCAGGGGCAAACCCCGCCAAGTGGGGCGCCGCGCTGGTCACGGTCCAGCCGGGCACGGGCAAAATCCTCGCCATGGCGCAGAACACGGTCTTTTTGCCGCAGCGCGGAAGGTTCGATACCCAGCTGAACTTCAACGTGGACTCCACGGACCCCGACGGCAACGACCTCAACGGCGCCGGCGGTTTCCAGCCCGGATCCACGATGAAACCGTTCACGTTCGCCGAATGGCTGCATCAGGGGCGGGCCATGACCGAGGTGGTGGATGCTTCGCGGCGCGAGTACCCGCTGGGATTCCGCTGGCGGTCCTCCTGCGGGAAGGTGCTCGGCGCCTACAGCAGCAAGCAGAATAAGGCGGGCCTGGAAGCGGCCGAGGACCTGCAGAATGCCTCCGCCGGCTACTACCGGAAGATGCCGGCCGACTACGGTCTCTACAACTCCATCAACACCGCAACGTTTGCCGAGGCGGCGCAGCTGGACTTCTGCGGGATCCAGAACATGGTCAATGCGGTGGGCCTGCACAGCGGACTCGACGGGAGCCCCATCAACATGCACCAGCTGGGCAACCTGCTCGGCGGCACCGGAGTGTCCCCGCTGTCCATGGCCAACGCCTTCGCCACGTTTGCCGCCGACGGCCGGTATTGCACGCCGTTCGCACTCCTTCGCGTGGCGGACGTCGCCGGGCAGAAACTTCCCGACCAGGCGCCGGAATGCCGCAGCGCCGTGGACCGGGACATCGCCCGGGGCGTGAACAAGGCGCTGCAGGACATGCTCGCGAAGGGCTCGGGAATCTATATCAACCCCAAGGTCCAGAGCCTTGTGCCGGTGGCCGCCAAGACCGGCACCAACAACAACAACGGCGCCAGCTGGGTGGTGGGCTACACCACCGGCCTGGCCACGGCCTCCTTCTTCGGCGATGCCCTGGAGGGCCAGCAGCGGCCTGGCCGGAACCTCACTATCAACGGCAAGTTCTACTCGCGGATTGATGGCTACATGATCGCAGGCCCGCAGTGGGCGAATTACATGCTCCAGGTGGCAGGGCTGTATCCGGCCGCTGCGTTCCCCAAGCCGCCGGCGGCCATCGTCACAAAGCCTGCTCCCAAGCCGGCGCCGAAACCGGCACCGACACCGACGCCGCGCTCATCGGCAAGCCCGCGCGCGTCCGCGGGCCCTCCCGCCGCCAGTCCTCCCGTCCGCGCAAAGGGTTAGTCCGGCGGGCCCGTGCCCTGGCTTGCCGCTGCCGTCCTGCCCAAGAGGGTGTTTACCAAGCGCGCCGCCACCCGGGCCGTGCGGTTGTCAATGTCGAAGGAGGGGTTCAGTTCCGCCACGTCGGCGTGCAGCAGTTTCCCGCTCGCGCACACCTGCCGGCACACGGCACTGATCACCGGCAACGGGACGCCGAACGCCGCCGGGGCGCTCACTCCAGGGGCCACGGACGCCGGCAGGACGTCCAGATCGATGGTCAGGTACAGGACGTCGACGTCGGCCAGGAAGTCCGCCACGAACGTCTGCACGGCGTCCGGCGCACAGTCCTCGTCCAGGAGGTACTTCACGCCCAGTGCGCGGGCCGTGCTGAACAGCGCTCCCGTGTTGTTCGGTTCGGAAATCCCGACGACGGCGTACTTCAGTTCGCGCCCCGCGGCGGCTTCCGCCCGGGCCATCTGGAGGAACGGCGTGCCAGAACCGGGCACGGCCTCGTCGCGGAGATCGAAATGGGCGTCCAGGTTCAGCACCCCCAGGCGCCGTCCGTCGCGTACGGCCCGGGAACCGGCGACGCCGAGGTAGCTCGCGAACGCTGTCTCGTGGCCGCCGCCGAGCACCACGGTGAGGTTGCCGGCGTCGAGCAGTGCCGCGACCGCCACCCCGGCCCGGGCCTGGCCTGCCGCGAGTTCGCCGTCCCGGACGGTCACGTCACCGGCGTCGAGGATGGGCCGGTCCAGGTGGAAGGCCAGCGGGCCCAGCGCAGTGCGGATGGCGGCGGGCGCCTTCGCGGCACCGGTCCGTCCCTTGTTGTTCCGGACGCCCTCGTCGCTGCAGAAGCCCAGCAGCACGGCCGGCCGGGAACTGCCCGGAGAGGTTGTGCCGGCGGCCGCGCCGCCAGGCGGGGTGACCCTGACCGGCGGGTCGGCGCGGAGCGGACTGCGCTGGTGCCGGGCGGCCGCGTATGGAACCACCGCCTGCCACCAGCGGCGGTGCGCTTCGCCGTCGCCGTCGAAACGGCCGCTCCACGGCGGCGGAGGGGCATCGACGGAAAGCGCGGGAAAATCCATGCTTCAAGCTCACCGCACAGGGCCGGACAATGCCAGCAGCGCCGGGGTCGTACTGTCTGGAATCCCGGAACCGCGCAACGGGAAGAGGCTAGAGCATTCCGAGGGCCTGCTCGATGGGCCCGATGCCGAAGAACAGGACAAAAGCGGCGGCCACCGCCCACATGAGCGGGTGGACCTCCCGCGCACGGCCCT
Source organism: Burkholderia sp. RS01 (assembly GCF_039748055.1). NCBI lineage: Bacteria > Pseudomonadati > Pseudomonadota > Betaproteobacteria > Burkholderiales > Burkholderiaceae > Burkholderia > Burkholderia sp. RS01. The sequence goes on from NZ_JBDLAK010000011.1 coordinate 95,947, forward strand.
GGAACGTCCGGATGACGACGTAGGAGATGAATCCCGCGCCAAGGCCGTTCGCGATCGAGTAGGTGAACGGCATCAGGGTGAACGTGAGGAAGGCCGGCAGGGCGATGCCCCAGTCCTTCCAGTCGATCTTGTCCACCTGGGCCACCATCATGAAGCCGACCACCACCAGGGCGGGTGCCACGGCTTCGAACGGCACCAGGTTGATGAGCGGGGTGAAGAACATGGCCACCAGGAACAGCAGGCCGGTCACAATCGAGGCGAGGCCGGTCCGCGCGCCTTCACCGATGCCGGCGCCGGACTCGACGTAGATCTGGTTGGAGGACACGGACGCGCCGCCGCCCACGATGGCGCCGAGGGCGTCGACCTGCAGCACCCGGTCGACGTCGGGGATGTTGCCCGCTTTGTCCACGGTTCCGGCCTCGTTGGCCAGGCCAACCATGGTGCCCATGGCGTCGAAGAAGATGCTGAGCAGGATCACGAACGCCAGCAGGGCTGCGGCCACGAAGCCCAGGTGGTCGAAGGCGCCGATCGGGTTGGCCTTGCCGATCAGCGAGAGGTCCGGGGCGGCCCACTCGGTGAACTTGGGGGCAACCAGGGACCAGCCCTGCGGGTTGACGTTCTTGCCGTCGAAGCTCGGGCCGATGTGCAGGCTGAATTCCAGGATCACGGACAGGATGGTGGACGCGATAATGCCGATGAGGATGGCGCCCTTGACGTTGCGGACCAGCAGGCCGATGGTCAGGATGAGCCCGAAGACGAACACCAGCGTGGGCCAGCCGAGGAGCTTGCCGTCAACCCCGAGACCCACCGGCACCGTGGTTCCGGCAGCATCCGGGATGCGGCGCACGAAGCCGGCGTTGACCAGTCCGATCAGGGCGATGAAGAGGCCGATGCCCACCACGATCGCCGTCTTGAGCCCGTCCGGAACCGCCTTGAACACGGCGGTCCGGAAGCCCGTGAGGACCAGGATCAGCATGGTGACCCCGGAGAGGACCACGAGCCCCATCATGTCCGGCCAGGTCAGTCCCGGGTTGGTCGCGACGGTGACGGCCACGAAAGCGTTTACGCCCAGGCCGGTGGCCATCGCGAACGGGTGCTTGGCCCACGCTCCCATGAGGATGGTCAGGACGCCCGCCGCGAACGCGGTGGTGGCGGCTACGGCGGGAAAGCCCAGGCTGGCGCCGGAGGAGTCGGGACCGGACAGGATCAGCGGGTTCAGCACCACGATGTAGCTCATGGCGAAGAACGTGGCAAAACCGCCGCGGATCTCGCGGGAGTAGTTTGACCCCCGTTCGGAAATCTTGAAATACCGGTCCAGTGCAGAGCCCTGCTTAAGCATTAGTCCTCCGGGGGTTTTGGGGTTGGTTGAATCCTATTGGGCGGCAAGGGGCCTTCCCGGCATTTTCGCCTAGTCTGTAAGGAAGCCAACACAAGGGAGAAGTCCGTCCATGCGTTCCACCCGTCAGCTGCTAAGCGCCGTCCTGGGCGCGCTCGCCTTCGCAGCCCTGCTTCTCACCGCCGGCCCGGCCGCCGCACACGATGCCGCCGAGGCCAGCAGCCCGGCCAACGGCGCCACGGTGGCCACGCCGCCGGGGAAGGTGTCCATCACCTTCAACAGGAATCCGCTGGGGCTCGGCTCGCAGGTCAGGGTCAGCGACTCCGCCGGAACTGACTGGGCGGACGGCAAGGTGGAAATCGTCGACAACGTGGCCTCGCAGAAACTGCGGGAGGGCGCCCCGGCGGGCAAATACACGGTGGAATGGCGCGTGGTCAGTTCGGACTCGCACCCCATAGAGGGGACGTTCACGTTCACGGCAACGACCGGGGCCGCGGGATCGACGGCGGCAGTCCCGGTTCCCACGGCCGGCAAGCCCCAGCCGGGCATCACCCCCGCACCGGAAAAGGTCCCTGACGCTTCGGAGCCGTTCCCGTGGAGCGTCGTGGTGTTCGCCGTGGTGGCGCTCGGGCTGCTCGTGACACTTGGGGTACTGGCCCGCCGGAGGCTGGGCGCCGGCAATGACCAGGAGGGCCCGGACGCCGGGGAGGCATCCGATGCCGAGGATAACGACGCCGGTGCCCGCCCCGGCGGGTCCGGCGGCCAGGGGGCACAGTAGGCCGGCCGCCAAGCCGGTGCCGTTGCCGTCAGGCCGGTGCCGGGAGGGCCGCGAAGCGTCCCGTCAGCACTGACGGGACGCTGTCCGGGTAGACCTTGGCCGCGATGGCCTGGCCCACCACCTTCGCCTGCCGCAGGACTTCCTTGGGCGTCGGGGTGATCAGCTCTCCCACACCCACCAGGTAGATACCGATGGCGCGCATGGCCGTCACAAGGTTCTGGCCCACGGAGATGCCGAGGTCGGTGAGCATGCGGCGCAGTTGGCTGTGGGCGCAGCGGGTCAGCACAATGTGGTCGGCCAGCAGGACGCCGTCGGGGGTATGGACGGCCCAGCGGAGCGAAGCCTCCGCCGTTCCCCCGCCCATCTTGTCCAGGTGAACGGCGGCGGTGCCGTTTCGGATGTCCAGATGGTGGCTCGAAGCATAATTGCGCAGGTGGCGCAGGATTTCGTTGCGCTCCTGAAGGGAGGATGCCCCGGCTGCGTCGCACCGCTGCAGGGGCGCTGTCTGGGACGCCTGCCCGGTGCCGGGCGCTTCAAGCCTGCTGACGGTGATCGAGTCCACGCCCCGCCGTCGGAGCTCCGTGGCGATGGCCAGGCCGGGAAGGCCGGCGCCGATGACCACGGTGGTGGTCCGTTCAGCCCCGCTGAGACCAGGCATGCTTGACACTAAGCTTCCTCCTCGAAAATTTTCGAAGCACAGGGCGTCTGCGCCCTGCACGGTCCGCTGCCCCAGCAAGCAGACACAAAATATCGTCCGGATGTGTTCTGAAACACAAATCTCGGATCAACAGTGCCTCGAAGACTACAGAATTTTTCGGCCTCTGGATAGCCCGCCGGAAACAATGGGCCGGTGACCAGCGCGGGGGCTTCGGGCCGCGGTTGGACCCGTGCGCCCGGCCGCCGGAAAGGGCCACCGGGCCTTCTTGCTAACAAGTCGCCGACCGAGAATAGTTGGACTTGAAAGCAGGCCTGACGCAACCGGGAACTGAAGGCCTGCCGGTGACGGCGAAAGTCCCTGCTTCTGGCAGAATAGCCGCATCATCAGGGCAGTATCGCGAGGAGGCGGACCGAATGGACGCACACGAGTTGCATCCGGACCCGGCACGGAATGGCGACGGACGGGCCGCCAGGCCCGAGGGGATCGTAGTCGGCGTCGACGGTTCAGATCATGGGCAGTGTGCCCTGGTGTGGGCGGCCCGCGAAGCCGAGCGCCGCCGTCATCCGCTCCATATCGTCACCGCCTACTCCGTGCCCATCTTCGCGGCGTCCGGACTCGACGGCGGCTATGCCACCGTGGACGATTCGGTGATCCGCGAGGGCGCCGAAGCCATCCTGCAGCACGCGGTGGACAAAGTGGCCGGCTACAACATCGACGTCAGCGCCTCGGTTGAAAACGGGGACGCTTCCGGCGTGCTGCTGGAAATTTCGGAATCCGCGGAACTGCTGGTCGTCGGGACCCGCGGCCGGGGCGGTTTTGTGGGACGGCTCCTCGGTTCCGTGAGCAGCGCCCTGCCCGCCCACTCCAAATGCCCCACGGTTACGGTTCCCCTGATTTGCGCAAACCGGCTGGGTGAAACCACGCAGGACAAACATGTCCGGGCGGAACAGGCCAAGGCAGGATCCGGCCCGGTGGAAAACGTGGTGGTAGTGGGCGTGGACGGCTCTGAACAGGCCCGCGTCGCCGTCCTCGAGGCAGCCGCCCAGGCCGAGCGGCTGGCGGCACCGCTTCGGGTGATCTGCGCCGTGCCCCAGTACAGCGGATCCCTGGCGTGGGTTCCGGCGCCGTTGGACAGGGAGGCCCTGTTTGCGGATATCCAGGTCCAGCTGAAGGCCGGCGTCGCCTGGCTGCAGAGCCACTACCCACGGCTGACCATCGAAACCCGGCTCGTGGACGGTTCGCCCGTGGAGGTGCTCGTCGAAGCCAGCCGCCACGTTGAGCTGGTTGTCGTCGGCACGCGCGGGCGCGGCGGGTTCACCGGTATGCTCCTGGGCTCCACCTCCGACGGCGTCCTGCACCACGCCAAGAGCCCCGTGATGGTGGTGCCGGACAGGGAGGACCCGCGGCTCGCCGACCGTGCCAGTTTCGGGCCGATGCTCGGCGCCGCATAGGCCATGAGCGGGCGGGTGCTCGGCCTCGGAGACCTCAACGCACATATGCTGCCGCAGGTGGGCGGGAAGGCCGCCAACCTGGGCGAGCTGCTCTCCGCCGGGTTGCCCGTGCCGGACGGCTTCTGCCTCACCACCGGCGCCTACGCCGAAGCGACGGCCCCCCTGGGCCTCGGCGCGGTGCACGGGGACCTGCTGGCCACCCCGGCGGACCACCTGGACACCCTGGCCGAGCTCGCTGCCCGGGCCCGAAAGATCATCACCGCGGCCGAACTGCCGCCGGAGATCGCCGGCGAGGTGCTGTCCGCCTATGAGGCGCTGGGCTCCGGACAGGGACCAGGCGTTCCGGTCGCGGTCAGGTCGTCGGCCACAGCCGAGGATCTCCCCTTCGCCAGTTTTGCCGGCCAGCAGGACACCTACCTGAACGTCGTGGGCGCGGATGCGTTGCTGGCGGCAGTCCGGGACTGCTGGGCTTCCCTGTGGACGGACCGTGCCGTCGCCTACCGCGCCAGCCGCAGCATTGACCCGTCCACGGTGACGCTCGCCGTCGTCGTCCAGCGCATGGTGGACGCCGCGGCAGCCGGGGTCATGTTTACGGCGAACCCGGTGACCGGCCGGCGCCGGGAATCCGTGATTGATGCCAGCCCGGGGTTGGGCGAGGCCGTGGTGTCCGGTGCCGTGAACCCTGACCATTTTGTGGTGGACACCGCGACCGGAAGGATCCTGGAGCGCCGGATCGGAGACAAACGCCTGGTCATCCGCGCGCTGTCCGGGGGAGGCACGGAAAGCATCGACCAGCCGGCCGCCGGGGACATGCCCTGCCTGACGGACGTGCAGGTCCGTGAGCTCGCCGCGCTGGGAGCCAAAGCCGAGGAGCACTTCGGGGCGCCGCAGGACACGGAGTGGGCGATCGACGCCGCCGGCAAGGCCTGGCTGACCCAGTCCCGTCCCATCACCACGCTGTACCCGCTGGCGGACAAGGTGCTGCGCGGCGAGGTGTCGGAGTACGACGCGCGGATTTTCCTGTGCTTCAGCCTGGCCCAGGGGCTGACCCGGCCCATCACCCCCATGGGGCTCGCCGCCTTCCGCCGCATCACGGCCGGCGTGGCGGCGGAAGCAGGCTTCGACGTTCCCGATCCGCGGAACGGGCCCCCTCCCTATGCCGAAGCAGGCCAGCGCATCTTCTTCGACCTGACAACCGTGGCACGGAGCACGGTGGGCCGGCGGATCGTCCCCCGGGTATTCGACATCATGGAGTCGCGCTCCGCGATGCTCCTGCGCCAGATGTTCGCCGACCCCCGGTTCTCGATCACCCGCCGCACGCCCTGGGGCCTGATCAAACACGTGGCACCGGTGGCCGTGCGCGCCCGGGTGCCGGAAACACTCTTACGGGCGCTGTTCCGGCCGGAAGCAGCGCTGCGGCGCGTGGACCGGTTCACCAAAGAGTTCAACAAGTCGATCGCACTGCCAGGCGGCGCATCGCCCCGGCAGCGGCTGGACCACGCGGAGCAGGTGCTCTCCCGGCTGTTTCCCAATGTCCCGGCCATCATCCCGCTTCCCGCGCTCGGCTTTGCGATGCTGGCCCTCGCCGGAAAGCTGCTCAGGGGCGGCACGCGGCAAGGACAGGGTCAAGGACAGGGACCAGGGCAGGGGGAGGCCGGGCGCGAGGCGTGGGCCGAGCTCCAGCCGGTTCTCCGCGGACTGCCCAACAACGTCACTACGGAGATGGACCTGGACCTGTGGCGGCTTGCCACGGCCATCCGTGCCGACACTGAATCCTCGCAGCTGCTGACCGGCCAGCCGCCCGCGCTGCTTGCCCAGCGGTTCAGTGCCGGCGAACTGCCGGCCGTGGCGCAGTCCGGCCTGGCCGGATTCCTCGAACGGTTCGGGCACCGGGCTGTTGCGGAAATCGACGTCGGGATGCCGCGGTGGCGGGACGACCCCACCCACATCCTGGGTGTCCTGGCCAACTACCTGCGGCTGGATGACCCCGCTCTCGCCCCGGACCGGCAGTTCAGCCGTGCGGAAGCCGAAGCGGAGGCACAAGTGGCGCGGCTGGTGGCGGAGGCGAGCTCCCGGGGCCGACTCCGCGGGATGATGGTCCGGGCCGCGCTCCGGCGGGCCCGGCTATTCGCCGGCCTGCGCGAACTTCCGAAGTACCAGATCGTCGTGGCCCTGGCGGAGGCCCGCCGGCAGCTGGCCGAGGTGGGCAACGCGCTGGCCGCAGAAGGACGGATCGCCCGCGCCGACGACGTCTTCTTCCTGGATTTTGCGGAAACTGCGGACGCGCTGGACGGCGCGGACATGCAGGAGCTCGTGGCGCGGCGGCAAGGGGCCTACTACCTGGAGCTGGAACGGCGCCATATCCCGCGGCTGCTTCTGTCCGACGGGACGGAGCCTGAAACGCTGGCCTCTGCCCGCGGGTCTGCCGCCGAGGGCGCCCTGACGGGGAGCCCGGCGTCGGCCGGCACGGTGACGGCCCCGGCCCGGGTGATCCTGGACCCGGTGGGTGCGCACCTGGAACCGGGCGAGATCCTGGTGGCCCCTTCCACCGATCCCGGCTGGACTCCGCTGTTCCTCACGGCCGGCGGCCTCGTGATGGAAATGGGCGGCCCCAACTCGCACGGCGCCGTGGTGGCCCGGGAGTACGGCATCCCCGCCGTGGTGGGCGTCCCCGACGCCACGTCCGTCCTGCGGACGGGCCAGGAAGTGACGGTCGACGGCGCCGCCGGCACGGTGGTGCCTAGCGACAGCAAAGTGGCCGGCCCCTGACGACCGGCACTTACTGCGGTTCGTCAGCCGTCTTCCTGCGGCGGATGTACCGGACCACGAGCCACGCCACCACGACTGCCAGCGCCGCATAGACCGCGTAGTTGAGGAAGCGGGAGTACTGCTCCACCATCGAATATTGCTTCCCCAGCAGGACACCCAGCCCGATCAGGGCTCCGTTCCAGATCCCGCTTCCGGCGATGGTGAAGATGCTGAACGTGCCCAGATGCATCTTCTCCGCCCCCGCCGGCAGGGAAATGAGGCTGCGTACGCCGGGAAGCAGCCGGCCGAAAAAGATGGCTGACTTGCCGTGCCGCCGGAACCAGCCTTCCGCGGTCTCGAAGTCCTCCCGCTCCACGAGCGGCAGCTTGGACAGCCACCGGATCGAGCGTTCCAGCCCTACCTTCGCCCCGAGGAAATACAGAGCCAGGGCTCCCGCATATGCCCCGAGCGTGCTGGCCACGAAGACCAGCGGCAGGCTCAGGGACCCCTGCCGGGTCAGGAATCCCGCGAGCGGAAGAATGACCTCGCTGGGGATCGGCGGGAACACCGTTTCCGCTAGCGTGAACAGCCCCACGCCCCACTCCCCAAGGGAATCAATGGACCGCGCGGCAAAGCCAACAATGCCGGTCAGCTCATCGGCGGACGTGGACATGGCACCAATACTGCTCATTTGCTCAGGCTCCTGAAGCTGGATGACGGCGTCCCATCCAGTCTGTCCCAGCGCACGGTCCTGCGATAGCTGCAGCACGAACTGGGGGCTGTCACGCGGTGAGCCGAGGCGTACCCTGAGGATATGAGCTGCGACCACGGATCGGAGTTGTGATGACGCCCACTTGGCTGCGGTGGATGCCCGCCGTGGCGGTACCTGCTGTAATCGCTGCCGGAGTCCTGGCAGGGTCCGTTCCTGCCAGCGCCCGCGATCCGTTGCCCGGCAAGACTCCCGCGCAAGTGCTGGCAATGATCGCGCAGCACAGCACCAAGGCCCTGTCCGGAACGGTGGAGCAGACGTCCGAGCTCGGCCTGCCCGACGTTCCCCAGGTAGGGCCGAGCAGCGGCCCCGCCGCAGGCTCGATGGCGGACCTGCTGACCGGTCCGCATAGCGCCCGGGTCTATGTCGACGGACCCGCCAAGGTGCGCGTGCAGGTCATGGACCGGCTGGCTGAGCGGGACGCGGTGCGGCAGGGCAACGAGGTTTGGCTGTACAACTCCAAGGACAACACGGCTACGCACCTGACGCTTCCGGGCACTGCGTCCGGCAAGACGGACAGCGGCTCCCGGATGCCGGGCAGCGTGGCAACGCCCGAAGAACTTGCCGCCCGGATGCTTGAAAAGGTTGATGCCTCCACGGACGTGGCTGTCCGCGGGGACGTTGATGTGGCTGGCCGGGCCGCATACAACCTGGTGCTCACTCCGCGTTCGCAGGGAACGCTGGTGGAGTCCGTGGCTGTCGCCGTCGACGGTGAGAGCGGCTTGCCGCTGAGCGTGGAGGTGCGGGCCCGCGGACAGCAGGAGCCGGCCTTCCGGACGGCATTCACCAGCCTCCAGCTTGGGGCGCCTGACGCCGCGCTCTTCAACTTCACGCCTCCGCCCGGTGCCACGGTCAAGGAACAGGCGGTGCCGCGGTCCGGCTTTGGCAAGCGCGACCTGGGCGAGCACGCCAAGGGCACCGCCGGCGCCGGGAAAAACGAACAGGGCAAGCTGGACAAGGACCGGAAAACGCCCGCTGCGGCTGGAAGGGCCCCGTCTGTGACCGGCTCCGGCTGGGAGGCGGTGGTCGGCTTCCCGGCCCGCGCCAGCGCCGCTGGGGCAGGCGGGCCGTCCGCCGACACGCTGCTGAATGATCCGCTTCTCCGCCAGGCAGCAGTCGCCGTGTCCGGCGGCAGGGCGATCTCCACGTCGTTGCTGAACGTCCTGCTAACGGACGACGGCCGGATATTCGTTGGCTCGGTACCCCTGGAGCGGCTGCAGGCCGCCGCCGCGAGGTGACTGCCGCTGACCGGGGCGCCGGACTCGCCATTGAAACCACGGGGCTGAGTAAGCGCTTCGGCCATCAGCTTGCCGTCAACAGCATCGACCTTGCCGTGCCGCGGGGTTCCGTCTTTGGCTTCCTCGGGCCCAACGGCTCCGGCAAAACCACCACCATCCGCATGATGCTTGGCCTGGCCGCGGCGACGGCGGGGTCGGTGCGGGTGCTGGGGCAGGACATGCCGGGCAGGCTGGACGAGGTCCTGCCGCAGGTGGGCGCCCTCGTCGAGGGGCCGGCGTTCTATCCATTCCTTTCCGGGGCGGCAAATCTGCACCGCTTTGATGCCGCGGACCGCCACGCTTCGCCTGCAACGCGGCGGGCCCGGGTGGGGGAGGCACTCGAACGGGTGGGGCTCTCACATGCCGCACGCAAGAAGGTGCGCGCCTATTCGCTGGGCATGAAGCAGCGGCTGGGCATCGCCAATGCCCTGCTCTCGCGCCGGGAACTGCTGATCCTGGACGAGCCCACGAACGGGCTGGATCCCCAGGGCACCCGGGAGGTGCGCAGCCTGGTCCGGTCGCTCGCCGCCGACGGCGCCACGGTCTTCGTCTCCAGCCACCTGCTGGCCGAAGTGGAGCAAATTTGCACGCATGCGGCCATCATGAGCGCGGGGCGCCTGGTGGCGCAGGGTCCGCTGGCTGAACTCCGCCAGGCGGGCACCGCACAGCTTCGCCTGATAACGCCCGACGCCGGAGCCGCCTCGGGCGTGCTGGTCCGGTTGGGCATGACTCCGGTCATCGGGCACCCCGACGGCGCCGACGCCGTCATCACATCCGCCCTGCCCGGCAGCGCGGTGGAGCTGTCACCGAACGGCTCCCGCAACCCGGGGGGAACTGGCGGAACGGGCGGAACTGACGAACGGGATGCTGCCGACGGGCTTGATGCGGCGCCGGAGGCCATCGTGGCCGCGCTCGTGGCGGACGGCGTGCGGGTCCGGGGCTTCGCCGTCGAACGGGGCAGCCTCGAGGACCGCTTCGTGGCGCTCACGGGGGAGGGCTTCGATGTCGCGCAGTGACGAGTTGTCCGCACACGGTTCCAGGACCGCAGAGGAGCCCGGCAGGGAGGGGGCCGCACCGCGGCAGCGGCCGTCCAGCCTGCCGCTCCTGGCATCGGAGCTCAAGCAGCTCTTCCGCCGCCGGCGCACCCAGGCCCTGCTGCTGGCGCTCGCCGCGATTCCGGTGCTGATCGCCGTCGTCGTCCGGATGTCCACGGCTGTCCCGCCCGGCCGGGGGCCGGCGTTCCTGGACCGCATCACCCAGAACGGGCTGTTCGTCGGAGTGACCGCCCTGATCGTGGCGGTCCCGCTGTTCCTGCCGCTGACCATCGGCGTCGTGGCCGGAGACACCATCGCCGGGGAGGCCGGCCACGGAACCCTCCGCTACCTGCTCGTGGCTCCCGCCGGGCGGGTGCGGCTGCTCCTCGTCAAGTATGCAGGGGCGGCCGCGTTCTGTGTTGCGGCCCCGCTGGCCGTGGCGCTCGCCGGGGCCGGAATCGGGGCGGCACTGTTTCCCGTAGGTCCCGTGACGCTGCTGTCCGGCGACGTGGTGCAGCCCGGCGAAGCCCTGAACAGGATGCTGCTGATCGCCGCCTACCAGACGGTGTCCCTGCTGGGCCTGTCGGCGATCGGGCTCTTCCTGTCCACCCTGACGGACGTGCCGGTGGGGGCCATGGCAGCCACGATCGTCCTGTCCGTCGGCGCGCAGGTGCTGGACCAGCTGCCCCAGCTGGAGTGGCTGCACCCGTGGCTGTTCAGCCATTACTGGTTCGGCTTTGCGGACCTGCTGCGCCAACCGATCGGGTGGGATTCCTTCACCAGCAATGCCGTGCTGCAGGCAGGCTACATCGCCGTGTTCGGCGCCCTGGCCTACGGCCGGTTCGTCAGCAAGGACGTGCTGTCCTAGGCGTACTGCCCAGGGCGAAGCGGCGCTCGCACACCGAGTCAGGCTGGCCGAGCCAGGCTAGTAGCGCGCCGCCACCGGATGGAGCTGCATGCCCGCCATCATGCTCAAATCCGTCACGGTGATGCCGGCAGACGGGTTCAGGGCCTGCACCACCCTGCCGCCGCCCAGGTAGATGGCCACGTGATAGAAGCCGGGAGCCGATCCCCAGACCAGGAGGTCACCAGGCTGCGCCTGGGACAGGGGAACGTGGACGGGTGCCTGGGCGAACTGCTCGGCGGCCGTGCGCGGCAGGTATTTTCCGGCCGCAGCGAAGGCGTTCTGGACGAGGCCCGAGCAGTCATAACCGTAGGCTCCCGTGCCGCCGTACTGGTAGAAATAGGGCTTCCCCACCTTGCCCAAGGCCACGGAGATGGCGGTCTGGTTGGAGTCTCCCGGTGACGGTGCGGGGGCGGGCTGGACCGGTTGCGGAGCCGGAACCACGGGAGCCGGCTGGACCGGAGCGGGCCGTGCCGGTGCCGGTGCAGGCGCCGGGTTTGCTGCCGCCGGCGCCGGTGCCGGTGGCCGAACAGCCGCCGGTGCAGGAGCTGCCTGTGCCGGAGCTGCAGCCCGGGCAGGGGATTGTTCCTGCGGGGAGGCCGGATCGCCGTTTGCCGTGGCCGCCTGCTCCGCTGCGGCCTGATCGGCGGCTGCGGTGATGGCGGCGAGCCGGGCCTGCTGCCGCTGCCGTTCCAGGCCGTCGATTCTGGCCGACTCAAGGGCCGTCGTGGTGCGCCTCAGCGAGGCAAGCTGCCCCACCAGGACGGTTCGCTGCGCCTTGGCCTCGGACACGGCTTTCAACTGTGCCGCGTTGGCCTGCTCGGCGGCAGCCTTGAGCAATGCGGCGGTCGTGGCGGCGTCATCGGCGGCCCGCCGGGCGTCTGCGGCGGCTGCGGTCAGCGATTCGGCCGCGGAGGCGGTGGTCTCGGCCGATTCGAAGGCGCGGCTGCGGCCGGCAGAGAGGGCCTGCAGCGTTGCCGCCTGCTCCAGGACGTCACCCTTGCCGGCGACGAAGCTGCTCAGCGCGGGGTTCAGCCCGCCGTTGCGGTACAGGTCCCCGGCCAGTTGGCCGATCTCCTTGCGGCTCTTTGCCTGCTCCTTGGCCGCGGCCTCGGCACGGGCGGTTGCCACGGCGGCGGCGTCGGTCCGGTTCCGGAGCTCCACGAGGGCGTCGCTGTAGGCGTTGTTTGCCTCGAGGGTCCGCGCGAAGGTCAGCTCCTGCGCGGACGCGGCATCAGTAAGGATCCGTTCGATGCCGGTGACCTGCGCCGCCGTCGCGCTTTCACTGGACTTGGCGGCAGCAATGTCGCCGGGCGAGGGAATCTCCGGTGCGGCCGGCAACACCAGCGCCGGCGCGGCGGCCGGAGGCAGCAGGGCGGCGTGCGCGGGCGCAGCAAGGCTTCCAAAAACTGCGACGGCAGCGCACAGCGCGGCGGCCTTGCGGCCTGTTCCGGTCAAACTCATTCGCAAACCTCGCTGCGTTCGGGGCCGGGACGAACGAGTAAGGAGGCGGCACGAAAGTGCCCCTCTGCAAATCACCCAGCAGCACTGAGGCTACGGCTCATGTGCAACTTTGGCAACACGAGTCACATCAATAACATAAAACACAAGAGTGTCATTTGCTTGGATTTTCCGCCCGCGTGTCACGCGGCGGCGGAGCGCCAGGCTCGGGCGGCCCCGCTCTCGGCCCTGTTCAGCGCTCAGGCGTGCTGGTGGGACTCGTGCTCGGAATGGCTGGCAGGTTCCAGCTGGAAGGTGCAGTGTTCCGTGTCGAAGTGGGAGCCGAGGCACGTGGTGAGCTTGTCCAAAACCTGGTCCGCGCCCTTGGCGCTCAGGACGGCATCCTCCACCACCACATGGGCGGAAAACACGGGCACGCCGGACGTGATGGTCCAGATATGGATGTCGTGGACGGCCACGACGCCGGCCACGGACAGGATGTGCTCCCGGATCATCTGGACCTCCACACCCTTGGGCGTGGCTTCGAGCAGCACGTCCACCACGTCCCGGAGCAGGTGCCATGCACGCGGCAGGATCATCAGGGCGATGACGACCGAGGCAATCGTGTCCGCCGCGTGGAAGCCGGTGAACTTGATCACCAGGGCCGCGGCGATGACCGCGAACGATCCCAGGAGGTCGCCCAGCACTTCCAGGTATGCGCCGCGCACGTTGAGGCTTTCCTTCTGCGCCGGGCGCAGGATCAGCAGCGACGCCAGGTTGGCTGCTGCGCCCAGGACGGCCGCGTACAGCATAATGTCCGTCTGCACTTCCGGCGCGGAACCGATCCGCCGGATCGCCTCGGTGAAGATGACCACGGAGATCACCACGAGGATGAGCGCGTTGGCGAGGGCGGCCAGGACCTCCGCGCGCTGATAGCCGTAGGTGCGCAGGTCGCTGGCCGGGCGGGCCGCGATCCACGCGGCCAGGAGCGCGATGAACACGCCGGCGGCGTCGGAGAGCATGTGCCCGGCATCGGCCAGCAGGGCGAGGGAGCCCGATAGTGCTGCGCCGATCACCTGGATGAAGACCACGGCCAGGGTGATGGACAGGACCGCAACCAGTCGGCTGCGGTGCTTCCCGGTGGCGGTGACACCCTGCGCGTGGTTGTGGTCGTGTCCCATGCCTACAAGGCTAGTCCCAACCGAGTTCGTGGAGGCGCTGGTCGTCGATTCCGAAGTGGTGGGCGATCTCGTGGACCACCGTAATGGCCACTTCCTCCACTACGTCCTCCCGGGAGGAACAGATGTCCAGGATGGGCTGTCGGAAAATGGTGATCCGGTCCGGCAGGGATCCCGCGTCCCACCATGAATCCCGCTCGGTCAGGGGAACGCCCTCGTACAGTCCCAGCAGCACCGTGTCCGGATCCTCACCCGGCTGGGGGGTGTAGTCATCGTCAATGAAGACCGCCACGTTGTCCATGGCCCGCGCCACTTCCGCCGGTATTTTGTTCAGGGCGTCACTGACGGCAGCTTCAAAATCTGCTTCCGACATATCAAAGCCTGCGGGTTCACCGTCGCCGTCCGGGACGATGGGAAGTCCGGGTGGCAGTTTTGCAGGCATACCCAAACTTTAGCGGGATCTCCGCCGGGTGAGCCCCACGCCGACCAGGCAGATTGCGCCGCCCACCAGCCCCCAGACCGTCGGGATTTCGCTCAGCACCAGCCACGAGATCAGGACGGTGGTGCCGGGAACCAGATACGTGGTGGCGGCTAGCTTCCCGGCGTCGATCAGCGACAGTGCGTAGGCCCAGGTGGTGAATGCAATGGCGGTGGGGAAGATGCCGAGGTACACGAGGCCCAGGGTTGCCGGCAGCGGCGCCGTCTGGAGTTCCGTCACAAGCTGGCCGCCGAACGGCAGGCAGCACAGCAGGCCCACCATGATGCCGAACCACGTGGCCTGCCCGGCAGGGAACTTCCGCAGCACGGGCTTCTGGATAATCACGCTGACGGCCGCGAGAGCGGCAGCGAGGAGGCAAAGCAGCACGCCGGCCACATCCGCCGTCGACCGCTGCCCGGAACCCAGCGCGATCACGGCAACACCGCTGAACGCCACGAGGCTGCCGATGATCAGCCAGCGAGGGAATCCCTCCTTGAGGATGAGGCCGGCCATCACCGCGATGAGGATGGGGTTCACGTTGATCAGCAACGCGCTGGTGCCGGCGTCGAGCAGGTGTTCGGCGGAGTTGAGGGCCACGTTGTACCCGCCGAACCACATGACGCCGTAGGCCAGGATGGGCCACCACTCGCGTCCCCGCGGCAGCATGCGGAGTTTGGGCAGAACCACTGCGCCGAGCACGACGGCGGCAATCGCCAGCCGCCCGAGCGTCAGGGGGCCGGGGGAGAAGCTGGGGCCGACGGCGCGGATGCCGACGAAGGCGGAGGCCCAGAGCACCACGGTGACAACGACGGCGGCGACGCCCAGTTTGTTGACGGGCTTCTGCCGGGGAACCGCGGGCTGGGCCGAGGCTGGGCCGGCCGGAGGGGATTGGGAGGGGCCGGATTGGGTTGGGATTGATGGGGCGGGCGCTGCAGCGGCGGATCCTTCGTGGGGATCAGCGGGGTGCAGGGAACTGGTGTCGGCGGTGGTTGCCATGGTGACAATCTAGTCCTGTTCCGTGTCCCGGGGCTGGCGGAAATCGGTCACCTCTAGGCAAGAAACTGCCATTTTGCCGCGCCCGGCGCGGGGCCGGCGCGGGGCCGCCGCGAAGGCTGCCGAGTCGATTTTGGAATTTCCCGGAGTAGGCCCTATAGTTTTAGAGGTCCAGTTCGGAGCAACTCGGAGGGACAAAAACGAATGGCTTCGGCCCTTTATTTTTGCCCTGAATGAGCCGGATTGAGTTCAGGCCCCCATCGTCTAGCGGCCTAGGACACCGCCCTTTCACGGCGGCGGCACGGGTTCGAATCCCGTTGGGGGTACGCAAGGAAGTGGTCAGACCGGACCAAAAAGTCTGGTAGGCTAAAGGCCTTGAAAAATTGCAGTAGCGATACTGCGAACAGTAAGAAACAAGCAAGGCCCTGTAGCGCAGTTGGTTAGCGCGCCGCCCTGTCACGGCGGAGGTCGCGGGTTCAAGTCCCGTCAGGGTCGCTCTGATTGCCAGAAGAAATTCCGGCTGTCATGGTGACAAGTCACCTAGGCTCTGTAGCTCAGTTGGTAGAGCGTTCGACTGAAAATCGAAAGGTCACCGGATCGACGCCGGTCGGAGCCACCAGCTAGAACCCCGCAGTTCCTCGTGTTTACACGGGAGCTGCGGGGTTTTTTCGTTGCCTTCAAGAGTAGCAGTAGGTAGACTGGTCTAACTACTACTACTCTGACGCCAGCGAAGGACCATTGATGACTGAAAAGCCGACGGCGCCCGGAAGCGTCCTCCCCAAGAGGCCGGCTCGCGCCGCCCTGCTTGAAGCGGCGTCGCGGCGCTTCTATGCCGACGGCCTGGCCCGAACGGGAATTGACACGATTACCTCCGAGGCGGGCGTGGCCAAGAAGAGCCTCTACAACAATTTTTCCTCGAAGGCTGAGCTCGTGGCAGCGTACCTGGAGGCCCGCCACGAGGAGTGGATGGGGCTGTACCGGGTGCGGCTGGAAGCGACCACCAGCGCCCGGGAGCGTGTCCTTGCGGTCTTCGATGCCTATGCGGACCATGCCGATCTGGCCTACGAGCACGGCTTTCGGGGTTGTGGCCTGCTCAACGCTGCGGCGGAGCTGCCTGCCGGGGATCCGGGAAGGGCGGCGGTACGGCGGCACAAGGAGGAAGTTGAGGCGCTGATATCGCAGCATGTGGCCGAACTCCTTCGGCACTCACCCGGGCGGGCCCACTCAATGGCCCGGCACCTGGCCTTCCTGCTTGAAGGTGCCATGGCCCGCGCCGGCCTCGAGGGCAATGACCGCTGTATTCAGGAAGCCCGCCAGATCGCGGCCACCCTGATCGGGACCCTGTGACTGGCGCGGGCTTCCCGGGAAGCGCGTGGGGTGCACTGTTTGTGCTGGCCGCCTCGGTGTTATGGGGCACCACGGGCACCGCGGCCACATTTGCCCCCGACGTCAGCCCGCTGGCGATCGGGGCGGTGGCAATGGGCCTAGGCGGCCTCTTGCAGGCGGCGTTTGCGGCCCGATCGATCATCGCGTTCTCGGCGTCCCTGCGCGGTCAGTGGCCCACGGTGGCTTTGGGATCGGTGGCCGTCGCAACGTACCCGCTCGCCTTCTACTCCTCAATGCACCTGGCCGGCGTGGCGGTCGGCACGGTTGTCTCCATCGGGTCGGCCCCACTCGCCTCCGCCGTCATTGAGCGGATCATGGACAAAAGAGGGTTCACCGGCCGGTGGGCCGTGGGTGCGCTGCTCGGTCTGGCTGGTGCCGCGCTGCTCTGCTTCGCGGAATCCGGGCAGGGTGATCCGGCGTCGGCCACGGACTCGGGGTGGTCCACGCCCGCCGGCATCGGCCTGGGGCTCGTTGCCGGGCTCACGTATGCGCTGTACTCCTGGGCTGCACACCGCCTGATTAACACCCGGGTGCCCTCGAGGGCCGTCATGGGTGCCGTCTTCGGCATGGGCGGCCTGCTTCTCATGCCCGTGCTGGCCGCCACCGGATCGCAGCTCCTGGCCACGTGGCAAAATGCGCTGGTCGGCACGTACATGGCGCTGGTTCCCATGTTTGCGGGCTACGTCCTGTTCGGCTGGGGCCTCGCCCGCGTCCGCGCCAGCACGGCCACCACCATTTCGCTCGCTGAGACGGTGGTGGCTGCCATCCTGGCTGTGGTGGTGGTGGGTGAACGCCTGCCGGCACTGGGATGGGTCGGCGCCGCACTCATTGCGGGCAGCCTCTTCGTTCTGGCGCTGCCTGCCCCGATGCGGCGCAAAGGGCGGGCCGAAGAATCCCCGACCGAAGACGGCAGCCCCGCCCCCGCAGCGCAGACCCTGGCGTAGGCCCAGGCAGGCCTCATCTATTCCTCTGGTGCGCCGCCGGCCAGTTTCTCCGACGTCCAGCCCTGTTCGTGAAGCCGCTCGAAACCATCAAGCATCAGGTCGAGGGCAAACTCGAACTCAAACTGGTCGTCGCAGCCCGCCCCGACCACCGAACCGTCGTCGTGACTGGCGGCGGTGGCGACCTTCAGTATGTTCGGATACCGTTCCGCCATTTCACGGAACATGACGGCCTGCGCGTCCGGCGCCACATCGGCAAAATTCTCGTTTGCCGGGTCGCCGAACAATTCCTGGGTGAACCCCCACATCCGGCTGCCGAGGGCGTGCATCACATGGTGGGTGAGATCGACAGAGAACCCTCCCGCCAGGAACATGCCCATGAACGAGTCCATGTACCCAAGAACGGCAGGCGTCGTGTTGGTGCGGGATTCGAGCACCCGTCGTGCCCAACGGTGCCGCAGAAGTGCCCGCCTCGCCGAGAGGACCCTCAGCCTTACCGTGCGCTTCCAGCCCGCACCCCGGACCGGGGGGTCGATCTCCGCGGCGATCGCGTCGACCATGCCGTCGAGAAGTTCCTCTTTGTTGGCGACGTGCTTGTACAGCGCCATCGGCACCACGCCGAGCTCCTGGGCGAGCCTGCGCATGCTGAGGGACTCGATGCCCACCTCATCAGCCAGCTCGACGGCGGCGGCCAACACGCGGTCGCGGCTCAGGGGTACGCGGCGTGCAGCTTCCGTCTGCTGAGTCATCCGGACCAGCCTCCTTTTGCGGTTTCTCTTGACAAGTGTACTGCGTACACCTACTGTCGGGATTCATGAGGTGTACACCGTACACCCGGTTAGCGGAGGTAGACATATGCCAACAGAAACCATCGGCGCACCGGCGCCCGTTCGGCGTTCACGGGCCCAATGGCCCGTGCCCGCCGCCTTGATTTTGCTCAGCCTCATCCCGGTCTTTTTCGGCGCGGTTCGTCTTGCCGAACTGCCGGGCGGCGCCGCGGTGACGCCGCAGAACGCGCGTTTCTTCGACTCGCCCTTCCCTGTGCTGATCCACATTCCCGCTGCCATTGTCTACAGTCTGTTGGGGGCATTCCAGTTCGTTCCATCACTCCGCCGGGGCGGTCGCGGCAGGCTCGGCTGGCACCGGATCGCGGGGCGGATTCTCGCGCCGGCCGGCCTGCTCGTCGGACTCTCAGGCCTGTGGATGGCGGTCTTCTACGACCTCCCGGAGGGCGACGGCGACATGCTGCTCGTCCTCCGGCTCATCTTCGGCTCGGGCATGGTGGTGAGCATCGTCCTGGGGCTGCTCGCGATTCGGCGCCGGGACTTCGTCAGCCACAGTGCGTGGATGGCCCGCGGCTATGCCATTGGAGTCGCCGCGGGAACCCAGGCGTTGGTGTCCATCCCCTGGCTCCTCCTGATCGGCCCCGCAAGCGAGCTGACCAGAGCGGTGCTCATGGGGTCGGCATGGGTGATCAATCTCGCAGTGGCCGAGTACTTTATCCGTCGGCGCGGAAATCCATCCGCGCGCGGGTAGAACCGGATCGGGCGCTCCGCAACTGCCCTTTTGCGGCTCTAAAAGGACAGCCGTGGAGCAGTTGACGGGTTAACAGGTAGTAAATGACGGGTATAAAGCAGATTTATTAAGCGGCGTTTGAATCGCCGGCCCCGATATGGCACGCGCGCGCAGACGGAGATGTAAGCGCTTGCACTTTTTCGGCCCGGCCTTCCGGGGCGTCGAAAACCGGGTTGAACTCGGCTGACAACGTTGTCTACGGTGGAGTGCAGGCCGGGAAAGCACAACCTCCCGAGCCGCTTTACCGGGGCCTTACCCAAGCCCCGTTCTCCCCTCGACACAACGGCGTCCTCGATGACGCCTGCCGTGTCATCGGGATCTCCGGAGTGCGCGGGGACAAGGGCACATGCCCGTCTTCCACGAAATGTAACTCCGCGAGAAGAGCAAAACATGCACAAGCACCCCAACACACCCCGGATGCTGCGGTGGCGACCCGCCGCCGCAGCTCTGGCGGCCGCCGTCGCGGCCACCACGTTCTTGGCCGTGCCGTCGGCGCAGGCAAACGAACCGTCGGATCCGCCGTCGAACACGCAGATGCCCGCCCCCACCCCGGGCTTCCCCCTGCCGACCAAGCACACGCAGCTGGCTCACGATCCGGCGGCCGACTTCACCTCCAAGTGGACCCGTGCCGATGCCAAACAGGTCATGGCCCAGAGCGACTCCACCGTCACGCCTGGCAAGAACTCCATGAGCCCGGATGTCACCATGCCGGAGATCCCTGAGGATTTCCCCGCCATGAACAACGACGTGTGGGTCTGGGACACCTGGTCCCTGACCGATGAGAACGCCAACCAGATCAGCTACAAGGGTTACGACGTGATCTTCTCGCTCGTCGCCGACCGGCACGCCGGCTACGGCTTCGACCAGCGTCACTGGAACGCCCGCATCGGTTACTTCTTCCGCAAGACCAACGCAGATCCGGCCAAGGACAAATGGAACTACGGCGGACACGTGTTCGTGGACGGCTCTTCCATCGGCAACACTGAGTGGTCCGGTTCAACCCGGCTCATGAAGGGCGGCAAGGTGAACGTGTTCTACACGGCCACCACGTTCTACGACGTCAAGGAGCGCAACGCGGGCGGCGGCGGAATCGCCCCCGACGCAGCCATCGCCAAGGCTCTGGGCAACATCCACGCCGACAAGAACGGCGTCACCTTCGACGGCTTCAAGCACACCAAGCTGCTCGAACCGGACGGCAAGATGTACCAGAACAAGGCCCAGAACCCCGGCTTCGCGTTCCGCGATCCGTACACGTTTGCTGACCCGGCCCACCCGGGCAAGACGTTCATGGTCTTCGAAGGCAACACCGGCGGCAACCGCGGCGATTACCGCTGCAAGAACGAGGACCTGGGTTACGCCAAGGGCGACCCCAACGCCGAGAAGCTCGACGAGGTCAACAGCAAGGGTGCCTACTACCAGACCGCAAACGTCGGCCTGGCAGTGGCCGAGAACAAGGACCTGACCAAGTGGAAGTTCCTTCCGCCGGTCCTGTCCGCCAACTGCGTCAACGACCAGACTGAGCGCCCGCAGATCTTCATCCAGAACGAGGGCGGCAAGAACAAGTACTACCTGTTCACCATCAGCCACCAGTTCACCTACGCAGCGGGCATGCGCGGCCCCGACGGCGTGTACGGTTTCGTGGGCAACGGCGTGCGCTCGGACTACCAGCCGATGAACAACAGCGGCCTGGCCCTCGGATCCCCGACGGACCTGAACCTTCCGTCCGAATCCCCGGAAGCCCCGACGCCGAACCAGAACGGCCGCCAGTTCCAGGCCTACTCGCACTACGTGCAGCCTGGCGGACTGGTCCAGTCCTTCATCGACAACGTCAACGGCGTCCGCGGCGGCTCCCTGTCGCCCACCGTGAAGATCAACTTCCGGGACGGCGTGTCCAAGGTTGACCGCAGCTTCGGCCAGAACGGCCTTGGCCCGTTCGGTTACCTGCCCACCAACCTCAAGGTTGGCGGCGCCGGACAGTACAAGTAAGACAGCATCACAGCATCACGTCTGCGGAGGCGCCCGGAGCACATCCGGGCGCCTCCCCGCGTTAACACTGTGATCTTCCGATTGTCCGGTTCCTGAATGCTGCCCAAATTGCCGTGTTCGTTCCCTTATATAAGGGGAGGGCTGCAAGGACCAGGCGCAAAGTCAACTTGGTAAGCGGGCTACGGCCCGGGCTAGACTCGCACGCCGGGGGACACTGCCGGCGCGCTGCGCCGGCCAGACAGGCCGCCGAAGCCGGCGGCGCAACCGATCCAGGAATGTGAATTGTGAAAAACCTTGCACGCCCGCTGACCGCCGCCGCCCTCTTCGCCGTTGCGGCACTCACTGCCTGCTCCGCTCCGACGGCCGGCAGCGCGCCGTCGTCCGCCTCTCCCAGCACCCCCGCTTCGTCAAGCGGCAGCCCCTCGGCGACGGCCAGTGCGTCGTCCGGCCCATTCGGAGGCTACGCCTCCGCTGCTGAGGCGTGCACGACCATCTCCGAGCAGGCCACCGGAGCCTCGCTGTTGCCGATGTCGGCCGCCCAGGGAAAGACCGCGGAACTGGAGCAGAAGAAGGCCGAACTCAGTGAAACGGCGGAGCGCGTTCCGGATGCGCTGAAGGCCGACTTTGCGAAGCTTAATGAAGTCGCCGTGGCGGGGCTGAAGGACCAGACCGTGTATTCCAGCGGCCAGTTCCAGAACGCCATGGCCCCGGTGACGAAGTGGCTGGCCGCCAACTGTTCGTAAACCGCCGGCGGAGGCTTCTGGAACCGCAGGCGAATCCGGTGCGCTGCGCCCCTGACGTTGTCGGACCTAAGGGATAGGGTTGTGTTCAACAGAAGGGGAGCGCCTGATGGAATACCAGAACCCACAACCCTCCGCCGGAGTCCGCGCGGAGGCGGCCCCGGGCCAGTCCGCGGCCAGCGGCCGCACCATCATCTCTGAGACGGCAGTGGCCAAGGTGGCGGGAATTGCGGCCCGCGCCGTGCCGGGGGTGTATTCCCTTGGAACGGGCTCTTCACGGGCGCTGGGTGCCATCCGCGACGCCGTGGGTAGCTCCGACCATGCCGCAGGTGTGCATGCCGAGGTCGGCGAGACCCAGGTCGCTGTCGATATCACGCTGGTGGCGGCCTACGGGACGCCGCTGCATTCCCTGGCCAACCAAGTCCGGGCGGCTGTCTATTCGGCGGTCGAAAAACTCGTTGGCCTGCAGGTCATTGAGGTGAACGTCGAAATCAATGACGTTTATATAGCTCCGCCGCCGAAACCCGTGGGGGCTGCGGCTGTGACTGAAAGGGAGTCGGTCCTGTGAGCCTGACGGTCGTAGGCATCGCAATCGGTGCGTTCGTGGCGTTCATGTCCTTCCAGTTTGGCCTGTGGGGATTCCTGATCTCCCTGCTGTTCATGGGCATAGGTGCCCTCCTGGGCCGCGCCGCAGAAGGGAAACTGGACCTGCGCAGCGTCATGGACGCCCTCAGCGGCCGGCGCTCCTCATCATGAGCGGGGCAGCCGAAGCAGCCATGCCGAGCCCGCCGTACAGCGGGCATAACCGGATCAGCACCCAGGCCCTCACCAGCCTGGCCAAGGCCGCAGCCGCAGAGTCCCTGGGCGTGCCGGCCCACGACGTCCGTGCGGAGTGGTCGGACGACGACGGCCTGCTGGCTTTATCCCTCGTCACGCCTATCAAGATCCCCGGCCTGACGGCCGTTCTCCGCGATCCGGAACGTGTCTCTGTGTTCGGCGGATCCATCTGGGAGCGAGCGGTCGCCGCCAAGTCCGACATCCTCACCAAGGTCACGGAACTCAGCGGTGCACGGTTGAGCAGGGTGGACATCCGCATCAGCGGGGCACACGTCACGGAGAGGGGCCGGGTTCGTTGAGTTCCGTCACTGAACAGCAGAACGAGGCAGGCGACGCGCCCGGGGAGGGTGCGGCCGGCCCGGCGCATGCCGCCCCGGTGGACATGAACCGGGTTCTGCGCCGGGAGACGCATTCCTCCCGTGCGGCAGCAGCAGGGGTCGCCGCGGCCCTGGTCGTTCTCCTCTGCCTTTATGCCCTGCTCGAGTCCGCCGTGCGCGCCATCGGCCAGCCGCCTTGGCTTATCGATCCCCAGACGGCGGCGGAACGGATCGTGGCGCTGCCGGGCGGAGTGCCTCCGCTCCTCTTGGGAGTCACGGGAGCCGTGACCGCAGCCGCGGGGCTCTTTTTCTTCCTCAGTGCCGTCCTGCCGGGCCGCCGGGCCCGTCACTTACTTGACGATCCGCGAGTAGCCGTGGTGGTTGATGACGAAGTCATCGCCTCAGCCCTTGCCCGCCGGGCTCGCCTGGCGGCGAATGTCACCCAGGAACAGGTCATGGTGGTGGTGTCCCAGCGTCAGGCAGTGGTGAATGTCCGCCCCACGTCCGGCGTGCCGGTCAGCGAGAACGCAATCCGTGAGGCGGTCGAGGACGAACTGCACTCCATGGCCCCGACCCCCATGCCCCAGGTGCGGATCAACCTCGCGACGTCCGGGGTGATAGGCGCATGAATAGCACGCCTAGGACCCTCAACAGGATCCTCATCGGGATCCTTGGATTCAAGTTGCTGGCAGTGGGTATCCTGCTCATGCTGCTGGCCGCTGTTCCCGCTGTGGGGACGTGGTGGCAGTCCTGGTCGCGGGGCGTGTGGAACGTCGCCAACCAGATGTTCGAGAGCACGCGGTTCCCGGGCCGGTCGGAAAGCTGGCTTTGGATCGTCCTGGCCCTGGTCCTTGTTGTGCTGATCGGCCTCATGGTGGCCTGGGTCGCGCAGCAGGGAAAGGGCCGGACAGACCTCCTGCTGGCTGCCGAGGATCCCGGCGGGGTTCCCGGTGACATACGGATCGGAAGCGGAGTGGCCGAACAGGCGCTGAGGAATGCGCTGGCCGAACGCCCTGACCTGGCCGGTGCCACGGTTGCCACGTACGAGGTCCGCGGGCAGCCCGCCCTAAAGATCCGACTGCACCCCAGGCCGGGAGTTCCGCCGCAGGTCCTCGCCGCGGACACCTCGGCGCTGGTGGCCGCACTGGAAGCCGTGGTGGGCCAGCGCACGCCGGTGCTGGTGTACATCGCCGCGGGCGCGCGCGCCCGGTTCAGCCGTGCGGAGCGCGTCCGCTGAATTGAGGTTTCCTGATTGTGACGTCACTGTGCCCTGGTGCGTCCGGGGCCGCGGACGGTTTTGGCCCGGGGATCTTCAAGGCCATAGGTTGAAAGAGAAGGCTGGCGGCTGCCCTGCAGACGCCATTGCCCTGACCGGGCCAAAAACCCGGCGAAGCCCGTCAACAAGGAGAACACTGTGAGCGATGAAGTAACAGGAAACCAGGCTGCCAAGGACGGACTCGAAAACGCGGTTGGGCACGCCAAGGAATTTGCCGGTGAAGCGGCCGGCCACGCGAAGGAATTTGCCGGTCAGGCCACGGAAAACGTCAAGGAATTCCTCTCCGGAGATGTTGCGGACAACGCCAAGGAACTCGCCGGTGACGTGGCAGGGAACGCCAAGGAAATCGCGGGAGACGTTGCCGAGAACGTCAAGGGCCTCGGAGCCCGGATCGCCGGCTTCTTCAAGGGCGGCAAGTAGCCAGGCTCGAATTGCCGGCTCCTGCGGGCTCACCTTCGGCGAGGCGCGTACTCCGTTCCGCTGAGTGCCGTCCCGCCTGAGTGCCGTTCCGCCGGTGCACCGCAGAGCGCTGCGTTCCTTTCGGGACGCAGCGCTCTTTAGTTAAGAGTTAAGGCGCGGAGCGCGGGGCTACCCGGCCACGAGGTACGCGGCAGTGTTGGGGGCAATGACGGCAGCGTCGAGGGTTCCGCCTGCTGGTACCCCGGATGCCGGGACTCCAGTCTCCGCAGCTGCCGGGCGCGAGGCCAGCCGTCCGGCACCTGCCCCGACAACGGCCGGTTCGCCGTGGACCGGTTCGACGGCGGCCGGTCCGCCGGCGCCGGCCTCTGCGGCACTCGAAAGTTCCACCCGGTAACCGTCCGGCACGGGAGTCGGCTCCGTGCCCATGTTGGCGATCACCAGGATGTCACGGTTCTGGAAGGCCAGGACGCCTGTTTCGGGATCGTGCATGTCGGCCCAGCAGAAGGTGCCCGACCCCAGGCCGTGGCCCTTGCGCAGCGACAACGCCGAGCGGTACAGCTCCAGCGTTGAACCCTCGACGCCGTCCTGCCGGTCAGCGGCCAGTTCCCCGAACGAGTCGGGCTGCGGCAGCCACGGAGCCGCAGGCGGGCGGTGACCAGATCCGCCGTCGGACGCAACGCCGTCGGACGCAGCGCCGGCTGTGTAGCCATCGGCGAAACCGTAGCCGGGCTCGCCGGACTTCCACGGCAGCGGCACCCGGCACCCGTCGCGCCCGCGCTCAATGCCGTTGGTGCGGAAGAACGTCGGGTCCTGGCGGGCCTCAGCCGGCAGCGTGGTGTGCTCCGGAAGGCCGAGCTCCTCGCCCTGGTACACGTAGGCCGAACCCGGAAGCGCCAGGGACACCAGAGTGGCTGCCCGGGCGCGGGCCAGGCCCAGGCCGGCGTCCGGCTGCTCGTCCTCCGCCGCAATGCCCTTCGGGAACGTGGTGGGGTCGGCCAGGCCGAAGCGGGTGGTGTGGCGCACGGTGTCGTGGTTGCTCAGGACCCAGGTTGACGGGGCAGCCACCGATGCGGCCGCTTCCAAGGAGTCTTCGATGGCCACCGCCATCCTCTGGGCGTCCCAGCCGGCCAGCAGGAAATCGAAGTTGAAGGCCTGCTGCATCTCGTCCTTGCGGATGTACCGCGCAAGGCGTTCCGCGGGTTCCACCCAGGCCTCGGCCACCAGCATCCGGTCACCGTCGTACCCGGCCAGCACCCGGTTCCAGTCGCGGTAGATCTCATGCACGCCGTCCTGGTCAAAGAAGGGCGACGGCGGGTACAGCGGTGACACCGGCTGGTGCCCGGCGTCGTCTGCAGACTGGTCTTCGCCGGGCCGATCCCGGGAATGGTGGGCCGTGTGCGGCTCCACCGCTTCGCTGTGCGCGCCGGGCGCATCCGGCCGGTGCCCGGCGTCGGCCGAGCCCTCCACCATGGCGGCAACGCCGTCCCAGTCCGGAAGCCCGGCCTCCTTGACCATGCCATGGGCCACGTCCACGCGGAAGCCGTCGACCCCGCGGTCCAGCCAGAACCGCAGCACCGAGCGCATCTCCTCCTGGACTTCCGGGTTCTCCCAGTTCAGGTCGGGCTGCTTGGTATCGAAGAGGTGCAGGTACCAGTCGCCGGGAGATCCGTCTGGATTTGTGGTCCGGGTCCAGGCCGGGCCGCCGAAGATGGATTTCCAGTTGTTTGGCGCCAGGTTTCCGTCGCCGGAACCCGCCACCTGGTCCTTCCCCGGCCTGAACATGTAGCGCTCCCGCGCGGCCGAGCCGGGCGCCGCAGCCAGCGCCTCCTGGAACCAGGCGTGTTCATCAGAAGTGTGGTTCGGTACCAGGTCCACGATGACCTTCAGGCCCAGGCTGTGAGCTTGGCGCAACATGCCGTCGAAGTCCTCCAGCCTGCCAAACATGGGGTCCACCTGGCGGTAATCGGCGACGTCGTAGCCGGCATCCGCCTGGGGGGATTTGTAGAACGGCGACAGCCAGATCGCGTCCACACCGAGCTTCTGAAGGTACGGCAATCGCGCCGTCACACCCAGGAGATCGCCCATTCCGTCCCCGTTGGCGTCGGCGAATGACCGGGGGTAGATCTGATAGACGACGGCGCTGGCCCACCACGCCGTGATGTCGGAACCGGGCGTTGCAGTAGGGCGGTGGGTCATAGTTGCCTCTCCGGTAACAATTAGGTGTAAACGCTTGCATTTCCCAGCGCAACGTTACTAGTGTGATGGTCACCACATCAACCGCACTATGTCTTTTTTCTTGTCACTCAGCGAGGAGTCTCCAGCCAATGAAAACCCCGAAGTTCTTACTCCCGGTAGCTACTGCCGGTATTCTCGCCCTGACGCTTTCCGCCTGTGGTGGCGGCGGCGGAGGCGGCGGTACCCAGGCTGGCGGCGGCGACGCTGCTGCCGGCCTTGATGGGCGTGGACCAATTACCTACGTCCAGGGCAAGGACAACAGCAACGTGGTCCGGCCGCTGGTGGCCAAGTGGAACGCTGCGCACCCGAACGAGAAGGTCACCTTCAAGGAACAGACGGACCAGGCCGACCAGCAGCATGATGACATCGTGCAGCACTTCCAGGCCAAGGATGCCGGTTACGACGTCGTGGATGTTGACGTGGTTTGGACGGCCGAGTTCGCCGCCAAGGGCTGGCTGCAGCCGCTCAAGGACAAGATGGCAATTGACACAAGCGCCATGCTGAAGCCCACCGTTGACAGCGGCACGTACAAGGGGACGCTGTACGCCGCGCCGCAGACCTCCGACGGCGCCCTGCTGTACTACCGCAAGGACCTGGTGCCCACCCCGCCCAAGACCTGGGACGAGATGATGAGCATGTGCTCCATCGCCAAGAAAAACAACATCGGCTGCTACGCCGGCCAGTTCAGCAAGTATGAGGGCCTCACGGTCAACGCGTCCGAGGCCATCAACTCCGCCGGCGGATCGGTCCTGGACAAGGACGGCAAGCCCAGCCTGAACACCCCCGAGGCCAAGGCCGGCCTGGAAAACCTCGCCAAGGCATACGCCGACGGCAACATCCCCAAGGAAGGCATCACCTTCCAGGAGGAACTGAGCCGGCAGGCGTTCCAGAGCGGCAAGCTGCTCTTCCTGCGCAACTGGCCGTACGTCTACAACCTGGCAACTACTGAGGGTTCGTCCGCAGTGAAGGACAAGCTCGGCATCGCTCCGATCCCCGGCGCGAGCGGCCCCGGCGCCTCCTCGCTGGGCGGACACAACCTGGCTGTCAGCGTCTACTCCAAGAACAAGGCCACTGCCCTGGACTTCGTGAAGTTCATGACCTCGGAAGAATCCGAGAAGTTCTACGCAACCCAGGGTTCGCTGGCCCCCGTGCTGGGAGCGCTTTACACGGACAAGGACCTTGTGGCGAAGCTTCCGTACCTGCCGGTCCTGAAGACGTCCATTGAGAACGCCATTCCCCGCCCGGTCAGCCCGTTCTACCCGGCGGTAACCAAGGCCATCCAGGAGAACGCGTACTCAGCCATCAAGGGCGAGAAGCCCGTGGACACTGCACTGTCTGACATGCAGAAGTCCATCGAGTCCGCCGGTGCAGGATCGTAGGTCTGCCATGGCAACCGAAGTAGGCCCGACGCCGGTCAAGGCACCGGCGTCGGGCGGTACCCCGATTCACCACGGGCCCAAGGGTGTTGGTGAGGACAACAAGATCCTGAGCCAGGGCAGGTGGGCCTCTTGGCTCCTTGCCCCCACCATCATCGCGTTGGGCATTGTGATCGTTTACCCGATCATCAGCGCCATCGTGATGTCCTTCCAAAAGGACGCCGGGCTCGACCCGGCCACCGGCCTCTTCACCGCCGGCGGCCCTGCGGGTGTCCAGAACTACGTGAATTGGCTGGCGCAGCAGTGCGCTGCCCCGGCCGGCGGAACCGTCGCCTGCCCTCCGGGAACCCTGGGCGCCCAGTTCTGGTCGGCCACCGCCACCACGTTCTTCTTCACGGTGGTCACCGTTACGCTCGAGACGGTCCTGGGCTTCTGGATGGCCATGATCATGGCCCGGACCTTCAAGGGCCGCAGCCTGGTCCGCGCGGCAGTCCTTGTGCCGTGGGCCATCCCCACGGCCGTGACGGCCAAGCTCTGGTTCTTCATCTTCGCTTTCGAAGGCATCGCCAACAAACTGTTCAACACCACTATCCTGTGGACCGGCAGCGAGTGGCCGGCGAAGTGGGCAGTGATCATCGCCGACGTCTGGAAGACAACGCCATTCATGGCGCTGCTCATCCTCGCCGGCCTGCAGATGATTCCGGCCGAGGTCTACGAGGCGGCCAAGGTGGACGGCGCCACGGCCTGGCAGCGGTTCCGGATGATTACCCTGCCGCTGGTCAAGCCGGCGCTCATGGTGGCCATCCTGTTCCGCACGCTTGACGCGCTCCGCATGTTCGACCTGCCCTACATCCTCACGGGCGGTGCCAACAACACCACCACGCTGTCGATCCTGGTGATCAACCAGATCAGGCAAGGCTTCAACTCCGCCGCGGCGTTGTCGACCATCACCTTCATCATCATCTTTCTTGTCGCTTTCATTTTTGTCCGCTTCCTCGGAGCGAACGTTGTGGAGCAAAGCGGCGCCACCGGTAAGGGGAAGAAATGACCGCCGCGACAACCGAACTGCGCGCGCAGCAGGACAGGGGCAGGAAGGCATCCCAGAACCGGGAGAAATGGGCGCAGGGCCGCACTTACATCAGCGCGGCAGTCGTCCTGATCTGGTGCCTCGCCCCGGCGTACTGGATGGTGGTGACCGCCTTCCGCGACGTCGGCTTCACCTACGACACCTCCATCCTGCCCACGCACATCACGCTGGACAATTTCAATACCGCGTTCGACACATCGTTTGGTAACCGTTTCGGCCAAGCACTGCTCAACAGCGTGTTCATTGGCGGAGTTGTCACCTTGGTGTCACTGGTCATCGGCGTGTTCGCCGCCTACGCACTGGCCCGGCTGAACTTCAAGTTCAAGTATTTGGTGCTTGGCTTCATCCTGGGTGCTTCCATGTTCCCCGGCGTTGCCCTGATCACCCCGCTGTTCCAGCTGTTCACCAACATCGGCTGGATGGGCACCTACCAGGCGCTGATCATCCCGAACATCTCGTTTGTCCTGCCGCTGACCGTTTACACCATGACCTCCTTCTTCCGCGAAATGCCGTGGGAGCTGGAGGAGTCGGCCCGTGTGGACGGTTGCACGCAGGGCCAGGCGTTCCGGAAGGTGATCATGCCGCTGGCGGCTCCGGCCATCTTCACCACTGCGATCCTGGCGTTCATTTCCTCCTGGAATGAATTCCTGATCGCCAGCCAGCTGTCCAGCGATGCGACCCAGCCGGTGACGGTGGCCATCGCCAACTTCGCCGGGGCGCAGCCTAACCAGATTCCGTACACAGCCATCATGGCGGCGGGCACCATCGTCACCATTCCGCTCGTCATTCTGGTGCTGGTGTTCCAGCGCAAGATCGTGGCCGGCCTGACGGCAGGCGCAGTCAAGTGACCGACGGAGCAGCGCCGCGTGGCGGGAAGCCGGCAGCCGGGATCGGCCACAGGCGGGTCCGCTCCGGCGAGGACTTCGACATCATCATCGGATTCCTCGGTTTCTGGGCAGTGGTGCTGCTCGTCGTCACGGTATGGATGGAGGTCACCGCCCAGCCGGCACTCGGCTGGGCGCTGGGCCTGCTGGCCACGCTGCTGGCGCTGTACGGGATGATCAGGCTGCGCAGGCGCCTTCCCGCACGCACGGCCACGCGCCGCAGCTAAGCGCCGGCCAGACTAAAATGATTGCTTGCCGCCGGGAGAACGACATGGCGGAAAACTGTACAGGGGCTTTGAGGGGACACCGTGGCGCGCACAACTGACAGGGCACAGCGCGGCGGCCACTCGGGAGTCAGCATCGAGGACGTGGCAGCGGCGGCCGGAGTGTCCACGGCCACCGTGTCCCGGGCCGTGCGCGGCCTGCCGAGGGTTTCACCGGCCACCCGGGAAAAAATTCTCGAAGTGGCCGGTGCCCTCGGGTACGTGGCGTCGTCGTCGGCGTCTGGCCTGGCCACCGGCCGCACCAAGACCATCGGCGTGCTGGCGCCCTTTGTGAGCCGCTGGTTCTTCTCCAAAGCCATCGAGGGCGCGGACCGCGAACTGCACGCGCGGCAGTACAACCTGTCCCTGTTTAACCTGGGGGGCCACGGCAGCCACCGAGAGCGGCTCTTCAGCAAAACCATGGTCTACAAGCAGATCGACGCGCTGCTGGTCCTGTGTATGGCACTCACGCACGAGGAACTCGAACACCTGCAGAAGATCGAGATCCCCCTGGTGGTGGTGGGCGGGCACGTAGAGGAATGCGCCTACATCGGCATCGACGACTACGCCGCCGCTTCCACCGCCGTCAAGCACCTGATCGACCTCGGCCACCGCGATATTGCGCTGCTCCACGGGGACGACGAAACCGACCTAAACTTCGACGTTCCGCGCGTCCGCATCCTGGCGTTCCAGGACGTGATGACTGCGGCGGGACTTGAGGTCCGTCCGGAGTGGGACGAGTGGGGCGATTTCACCGTCCGCAGCGGCCAGGAGGCGTTCCGGCGGCTGTGGGGCCAGCCGGGAACCAAGCCGACCGCCATCTTCTGTGCCTCCGACGAAATGGCCATGGGGGTCATCTTCGAAGCGCACCGCGTGGGCGTCCGAATTCCCGAGGACCTGTCCGTGATAGGGATCGACGACCACGACTTCTCCGACGCCGTGGGCCTGACCACCGTGGGGCAGCGGCCCGACGAGCAGGCCGAACTGGCCACCAAAATGCTGCTGGACGAGCTGGTGGGGATGACCGGCTCCGTGCGCTCCGCCGTCGCGCCCCACACGCTCATCGTCAGGCGAACGACGGCGCCCCCGCGCGCCTAGCGGGCGGCAATTAGCCCGCGGGAATTAGCCCGCGACAATTACCCCGCGGCAAATTGGCGCGGCCAGTGACAGGCGGGAAGCGGAGCGCCTGGTCAGGAAGCGCGGGCCAGCTGGCGGATGGGGATCCAGCGCGAGGCGAGCCTGCGGTAGGCGGCGGCCGCGCCGGTCATGTCGCCCTCGGCGAGGCACTCGATCCCAAGCCGTACGTCCATGGGGGAGTCGTCCGGGTAGACCTTGTCCGCCACGGCTCCGTAGTCGAGTTCCACCATGGAATCCGCATGGAACAGCTCCAGCCATTCCGTGAGCTGGGTCAGGTCATCCAGCATGTCCAGGTCGGGCGCCGCCAAGGCCAGGTTTGCCACCGCGTAGCGCACCCGGTCCAGGGCCTCGGATATGGTCGCCCACACGCGGACGGTGAGAATCCTGCCGCCGGCCTCCACCACGTCCTGCGGGTCGGACTCCAGGAACAGCGAGAACCAGCTGAAGGGGATTCCCCACGTGGAAGCCCGGGTGTGCACGCGGGTAATGCCGTCGCGGGCGTTGACCTGGTCGATCCGCTCCTGGTGCCGGTCCCGCTGCTCCTCTGGAATCAGCAATTCGGCAAGGGGGCCGTGGATTCCTTCCATGAGCGCGTTGGCGGCCAGGCCGGCCCGCAGCACAAGCTGGCTGGGGCAATACAGCAGGGCGGCGCCGTCGGAGGTTTCCGCGCCGGACTCTTTCGCGGCGTCGCCGCCGGTGGAAATGCCCGGTGCCCGGGTGACGCGCACCAGATCGGTACGCCCTGTGGGGAACGGATCTCCGCCGGGCCGCGTGATCCGTCCCAGCGAGGCCAGCAGCTCGGCGTTTTCGACGGCGGCCCGGGAAACTGCCCGCTTCCCGGCGGCTTTGAGGGCAGCCCGCTGGTCCTCCGGGAAAGCCTCCAGCGGTTCATAGACCCGGAGCGTGGACGAGAACGGCAGCCCGGCCTGCCCCCGGTAAAGGCTTCCCGTCATGAGTGCCTGCCTGTCATCGGCGTTCAGTCCCCATCAGTCGGCCAGTTCCACGATCACGGGCGCGTGGTCCGAGGCGCCCTTGCCCTTACGTTCCTCGCGGTCGATCGAGGCTCCGGTGACACGGGCCGCAAGGGCAGGGGAGGCCAGGACGAAGTCGATCCGCATGCCTTCCTTCTTCGGGAAGCGCAGCTGCGTGTAGTCCCAGTAGGTGTAGACGCCGGGGCCGGGAGTGTGCGGCCGCACGACGTCGGAATAGCCGGCGGCCTCGAAAGCGTGGAACGCGGAGCGTTCGGGTTCACTCACGTGCGTCATGGCATTGGCACGGAAGAAGTCGATGTCCCAGACGTCGCCGTCCTGCGGCGCGATGTTCCAGTCGCCCATCAGGGCAATCTGCGCCTCGGGGTTTTCGGTGACCCAGCCGGCGGCGTGGTTCTTCAGGGACTCGAGCCACTCGAGCTTGTAGGGCATGTGTTCGTCGTCGAGCGAGCGGCCGTTGGGGACATACAGGCTCCAGACCCGGACGCCGCCGCACATGGCAGACATGGCGCGGGCCTCTTGGATGGGGTCCTTGCCCGCCTTGCCGAACACCGGCTGGTCCACAAAGGCGCGTTCCACGTCGTCGAGCCCCACCCGGGAGGCGATGGCCACGCCGTTCCACTGGCTGACGCCGTAATGCGCCACCTCGTAGCCCATCCGCTCGAACAACTCCCATGGAAAGTTGTCGTCCTTGCACTTCGTTTCCTGGATGGCGAGCACGTCGCAGTCACTGCGCTGCAGCCAGGCCTCCACACGGTCGGCGCGGGCACGGAGCGAGTTCACATTCCAGGTAGCAATCTTCACAGTTCCTAACTTACCCAACTTGGGCCGCGGGTGGATGGTGGGCGGCCGGGGTGGGGCTGCCGGCCCGGATCCCCGGACTCTGGAATTTAGTAGGAAGTCCGAGTATATTCAGCTCCAAGATGACCCGGGTCACATGCAAAGGAGCATTCCACCATGGTGCGCGAACTGTCCCACTACGTTGACGGCCGGAGGATGGAGGGCACCTCCGGAAGGTTCAGCGACGTCTATGACCCCTGCACCGGCGAGGTCCAGGCAAAACTCCCGCTGGCCAGTGCGGAGGAAGTCCGCAACATTATCTCCAGCGCGGAAAAGGCCCAGCTGGAGTGGGGTGCCATGAACCCGCAGCGCCGCGGGCGCATCCTGCTCAAGTTCGTGGACCTGGTGAACGAGAACCTGGACGAGCTGGCCCGGCTTCTCTCCTCTGAGCACGGCAAGACGGTTCCGGACGCCAAGGGGGACATCCAGCGCGGCATCGAGGTGGTGGAGTTCGCCGCCGGCGCCCCGCACCTGCTGAAGGGCGAGTTCTCGGACGACGCCGGTTCCGGCATTGACGTTCATTCCATGCGCCAGCCGCTGGGCGTGGTGGCGGGCATCACGCCGTTCAACTTCCCGGCCATGATCCCGCTCTGGAAGTCCGGCCCCGCACTGGCCGCGGGCAACGCCTTCATCCTTAAGCCCTCCGAACGGGATCCCTCCGTGCCCCTGCGCCTGGCCGAGCTCTTCACCGAGGCGGGCGTGCCGGACGGCGTGTTCAACGTGGTCAACGGGGACAAGGAAGCCGTGGATGCGCTGCTTGAGGATCCCCGCGTCAAGGCAATCGGCTTTGTGGGGTCCACGCCCATCGCCCAGTACATCTACGCCACGGCGGCTGCCCACGGCAAGCGGGCGCAGTGCTTCGGCGGCGCCAAAAACCACATGGTGATCATGCCGGACGCCGATCTCGACATGGCCGCGGACGCCCTGATCGGGGCCGGCTACGGCTCCGCCGGCGAACGCTGCATGGCCATCTCGGTGGCTGTTCCGGTGGGGGAGGACACCGCGGACAGGCTTGTCTCACGGCTCCGGGAACGGATCAAGGGACTTAAGGTAGGCCATAGCCTGGACAAGGACTCCGACTTCGGGCCCGTCGTGGCGGCCGCCGCGAAGGAGCGGATCGAGGGGTATATCCAGTCCGGCGTGGACGACGGCGCCACCCTCGTGACTGACGGCCGCGGCCTCACCGTGGACGGGTACGAGGGCGGCTTCTGGGTCGGCCCCACGCTCTTCGACAACGTCACCAAGGACATGAAGATCTACAAAGAGGAGATCTTCGGCCCCGTCCTGAGTGTCCTCCGGGCTTCCGACTACGACGAAGCCCTGCGGCTCTGCAGCGAGCACGAGTTCGGCAACGGCGTGGCCATCTTCACGCGCGACGGCGATGCCGCACGCGACTTCGCCAGCCGGGTGCAGGTGGGCATGGTGGGAATCAACGTTCCGATTCCGGTGCCCATCGCCTATTACACCTTCGGCGGCTGGAAGGCCTCCGGCTTCGGGGACCTCAACCAGCACGGCGCGGACGCCTTCCGCTTCTACACCAAGACCAAGACAGTGACCACCCGCTGGCCGTCGGGCATCCGCCAGGGCGCCAGCTTCATCATGCCGGAAGGAAGCTGATGACCGGAACATCCCCCGACGCCAGCCCCGCAGACGCAGTTCCCGAGGAAGCAACACCCGAAGAAGTGCTGTTCGAGCGGCGCGGCCACCTCGGCGTGGTGACGTTGAACCGGCCCAAGGCCGTCAACGCGCTCACCGCCGGGATGGTATCGGTAATGCTCGATCAGCTGTCCGCGTGGGCGGACGACGACGCCGTGGCGGCCGTCCTGGTGCAGGGTTCCGGTGAGCGCGGACTGTGTGCGGGCGGCGACATCGTGGCGATTTACCGGGACATGCTCGCGGGCGGGGACGAAACGGCCGGATTCTGGGAGGCCGAATACCGGCTTAATTCGCTCATTGCGCGCTACCCGAAGCCTTACGTGGCGTTCATGGACGGGCTGGTGCTGGGCGGCGGTGTGGGCATCTCGGCCCACGGTTCCGTCCGCATCGTCACCGAACGCACCCGGATGGGCATGCCCGAGACCACCATCGGATTCGTCCCCGACGTCGGCGGCACTCTGCTGCTCTCCCGCTCGCCGGGGGAGTCGGGCACCCATGCTGCACTGACGGGGGCGCACCTGAGCGGCGCCGATGCGGTGTTCCTGGGGCTCGCGGACCACTTCGTTCCGTCCCAACGGCTCGCCGACCTTGCGGCGGCGCTGGAAACCGAAACCGCGGAAGCCGCCGTCGGGCGCTTTTCCGGCCCGGCTCCCGCCTCGGGGCTGGAGGCGCAGCGGGACTGGATCGACGCCTGCTACGCCGCGGATGACGCCGAGGAGATCGTCCGCCGGCTGCGAGCGGCGGGCGGCGAGGCCGCGGAGGCTGCGGACACCATTGAGGCGAAATCGCCCACGGCCGTCAAGGTGGCTCTGGAATCGCTGCGCCGGGTCAGGGGGCTGAGCCTCGACGAAACGCTCGCCCAGGAGTACCGCGTGGGTCTGCACTGCCTGGCCGGCCCGGATTTCCGTGAGGGAATCCGTGCGCAGGTGGTGGACAAGGACCGCAACCCGAACTGGCGGCCGGCCACGCTCTCGGAAGTGCGCGCGGACGACGTCGAGAGGTACTTTGCGCCGTTGGGGGACAGGGAGCTGGTTCTTTTGGAGAAGGAGACGGGTCATGCCTGAGGATGCAACGCCGGACGTAGCCGCAGACGATTCCGCGGCCAGGAAGGAACACATCGCCTTCCTCGGGCTGGGCCACATGGGCGGACCCATGGTCGTCAACTTGGTCAAGGCTGGTTATCCGGTCACCGGGTACGACGTCGTGCCGGCGGCGGTCGAAGCCGCCCGGGAGCACGGCATACCCGTCGCCGCCAGCGCCAGCGAAGCCGTCGCCGGGGCCGACGTGGTGCTCACCATGTTCCCGAGCGGGCAGCATGTGCTGGACGCATACCTCGGCGCGGAGGGCCGGCCCGGGCTGCTCGCCGCCGCCGGCCCGGACACCATGTTCCTGGACTGCTCCACCATCAACGTGGACGAGGCCAGGGAAGCGGCCAGGCTGGCCCTCGACGCCGGGCATCGCTCCGTGGACGCGCCGGTCTCCGGCGGCGTTGTCGGCGCGGAGGCCGGCACCCTGACGTTCATGGTGGGCGCACTGCCGGAGGACTTTGAGGCGGTGCGCCCCATGCTGGACGTGATGGGCAAGCGCGCAGTCCTCTGCGGGGAGCACGGCGCGGGCCAGGCGGCGAAGATCTGCAACAACCTCATCCTGGGCGTGTCCATGATCGCCGTGAGCGAGGCGTTCGTCCTGGGCGA
This sequence comes from Burkholderia sp. RS01, assembly GCF_039748055.1. Taxonomy (NCBI): domain Bacteria; kingdom Pseudomonadati; phylum Pseudomonadota; class Betaproteobacteria; order Burkholderiales; family Burkholderiaceae; genus Burkholderia; species Burkholderia sp. RS01. Next base: position 132,630 of record NZ_JBDLAK010000011.1, read on the forward strand.
GAAGCTGGGCCTGACGCATCAGGCGCTGTTCGACGTCGCCTCCGCGGCGTCCGGCCAGTGCTGGGCACTGACCACCAACTGCCCCGTGCCGGGACCTGTGCCCACCAGTCCGGCCAACCGGGACTATCAGCCCGGATTCGCCGGGGCCCTGATGGCGAAGGACCTGAAGCTGGCCCTAAATGCCGTCCAGAGCACAGGCGTGGCAGCCCGGATGGGCCCGCTGGCCTCCGAAATTTACGATGCCTTTGCCGCTGAGGGCGGCGCCGGGCGCGACTTTTCCGGCATCATCACCGACATCCGGGACAAGTCCGGAAAGTAGTCTTGGATTCAGGACCAACCAACCACGTGAGGAACACGGATGACGCACGAGTACGGGAACATTCTGGTGGAGCGCCGGGGGCGCGTCGGCCTCGTAACCCTGAACCGGCCCGAGGCACTGAACGCCCTCAACAAGGCGACCCTGGATGAGCTCGTCGCCGCGGTCACGGCCATGGACACGGATCCGGGCGTGGGCGCCGTGGTGATCGCGGGGTCGGGCAAGGCGTTCGCCGCCGGCGCCGACATCAAGGAAATGGCCTCCCAGGGCTACATGGAGATGTACGACGCCGATTGGTTCCGCGGGTGGGAGGACCTCACCCGGCTTCGTATTCCACTGATCGCCGCCGTGTCCGGCTTTGCCCTGGGCGGGGGCTGCGAACTGGCCATGATGTGCGATTTCATCATCGCCGGAGACAACGCCAAGTTCGGCCAGCCCGAAATCAACCTGGGGGTTCTTCCGGGGATGGGCGGCTCCCAGCGGCTCACCCGAGCCGTGGGAAAGGCCAAAGCCATGGACATGATCCTGACCGGCCGGTTCATCGACGCGGATGAGGCGGAGCGCTGCGGGCTGGTGGCCAGGGTGGTGCCGGCCGGGGACACGGTGGAGGAGGCCCTGAAGGCCGCCGAAGTGATCGCGTCCAAGTCCAAGCCTGCGGCCATGCTGGCCAAGGAGGCAGTCAACGCGGCCTTCGAGACCGGGCTGGCGCAGGGCGTGCTGTTCGAGCGCCGCCTGTTCCATTCGCTCTTCGCCACCGAGGACCAGAAGGAAGGCATGGCAGCTTTCACCGAGAAGCGCCAGCCGGAGTTCAGGCACCGGTGAGCATGCCCCTGGCCGTGCAGCGCACTGTCAGGGGGACATCCCTGCGCATTATCCCGGCCGCGATGCTGTCGCTGTCCGGCTTCCTCCTGTTCGGGCTGGAGCAGGGCGCTCCCGGATACGCCCTGCTGGCGGCCTCGCTGCTCCTGGCCGCCTTGCTGGACAGGATATTGCTCCGGGACCTGGCGCTGATTGCTGCGGGAGTCGTCGCCATCAGCGCCGTGCCGGTCACCACGGACGTCAGCACGTCCCACATGCTCGTCATGGGATCCGCGATGATTCTGGCCGTCGGGATCCCCTACGCCGTTTCACGATTCGTCACCAGGGAGCACTCGGTGGTCTTCCCGGTCCGGACCGGGAAGAAGTGGACCCGGGCCGAGAAATGGTATCTGCCGGCCGTGGTGGTGATGGGCTACGCCCTGCTGCCCGTGTACATGATCAGGACCGGCGTCTACATGAACTGGCCGGCCGTGCATGACCCCGAAGGCATTGCCCGCCTCTTCGTGGGCACCAACGCCCTGGGCATTTGGGACGAGCTGTTTTTCATCTGCACCACGTTCGCACTGCTCCGGAGGCACCTGCCCGACTGGCAGGCCAACCTGCTGCAGGCCGTCCTGTTCACATCATTTCTGTGGGAACTGGGATTCCGGTCCTGGGCGCCGCTGTTCATCTACCCGTTCGCCCTCCTGCAGGCACGCATCTTCACGGTCACCAAGTCGCTGTCCTACATCGTCAGTGTCCACCTGCTCTTCGACTTCGTGCTGTTCCTGGTGCTGCTCCACGCCCACAACCGCGCATGGATCGACATTTTTCTGTACTAGGGCAGGCCGCCGAGGGGCCGCTGATCGAGCCTGTCGAGATCCCGCCCGTTTCCGCAGGCTGTTGGCCGTCGGGATTTCACCTGCCGTTAAGCGCGGTGCTCTAGCCTTGCACTTCAAGCAACTGGGCGGATCCGGTGACCGGCCGAACCGGCAACTGTGCGGGAAGGGAAACGATCGTGGACAATATTGCTGCTGTACTGGGACGGCTTACCGCGGATGAACTCGAGGAAATCCACGCTGCGGGGCCCCACGGCCACCTCACCCGCCGGATCGTTGAGGCGCTTGATCGCGCTGCGGGCGGGCCGGGATCCGGGCGGGGTTACTACGTGCCGGCGGGAAGCGTCAGCGGGACCGGAAGCCCGCACCTGGTCCTGCGGAGCGACGTCGCGGCGTGGCTCTTCGGGTCGCCAGCGACGGCGGCCGTGGCAAATCCGGTCTGACGCGCTGACACGGTCCCTCCGAGGCTCCGCCCCGGCGCCGTTCCCGGGCGCTGGCTAGTGCGCTGGCCTTAGCGGTGGCACGCAGCGGCTAGAGAGCCGCCGCTCGTCGGCTGCTGGTGCCGGCGGTGGCACGCCGGGCCACTGACGGCAAATTGCCGGTCTGGAAGCCGCCAGCCGGAGGATTTCCGCTGGTCTGGAGGACTGTGCCAAGGAGGCCCCGCGCTGCGTCGAGAACCTCGCTCACGTCCGAGCAGGAGAGTTCGTAGAAGAGGCGGCCGTCCTTCCGCGACGGGACGACCAGGCGCTGGCGGCGGAGAATGCCCAGGTGCTGGGACAGGTTCGATGCCTCAAGGCCCGTCCCGTCCCGCAGGCGGCTAACTGCAACCGGACCGTCAGCCATCATCTCCAGAATCAGGATTCGCGCGGGATGACCCATGGATTTGAACAGCTCAGCCTTCACCTCCGTCTGGATCACACCCTCTGGCATGTCATCCGTCATGGGATTCCTTCCGCTGAATTCCTGGTTCCGGCGCCGATAAATGTCTTCTGGTTCCAAGTATAGAGACAGAACGGTCTGTCTCGAGATATCACCCAATCCGTGCTCTGCAACATGTCGGCACGCCCCGCGGCCGGGCTGCTCGCCGCCCCGTCTTCGGCGCGGACAAGGCTTGCCAAGAGCGCCTCGGCTAGTTCACAATTTCATAAATTCATCAATTCGAACCCCGGGACATCTGCGGGGTTACGGTGCGGAGAACTTCAACTGTCCCCTGTGACGATGGCGTCGCGGGAGGACTGGGTGATCCTTGGATCCAGGAGGACTTTATGGCTGGCATGTTCGAACTTTTCATCGACTCAGACGCTTCTTTCAGATTTCAGCTCACTGCACCGGACGGGACCGTGATGGCAGTTTCCCGGGCGTTTCCGAGCAAGGCAGCCGCGGTGGAAGGTATCGCTGCCGTTCGCGAATACGCCGGCATGGGCCACGTGCGGGAGTTGCCCGAAGCGCCCGCGGAACGCCGGGCCGCACATCGCCCGGCAGCGGTGATGGGCGGAGCTGTCCGGCGGGTCCAGCCCGTCCGGCCCGAATTGCGGCCTTCCTGCAAGGATTCCGTTCCTCCCCTTTCGCTGGCGACGTCTTTCGTTCGGTATCCCGCCGGTGCCCGGGGATGAGCTGGCAGAGGGCGCCGAAGTTGCCCCGATGAACATGCCGAAGACGGTCCGGACCTACTCGAGTGCGCTCGGGGAGGCAGAGTGTGCCGCCGGCACGTTCCGCTACGATGCTGCCACGCAGCGGCTGGACTGGTCGGATGAGCTCTACGCCCTTCACGGATACAGCCGCGGGGAGATCGTTCCAACGCTCGATCTGCTCCTCTCCCACAAACACCCGGAGGACAGGGACCGCTGCCAGGACATCTTTGCGTCTGCCTGCGCCTCGGGAGGGTACTTCTGCAGTTACCACCGCCTCATCGACGCCCGCCTGCGCGAGCACCGGGTCCTGACGGCGGGGGAGGCGCTGGTGGAGGCCGGGACCCTGCGGGTTGTTGACGGGTTCATCATCGACCTCACCAGCACCATGCACTGGGAGACAGAGCGCGCGTCCCGGGAAGCCGTGGCGGGAGCCATCGGCACGCGGAGCACCATAGAACAGGCGAAGGGAATCCTGATGGGGGCCCTGCGCATCCGCTCCGACGCCGCGTTCCAACTGCTTGCCACCTACAGCCAGCAAACCAACATCAAAGTGGCCAGCACCGCCGCCGACCTCGTGCAGTTGGCGAATAATCCGCAGCAGCACGCACTGCTCCGCACGTTCATCGACGAGCTGCACCGCCCCTCCGAACTCCAGCCGGGGAGAGACTCCGTTCCCGGCCGCTAGCCCGTTTGCGGGGCGCTAGTCCAGAGAGGTCATTCGGAGAAGTCACCGGCTCCCCGGCGGAAGTCACCGAGGATGCGGATTAGCTGGTCAACATCACGGTCTGCGAAGCCGGACTGGCTGAACACTTCGGTGTTGAGCACCGCCGTCGCGCTTTTCGCAAGGGTGCGCCCCTCGGCGGTGAGCTCGATCAGCGTGGTGCGACCGTCCGTGGGGTGTGGCGAACGGGCCACCAGCCCGGCCTTTTCGAGGCGGTCGACGGCGTTGGTCACCGAGGTGGGGTGGACCTGAAGCAGGGCGCTCGCCTTGTTCATGGGCAGCGCGCCGCTCCGGGCGAAGCTGAGCAGCGCCAGAAGTTCGTAGCGTGCAAACGTCAGGCCGAAGGGTTTCAGGGCGCCCTCGATCCGGGCCAGGAGAATCTGCTGGGTGCGCATGATCGCCGTGATGGCGGCCATCGGCGCGGCGACGTCCCCCCAGCCGTGGCGCTCCCAGTTGCGCTGCGCATCGGCAATGGGATCGCGGGGCAGCGGCGAGTTCATGGCTCAGCCCTGGCTTTTCAGGCCCGGGAAATCCGCTTCCGAATATTCCCTCCCGAGGCTGGCCTGAACCGCACTCCCGGACGCTCCGGCCGCGCCGGAGGCCGCGTCGGAGGCCGCGTGGGCGGGGCCGGGGGCCGCGGCGCCGGACTCCGCCGGGCCGTGCCGGAGCTCCTCGCTGTGCCGCAGTTCAACGCGCCGGATCTTGCCGGAAATGGTCTTCGGCAGCTCGGCGAATTCGATCCGCCGGATGCGCTTGAACGGTGCCAGGTGCTCGCGGCAGTAGCGCAGGATCTCCTCGGCCAGCTCCGGCCCGGGCTCATGGCCGGCAGCGAGGACCACGAACGCCTTGGGCACGGAGAGCTTGAGCGGGTCAGGGGACGGGACCACGGCGGCCTCCGCCACGGCTGGATGCTCAATCAGGACACTCTCAAGCTCGAACGGGGACAGCCGGTAGTCGGAGGACTTGAAGACGTCGTCGTCGCGGCCCACGTAGGTGATGATGCCGCGCTCGTCCCGGCTGGCCATGTCGCCCGTGTGGTAGTAGCCGCCACGGAAGGCGTCCGCCGTCTTCTCCGGATCCCCGTAGTAGGACTTCATCAGGCCCACGGGCCGCGGCTCCAGGCGCAAGCAGAGTTCGCCGTCGTCGGATTCCTCCCCGGTGGCAGGGTCAACCAGCACCACGTCATACCCCGGGAGGGGCTGGCCCATGGCGCCGATCTTCACCGGCTGTCCGGGCGTGTTGGCCACCTGCACCGTGGTCTCGGTCTGCCCGAAGCCGTCTCGGATCGTCTGGCCCCAGGCGCGCTGGACCTGCCCGATCACCTCGGCGTTGAGCGGCTCGCCCGCGGACACCACCTTCGTGGGCGGGTTCTGGAGGAGCGTGAGGTCAGCCTGGATGAGCATCCGCCAGACCGTTGGCGGGGCGCAGAAACTGGTGACCTTCTCGCGGTCCATCTGCTCCATCAGGGCGCGGGCGTCGAAGCGGTCGTAGTTGTAGATGAACACGCAGGCCTCCGCGATCCACGGCGTGAACACGTTGGACCAGGCGTGCTTGGCCCAGCCCGGGGATGCCACGTTGAGGTGGACGTCGCCGGGCTCCAGGCCGATCCAATACATCGTGGACAGGTGGCCCACGGGATAGGACGTGTGCGTGTGCTCCACGAGCTTGGCCTTGGATGTGGTCCCGGAGGTGAAATACAGGAGCAGCGTCTCGTCGGCCTTGGTCGGGGCGTCCGGAGTGAACTCCGCCGGGGCCGCCGCGGACTCCGTGTACCGGAAGGCATCCGGGGCCGCGTCCGCTGCGGAGGGCCCGGCGTCGCCGATTTCAATGAGCTTGTAATCGCCGGGAACCGCGGCGAATTTGGCGATGTTGGCGCTGCCGACGGCGGCCCAGCCCGCTTCGCCGCGCTCCACGCGGTCCTTCAGGTCGGCCGGGCCCATGAGCGTGGTGGTGGGGATGAGTACGATGCCTAGCTTGATGCCGGCCAGCATGAGTTCCCACAGCTCCACCTGGTTGCCCAGCATGATGATCATGCGGTCGCCTCGTTTCACACCCTGGCCGCGGAGCCAGTTGGCCACCTGGTTCGAGCGCGCCGATAACTCGGCGAAACTGCGGCGCGTCGCCGAGCCGTCCTGCTCGACGATCACCAGCGCCGGGTTGCTCCCCGTGGCCGGATCAGCCGCAATGGCGTCGAACCAGTCGAGCGCGAAGTTGAACTCCTCCAGCCGCGGCCACTCGAAGGTGCTCCTCGCCTGGCTGTAGTCATGGCGCAGGGCGAGCAGGTGGTCGCGTGCGGCACGGAAGTCGTCGGTGACTGTCATGGGGCACCTTTCGCCTTTGGAATCCACGTCCTAGTGATCCACATCACTGTGCAATATACTAGGACATCCAAGGGTTTGGAAGAGCGAAGGGATCTATGCCCGTGCAGCCACAAAGACGTGACAGCGGACAATCAACCGAAACGGCGGCCGCCGGTACCGACGCAGCCGCGCCGCCTTTTCCGGACGCGGACCTCATGTACATCGCGGACCTGCTGCCTGCCGGGGAGCGGCAGCGCTACCTCGACACGAGGGAGTTCCTGCAGTCCCGGGTACGTGCCCAGTCCATCGACTACTGGAACCGCGAGGAGTTCCCCTTCGGGCTGCTGGCCGAGATGGGCAAGCGCGGGCTCGGCGGGCTGCAGACGGACGGCACCTCCAAGCTCTTCAAGGGCCTCATGTACGTGGAAGTGGCCCGGGCCGACGTGTCGCTGTCGGCGCTGGTGGGCATCCACAACGAACTCATCGTGGGCATGATCAACGAGCTTGGCTCCGAGGAACAAAAGCGCCGGTGGTTGCCCGGCCTGACTGCCTTCACCCAGCTGGGTGCCTTTGCGCTCACGGAGCCGGACCACGGTTCCGACATCGCCGGCGGCCTGGCCACCACCGCCCGGCTCGAGAACGGCGAATGGGTGATCAACGGCGCCAAGCGGTGGATCGGGGCCGGCACCATTGCGGACTTTGCCCTGGTGTGGGCCCGCGATGTGGCCGATCAGCAGATCAAAGGCTTCATCGTGGAGACGGACCGCCCGGGCTATGTTGCAACGAAGATCGCCAACAAGATCGGGCTGCGGATCATGCAGAACGCGGACATCGTGCTCGATGACGTCCGGATCCCGGAGGCAAACCTGCTCCCCGGCGCCACCGATTTCTCCAAAGCCAACGAGCTCCTGCGGGATTCGCGTGCCTGGGTGGGCTGGCAAGGTGCCGGGATCCAGCTGGCCGCGTTCGACGTCGCCCGTTCCTATTCGCTGCAGCGCAAACAGTTCGGCAGGGAACTGGCCCGCTTCCAGCTGGTCCAGCAGCAGCTTTCCGAGATCCTGGGCAATGCGTCCGCCTCGCTGGCACTGATGGTTCAGCTGGCCCGGATACAGGAGGACGGCAAGCTGGAAATGGCGCAGGCCGCCATGGCCAAGGCCACCACCACCAGGCTCGCGCGCGCCTCCGTGGCCATGGGACGTTCCCTGCTGGGCGGCAACGGCATCAGCAGCGACTTCGAGATGGGCAAGCTGTTCGGTGACGCCGAGATCCTTTACACCTACGAGGGCAGCTACGAGATCAACTCGCTGATCGTGGCCCGGGCCGTGACGGGGAAATCGGCCTTCGTATAGAGCCGCCGTGCTGGCTGGGGGCGCCACGGCTCCTTGGCGCGGTGCGGCGGGGCAGTTTTGCACCATTTTCCTGCCGGGACCGGTGCACGAGGGTTGGAATTCCGCGGGCTGACCCGGACAGGTCGCGGGGTCGTGGCGGCAAAGCGGTGCAGAAATGCGGGCTAAGGCAGCATCCGCCGCCTAGAACAGTGCGGCCGCAACCGTCTGCGTGACCTGATGGATGATCCCGGTGCCGCCGGGCATGCCTGCAGGGTCCTGCCCCAAGGTGTACACCACAAGCACGTAGGCCCGCGTGCCCTGGACCAGGATGGCCGCATCATGCAGGTTGCCGCCGAGCAGGCCGTACTTGTGGAAAACGTTGATTCCGTCCGGAAGGGCGGCCGGGATCAGCCACTCGTAATTCGTGTACTGCATATAGGAGAGCAGCTGGGCAGTATTGGCATCGCCGAGCAGCCGGCCGCTGAACAGCAGCGCCAATAGCTGCGCCGTCTCTGCCGCGCTGAGGGTGTTCGTCATGCGGTCGTAGGTGATGCCGATCGATGCCGCGTAGTCCTGGATCCCCTGGTGGCCGATGGCGCCAAGGATCAGTGACCAGGACTGGTTGTCACTTTGCTGGATCATCCGGCGGAGCTGGATTTCGGCCGCGGCACCGCCCATGGGCGCCGCCAGCGAGAGGAGCCCCGATTCGGCCAGGTGGTAGTAGGCGGCCGCTGCCAGAACCTTGCCCGTACTCGCCGCCACGAACTTCTCCCGGACACCGTACTGGTGGACGATGCCGTCCGCCATGTCGATCAGGGCGACCCCTACCTGGCTGGGGGCGTTTGCGCTGATGATGCCGCTGATCTGCGCCTCAAGGGCCGGGCCGATGGCCGACACCCGGGTGGCCGGGATGACGGCCGCGGCGGGAACCGGCGATGCTGTGGCACGGGTGGTGGCACTCATTGCGGGAGTTGGCTTTGCAGTGGCTTGCTTCGCGGCAGCCGTCGCCGCACGTGTTGGTGCGGGACTTGCGGCTATTGACCGGCTGGGCGGCACTGGCCGGGCGACGGCCGGATTTGCAGGGGTGGCGGCCGACGACGGCGTCATCCCGGGCGGTGTGCCCGCCGCGCCAACGGGAGGCGAGAGGGCGGATGCATAGATCACCGCCGCGGCGGCCAGGGAGGCAGCCAGGGCCGCTGCAAGAGCGCTGAAAGGGCGGGGAAGAACTCGGCCGCCAGGCGGCCTGTGCGGGCGTCCCGGTATCGGTGTCCGGCGGTCAGGGGTCCCACGATGCCTGCCGTGGCCGCCGTTCATCGGCACGGTCCATGCACGAAATGAGGTTCACGGCTCCGGAACCGGCCGCCGCCGGGACATCCAAAGCGCCACAGTGGCCAGCCTGGCGAGCACCCTGACAACGCCCCTCCCAACGCTTGTCACGCTGATTTCGGTGCACCAAGCTTCGCCGGAGGACGTTGTGAAAACCTTGAAGGCCATTCCACGGGTGAGGAAGGGAAGCGGGCCGAACCGCGCCTGGTCAGGCGATCGGTCCGCCGGCCGCAGCTTGCCGGGCGGCGGCTTCCAGCCGGTCGAAGTGTGCGGTCTTCTCCGCATCGCTCCGCATCGGGAGGTTGGGGTCGCTCGGGCCCTGCCCTGCGGCGCCGTCGATGAGTTCGCGGAGGATGTCCGCGTGCCCGAGGTGCTGGGCCGTCTCCGAACCCATATGGACCAGGATCTGCTGCAGGGTCACGTGCTTTCGCTCTTCCGGCCACCATGGCACCACGCCGGGGGCGTCGAGCGCGAGGGCCTCGATGGTGGCATCGCTGTGGTCCGCCGAGAATTGGTGCAGGGCGATGATGTCCGCGCGGGTTTCAGCGGGCGTCGCCCACATATCCGCATCAGGCTCGGCGTCGTCGTCAAGCCACGGGACGTCCCGCTCGCTCGGCCGTCCGAACACCTCGCCGAAGTAGCCCAGCTCCACGCTGGCAACGTGCTTTACGAGGCCCAGGAGGTTGGTGCCGGTGGGAGTCATGGGACGGCGGACGTCGTATTCGCCCAGCCCGTCGAGCTTCGCGAGCAGTTGGGCCCGCCGCGTCTTCAGGTAGCGGTGCAGAATCGCTTTGTCATCCATAGCGGGCACTATACCGAGAACCTTGGGCACTGGCTGTCACATTGGCCGGCCGGAACCCGGCAGTTCTGCACCACTTTGTCCCGCCGGCCGGGCACGCAAGCCAGGAATGACGGGCGGCCCGGGACTTGGAACTGCGGAAACAGGTGCAGAACTGCGCCGGAAAGCAGCGCAACCAGGCCGGGGAGAGCAAAAAACTCCCCTGTCAGTGCTGAGATCAGCACGGACAGGGGAGCTCTCAAGCCGTTACAGCGGGCGAATGTTCTCTGCCTGCGGGCCCTTGGGACCCTGGGTCACATCGAATTCGACCTTCTGGTTTTCATCCAGGGAGCGGTAGCCGCTGCTGGCAATTGCCGAGTAGTGAGCGAAAACATCTGCTGATCCGTCATCCGGAGCGATGAAGCCAAAACCCTTTTCGGCGTTGAACCATTTAACTGTGCCTGTTGCCATTACTACTACTTCCTTTGTAACCCTTTTCTGGTCCTGCTCCGACGGCAGGCAGATGCGGAGACTGTCTTCCGCTGTCTCAAACCTAGGGGGCGTACGCTGGGCGTGCAATAGCTACCGTCATCAACTGTCCCTCCTGTAACGGGAGATTCTGTCCAAAGGGTCAGCCGGACGGCGGAGGGCGAGCGCTTTTTCGCTGCAGGAACCGGACTACGGCAGGGTCCCGCCGTCGGGTTCGGTCGCAACTTCGGTGATGGTCCCGGCGGCTCCGTCCACGACGACGGTCTGGCCGGTGCGCAACCGCGTGGTGGCGTCCGGCACCCCAACCACGGCGGGGATGCCGTATTCGCGGGCCACCACGGCGCCGTGCGAAATGACACCGCCCATCTCCATTACCAGGGCGCCGGCAGTTAGGAAAAGCGGTGTCCAGCCCGGATCGGTGGACGGCGACACCAGGATTTCCCCTGGTTCCAGGTGCGCGCCTACGGGGTCCATAATCACCCTGACCCTGCCCTCGGCCGTCCCGGCCGACGCAGGTGTCCCAACGAGTGCGCCCGGGGCGCCAGCGGCGCTCGCGATGGCGGCTTCTACGTCTGTGCCGTCGGAGAGCAGGAGCCGCGGTATCCGCCTCCGCCGAAGTTCCGCATCGTAGATGCGACGGCGATCCGCGACCATTTCCTTCAGCTCGCCGCCGCGAAGCCCCACGCGGACCTCATCGAAGGTCAGGAAGAAGACGTCGTCTGCAGCCGCTATGGTGCCTGCCTTGGCCAGCTCGGCGCCGATGGAAGCGAGTTGCCGGTGGACTTCGCCAAACACGGTCACCACGTAAAACTTGGGCAGTTCGCGCAGGCCGGCGAGCTGCCGCGTCCGGTGCAGGCAGAAAGCCACGAGGCGGCCCCGCAACGGGCTCACCGCCCCGGCCCGTGCCACGAGACTGCTGATCCTGGCTTCGGCATGGTCGGCCGCCCGGTCGAACTGCCGGTCCGGCGCCAGCTCAGGATCCTCCACCCTCAGGTAGTTGGAGATCATTCCGAGAAGGTGGTCCGGCTTCTCGGACCACCGCGGCATGCCCAGGTCGATTTCGGCCACGGCTCGATGGCCGTACCGATCCAGGAAGCGGTGCAGGCCCGTCTGGGCCACGTGCGGCAGCTCCCCGGCGGCGTAGCTGACGGCCAGTTCGTCGGGACGCCCGCGCAGGAAAGCCTCCCGCGAGGGGGCGTCGTCGCGGACGGAAACAGCCAGGCTCCACAGTTCAAGGTCCATTTCGGTGGTCACATTGTGGGGGAGCCCTCGCAGGACTGCCTCCAGCTCGCGGGGTTCGGCCACTCCGCGCAGGAGCCAGCGGGCCAGGCCCAGCATGGCGTACCCGGCGGCGGGTGCCGGCAGCGTAGCTCGGATCAGGTCATCAACCATGCGGGCCGGGGCGTGCTGGGCGTGGTCAAGCCTCCTGAACGCTGTTGCGGGCTGGGGCAGGGCGAGGTCCGCCTCGAGTCGCTTTCCGTAGCGAAAAGCCCGGCGCAGCTCAGCCTTTGGCCGGAGGACGGCGCGGATCAGGGCGGGGACCAGCCATACGATCGTGGCCAAGCCCGCCGTGCCGTCCCCGCGGACCCATTCCGCTGCCCTAGTTCTGGACCGCCGGGGCGGGGCGTTGGTGAGGCCGAATCTCGGGTCGTCGAGGAGCGCGGGCAGGACAGCAGCCGATCTCCCGTCCGCGAGGGGAACCCACTTCAGCAGCATCCGGCGGCCGGACGCGGTGCGGATCAAAGGCGTCAGGTCCGCGTACATCCTCAGTCCGGGACTAACATACGTCCAGGGCGACCTGCGGTTTCCCATCATTCCCATCATCGAGAGCCCCATTGGCGTGAGGGGACGCGTCAGCCCCTGCAGCAGAGTGCCGCAGAGATACACGCGGGTTTCAGCGTCCGGCGCCGATTCCAGCCCGAAAGGCTTGGCCGACGATGGATCAGGCAGGGGGTACAGGGTGGTGATCGGCCGTGACTGGGTCAGCCAGATTGTGCCCTCGGCGTCGAGGACCCACTCCACGTCCTGCGGTTCCCCGAAAAGCTCCTGGGCTGATAGGCCCAACGAGGTGAGTTCACGGACCTGCGCTTCGGTCAGGCTTGGGCTGGCTCGGTCGCCTGGTCCGGACTCGTTGCGTCGCGGGCTGGACTGCCGGATCTTTCCCGTGGCCGTCTCCACCACGAAATGGTCCGGAGCCACCGCTCCGGACACCACCGCCGCCCCGGGGCCGGCGCTCGCATCGATGACCGTCTCGCCGCGCGTCCCCGTGACCGGGTTTGCGCTGAACAGCACGCCGGCGGCGGCGGCGTCCACAACATGCTGAACGACGACGGCGAGGCCGACGTCGCCATGGCGGATCCCATTGGCCGAACGGTACGCCACCGCCCGGTCCGTCCAGAGTGAGGCCCAGCAGCGCCGAACCGCCTGGATCACGGCGTCGGCGCCGACGATGTTGAGGAAGGAATCCTGCTGTCCGGCGAAGCTCGCGAAGGGCAGGTCCTCGGCGGTGGCGGAGGACCGCACCGCCACCGCGGGTTCGATGCTGGCGGGCGGCGCGTTGCCGGCGGGCGGCGGCTCGCTCATCGCCGCGTAGGCCGTCCGGACGGCTGCCTCCACCTCGGGGGGGACGGGTGCCGTGCCCACGAGCTCCCTGGCACGCTGCGCCATCCCGTGCTGTGTGGTGTCCCGCTGTGCATCGTCCCGCTGTGCGGTCTCCGCCTGTGCGGTCCCGCGCTGCGTGTCCTCATGGCCGGAACTGCCGGCGGCCGGCGCCTCGCCGGTGCGTGCTGTTCCGGCCGCCAGATCGTCCAGGCGGGCCGCCAGCGCGGCCAGCTCGGGAGGAACCGCCATCCGGTAGGCGGCCGTGGTCAGGCAGAACCCGGCGGGCACCGGGAAGCCGGCGTCGGCGAGCCGCCCGAGATTCAGGGCTTTCCCGCCCACGAGCTGCAGGGGCTGCGAGCCCAGCTGGCCGAGTTGCAGCACGAGCGGGTCAGGCGCGCCGCGCTCCGGAAGGCCCATGTCCTGTGCCTCGTTTCTGGGCCAGGTCCGCTCTTTGTTGCCCGTCTATGTGGCGGGGTCCGACTCCTGACCGGTGTCCTCCCACTGCACGTCGAGATTGCGGAAGACAGGTGGTCCGTCACACAGGGCTGCCATCTTGGCGGCGAAGTCCGACGTTTCCGGCCGGTTGGAGTTCTCCATTGCTGACTCATAGGAGTCGAATTCCACGATGGTGAAGTACATCCCGGGCCGGTCGCGGTCCGCTGCTGCGATGATGCGTCGAAACGTCGGGGCCGTGGTTCCGTCGGTTCTTGACGGCCGGCCCAGCTCTTCGATCTCTTCGATCCGGGAGGTCTGGAATTCGATGATCTGCACAAACCTGGCCATGACGGCTCCTCGATGGCGGCGGTGGAAGCTGATGCGGATCACCGTAGACCCGGTGCCGGGGCAGCGCAATAGCCGCGGCCACGCAGGAGTAGGGCGCGGCACCCGCACCCGGCCTACGGCGTCAGCAGCACCTTGATGGCTCGGCGTTCGTCCATGGCCTTGTACGCCTCGGCCGCCTCCTCGAGCGGCATTTCGACGTCGAACACGCGTCCCGGGTTGATGGTTCCGGCGAGGACATCCGCCAGCAGTTCCGGGATGTACGTCCGGGCCGGAGCCATGCCGCCGCCCACCGTGATGTTGTTGTCGAACAGGTAGCGCAGCGGGATCTCCGCGCCGCCGGTCGGGACTCCCACGAACCCCAGGGCGCCGCCGGGGCGGACGGAATGCAGGGCCTGTTCCATGGACTCCTTGGTGCCCACGCACTCAAGCACGGAGTCGGCCAGCACGCCGCCGAGCAGCTCGCGGACTTTCGCGACGCCGTCGTCCCCGCGTTCCTCCACGATGTCCGTTGCGCCGAACTCGCGGGCGATGGCCTGCCGGTCGGCATGGCGAGACATCGCAATGATCCGCTCGGCTCCGAGCCGCTTCGCCGCCAGGACGCCGCAGAGCCCCACGGCGCCGTCGCCAACGACAACAACGGTCCGGCCGGCGGAGACTCCGGCGCTGAGGGCGGCGTGATGGCCGGTGGCCATGACGTCCGACAATGTCAGGAGGCTGTTCCGCAGGGCGGCATCGGGTTCACGTACATCGGAAACCTTGACCAGGGTGGATTCTGCCAGCGGGACCCGCACCGCCTCGCCCTGGCCGCCGTCGATCTTGAACCCTGAGTCGTCCTTGCCGCCCCAGCCGGCGAGGTGGTCGCAGGCGACGGTGACGCCGTTCAGGCACTGCGGGCACGTGCCGCAGCTGACCACGAACGGGGCAATCACGAGGTCGCCCTCCTTGAGCGCGGTTACGGCAGCCCCGGTGCTCTCCACAACGCCGATGAACTCGTGGCCGATGGCCGCAGGCTTGTGCGTCGGCTTCACGCCGCGGTATGGCCACAGGTCCGAGCCGCAGACACAGGACGCCGTCACCTTGACCACCACGTCGGTGGGCAGCTGGACGACGGGGTAGTCGCGGTCTTCCACCCTGATGTCTCCGGGGCCGTGGATGATGGTGGCGCGCATGGCTGCTCCTGTTACTGATTCGGGTCGGGGGCCGGTTCGGGCTGCAACGAGTCTAGCGCCGGGCCGGGCGGGTTCAGCGGGGCAGCACCGCGTCAGCGCATCCCCTCGCGGCGGATGGCTGTGGCAATGGCGGCGGCACGGGTCTCCACCCCGAGCTTGGCGTAGATGTGGGCGAGGTGGGTCTTGACCGTCGCCTCGGAGATGAACAGCCGCTGGCCGAGCTCCCGGTTGCTGAGCCCCTCGGTCAGGAGGCTCAGCAGCTCGGCCTCCCGCGGGGTCAGCACCTCGTCCGGGTTGCGCAGCTGCTGGAACAGCCGGGAGGCCACGGGTGCGCTCATCACGCTCTTGCCCTGCACAGCCCCGCGGACGGCGGCGAAGATCTCCTCCGGGGCGGCGTCCTTGAGCAGGTAGCCCATGGCGCCGGCGTCCACGGCCCGGACGATGTCGGCGTCGGAATCGTAGGTCGTGAAGACCAGCACGGCCTGCCTGCGGTTGCGCTCGCGGAGCTTCCGGATGGCCTCGATCCCGTCCATGCCGGGGCTCATGGCCAGGTCCATCACCACGACGGCGGGCGAGTGCTCCTCCACAGCGGTCAGCGCCTCCTCGCCGGAGGAAGCCTCGGCCACCACCTCAATGTCCGGCTGGGTCCCGAGCAGGGCCTTGAGCCCGCTGCGGACTACGAGATGATCGTCCACCAGGAGCACGGTAATGGCGCTCATTCCTCTCCCCTCACCGGCAGTTGGGCGGCCACAATCGTTCCTTCACCCGGCGTGCTTTCCACGGAGAAGGCGCCGCCCAGCTGCTCCACGCGTTGCCGCATGGCCCGCAGCCCGTACCCTCCGGCGTCCGACGGCGGTGCTGCCGCCGCCGGATCGAAGCCGGCGCCGTCGTCGTAAATGTCCAGGGTGACGGCGTCCGGGAGGAAGCCGAGGGTAACAGTGGTGTGCGCCGCGGCGGCGTGGAGTTTGATGTTGGCCGCGGCGCTCTGCACCACCCGGAGGAGCGCGTGCCGGACCTCGGCGGGGACGGGCCGCGGTTCACCCGTGACCATCAGCCTGGCATCGGGCACGTATTGGGACGCGGCCTGCCGCAACGCGTCCGGCAGCGGAGAGGCATCGAGCCCGGGGGACGCCAGTTCATGGACCAGGCTGCGGGTATCGGACAGGTTGCGCCGGAGCAGTTCGCTGGCCTGGCGAAGGTCCTGCCGGGAGCCGGGTCCCGGCCAGGCGCGGTTGGCCGCTTCGAGGAGGAGCAGGCTGCTGGCCAGGCCCTGCGTCACGGTGTCATGGATTTCGCGGGAAACGCGCTCGCGCTCGGCGATGGTGCCGGCACGGCGTTCACTGGCTGCCAGCTGTCCCTGGGCGAGCGACACCTCGGCGTGCAGGCGGCGCTGCTCGGCGGCGTCGTGCTCTATGCGGTCGTAGATCAGCGTCAGGAGGACGCCGACGGCAAGCGGGCCCAGTAGCATGGCGACGTCGGTGGCGTCGCTGAGCCTGAACAGCCCGACGGCGGTGGCTGCCGCCGTCGCGCCTGCCGCAATGTAGGCCACCGCGCCCGTGAACGCCGTGCGGCAGAGGAAGAAGAGGGCGAACGAGCACCAGGCGAAGCTGGGGGCGGAAATCACCAGCAGTGCCCAGGCCGCCACCAGGACGAACATCCAGACGGCCCAGGGCCGCCGGCGCTGGGCCAGGACGGCGATGACGGCGTAGAGGGCACAGGCTGCGGCCGCGAGGCCCAGGACCAGGAGGTTGTCATGCGGGCTGTGCCGCATCACGTAGCGCACCACGGACGCCACCATCAGCACTGCGAATCCCACGTGGACGGCGGCGTCAATGCGGCCCAGCCGTCCGCTGCCCTGCGTTGCGGGCGGCCGGGCGGGCAATATTTCCGGGGATGCGGCTGGGGCTGAGGGAGGCATGAGGGGATCCGGTTCCGGTGGTTGAAGTCCTAACCACCATGCTATTGCCCGCGCCGTTGCTGGTCTCTCAGCCTTTTGGCTGATCCGGCCGGCCCGAAGTACGACGCCGGTTCACCTGAAGGCCCGATGTGTCCTGTTGCGCCGGGCGGCACGATGGAATGTAGCCGTTCAGGCCGTTCAAATTTCAGGCTTAGCCAAGGAGAACCACTGTGAAGAAGTCCCAGAAGATTCTTGCCGCCGCAGCAGCCGGGGCGGTGCTGCTGACCGCCGGCGCCACTGCGGTGGCCAATGCGGGCACGGCCCCGATGGCGGCTGCCCCGGCAGCAGCGCCGGCTGCGGTGCCTGCTCCGGCAGCTGTGCCGGCGGCGGACGTCCAGCCTGTACCCGACAATGTCGTGTCCCAGAGCAGGATCAGCGTGGGGGCCTCGGCGAAGGCCGTCGGTGCCGCGCTGGCCAAGTGCCAGGCGGACAAGCTGCCGTTCGTGACCGTAGCCCTTGTGGACCGGTTCGGCACGGTGCAGGCCATCCTGCGCGGGGACAACGCAGCCGAGCACACCATCGAGTCAGCCAAACAGAAGGCCTACACCGCTGCCGCCCTTGGTGCTCCCACGAGTGAGCTGGCCAAGCGCATCACCGGCAACGGACCCAGCATCGCCGATCTTCCGGGAACCCTGTACCTGCCGGGCGGCGTCCCGCTCAAGGTGAACGGCGCATTCGTGGCCGGGATCGGGGTGGGCGGCGCTCCCGACGGCAAGCTTGACGAGGCCTGCGCAGTGGCCGGCGCCGAGGCGATTGCCGGAACCGCGAAGTAGGCTCCGGCTCATGGCAGCGCGCATATCCAGCGGCACGGGCAGATCCGGGAGAACGTGCAGGTCCGGGGGCCCGTGCGGGTCCGGGGGCCGGCGTTCAGCCGCTCAGCCCACGATGCTGGCGCTGGCGTGCCTGGCGGCGCTTCTGGCGGGGTGCGGGCCCGGATCCCCGTCGACTGGAGGAACGCCCTCGGGGAGTGCGTCCGGCAACAGCGGCGCTGCTCCGCCGTCGTCGTCAGCCACGGCCGCGGTACCGGCCACTAGCCGCCCTGCAGCAGCGACTGGCCCGACACAGCCTGGCGCGGCCCAGTCCCGGCCGGCCCAGTCCCGACCGGCCCTGTCCCAGGAGGCCCAAATGAAGCTGGACCAGCAACTGATCCTGGCAGCCAAAGCCGATGACGTCGCCCTCGTCACGAAGCTGATCCAGGACGGCGGGAACGTGAACGCCAAGGATGTGCTTCAGGATTCGGCATTCCTGTACGCAGGGGCTGAAGGCTTCAACGATGTCCTGCGGCTGACCCTGGCCAACGGCGCGGACGTTGCCAGCACCAACCGTTTCGGCGGAACCGCGCTGATTCCCGCTTCCGAGCACGGCCATGTGGAGACCGTGCGGATCCTCATCGCCGCGGGTGTGCCCGTCAACCACGTCAACAATCTCGGCTGGACCGCCATGCAGGAAGCCATCCTGCTGAACAATGGCGGGCCGAACCAGCAGGAAGTGGTCCGGCAGCTTCTTGCCGCCGGAGCCGACCCCAGCATCCGGGATCCGCAGGGCCGTACAGCCTTGGAGAACGCGGAGCGGCTGGGCTTTTCCGAGATTGTAGGGCTCATCCGGGCCCGGGGCTGACGGGGCAGCGGCTGAACTGGCCCGTTTTTGGACCGCCCACCGCCGCCGTGCGCCCGTCTCAGCCGGCAGGTCCCGTCAAAGCTGGGCCGGTTCAGCCAGCCGCTCCAGGGCAACCGTGAAACCCGCCTCGGTTTTCTCCCGGATCTCTTCGACGGTGACGCCCGGGGCAAGCCGGGTCAGCGTGAGGTGCCGGTGGCCGTCGTCCGTCTTTTCCAGGTCGAAGACCGCGAGGTCGCTGATGATCCGGTCCACCACGCTGAGGCCGGTGAGCGGCAGGGTGCATTCCCGGACGATCTTGGCGGTGCCGTCCTTGGCGTTGTGCTCGGTGAGGACCACGACGCGCGGGGTGCCGGCGACGAGGTCCATGGCGCCGCCCATGCCCTTGACCATCTTGCCGGGGATGGTCCAGTTGGCGAGGTCGCCGCCATCGGAGACCTGCATGGCGCCCAGGATGGCGACCTTGACGTGGCCGCCGCGGATCATGCCGAAGGACGTGGCCGAGTCGAAGATGCTGCCGCCGGGCAGGACGGTGACGGTCTGCTTTCCGGCGTTGATGAGGTCGGCGTCCTCGTCACCCTCGTAGGGGAATGGGCCCATGCCAAGCAGCCCGTTCTCGCTTTGCAGGACCACGCGGACGCCGGCGGGCAGGTTGTTGGCCACGAGCGTCGGAATGCCGATGCCCAGGTTGACGTAGTCGCCGTCATTGAGTTCCTCGGCTGCGATGGCGGCCATTTCATCCCTGGTCCAGGCCATGGGGTTCTCCTTGGGTTTTCAAAGTTTCAGGGGGCTTAAGTGTTCGTTCGCGCCAGGTCAGGCAGGCACCGCGGCGGAGGCGGGCTCGACGCGCGGGCGGACGGTGCGCTGTTCGATGTCCTTGACACGGCCGCTGGCCTGCACCAGGCGCTGGACGTACACGCCGGGCGTGACGATGTGGTTGGGGTCCAGGGCGCCGGGCTTCACGATCACCTCGGCCTCGGCGATCGTCACGGCCCCCGCGGTCGCCACCACGGGGTTGAAGTTCCGTGCGGTGTAGCGGTAGATCAGGTTGCCGTCCGTGTCGGCGGTGTGCGCGTGGACCAGTGCGACGTCGGCGCGGATGGCGCGCTCCTGGACGTACATTTCGCCGTCGAACTCGGTCAGCGGTTTGCCTTCGGCAACCAGGGTGCCTACGCCGGTTTTGGTGTAGAACGCCGGGATGCCGGCGCCGCCGGCGCGCAGCCGCTCGGCCAGGGTGCCCTGCGGGGTGAACTCCACTTCGAGGAGCCCGGCCAGGTACTGCTCGGCGAACAGCTTGTTCTCACCCACGTAGGACGCGATGACCTTGCGGACCTGGCCGGCCTCGATCAGGACACCGAGGCCCTTGCCGTCCACGCCCATGTTATTGGACACCACGGTCAGGTCGCGGACGCCGGAATCCCGCACGGCCAGGATCAGGTCCGCCGGGATGCCGCTCAGGCCAAAGCCGCCGACGGCGAGCGTCATGCCGTCCCGGAGCACATCCCGCAGGGCCTCGACCGCTGCGGATCTAAGTTTGGACATCGCATCTCCTCATTGAGCTGGGTTGGATCGTCGGGCGTCGGATTGTCTGGCGGCGAACCCTCTCGAGACATGCTCGCCGCCCGTTCCACTTTGTGGACTCAGGCTTTGGATGTTGAGCGTACGGGCGGCCGAGATGCACTGTCAAGGCCAATATTGCCCACATACCTGGCGCTTATTACAGTGTGGACGGTAGTCTTACGCGTGTCCACATTATGGATACTAGAGGAGAATGATGAACCCGACACCCGTTCAGGGAGCCCAGGTGGTCAGCCGCGTTGCCGGACTGTTACGCATCGCGGGCCGCAGGCCCGAAGGAAGCTCCCTGATGGAACTGGTGCGCGAATCCGGCCTCACCCGGCCGACGGTTCACCGCCTCCTCACCTCTTTGGCTGCGGAAGGACTCCTGGACCACGATGCCCGGACCGGCCATTGGGTCCTGGGCCCGGAGATACTGCTGATGGGATCGGTCGCATCCACCCGGTTCCCCCTGGAGGACATTGCCAGGCCCAGCCTGAGGCGGCTCGCCGAGGAAACAGGCGAGAGCGCTTTTTTCTCTGTTCGCAGGGGCGCCGAGACCGTCTGCCTGCTGCGCGAGGAAGGCAGCTTCCCCATACGCTCGTTCGTGCTGCATGAAGGCGTCAGATTTCCGCTGGGCGTGGCGTCGGCAGGCACAGCCATCCTGGCCTTTCTGCCGGACAGCGAACAGGAGCAGGTCCTGTCGGAGTGGGCCGCCCACGCCGGAAAATTTGCAGAAGGGCATCCGGAGTCAGTCGTGCGGGCAAACCTGCAGCAAACCCGCCAGCTGGGCTATTCGGTGAACCCCGGCCTGGTACTGGAAGGCAGCTGGGGAATGGGCGCGGCCGTGTTCGACCAGGCCAACCGCCCGGCCTGGGCACTGTCCCTGACGGGGATCGAGCCGCGTTTCCGCGGAGACCGGCAGGAGTTCCTGGGCCGGCTCCTCCTCGAAGAGGCCCACCGGATCTCAGCCCTGCTCCGCACGCCCAGCGCCAGCTGACCACCCTCGGCATCTCGACAATTTCATCGACGCGGAGCACGATGGGAACTGTATCTGTAGTCTCTGACCGACAGGCTTCGAGCGCATGCCGTCGGTCACGAATCAGGGCTCTGACGGCTCAGCAGAACCACAACTTATTCCTTCGAGAACCGGAAAGTCCCGTGTTGTCGCCCGTTCGGCGGCGGGTCCGGTTCCGAGGCCTCTTCCCTTCCGTGGGCTGGGCGACATGGGAAAGCAGAAGGGTCCCGATGGATCCGCGCCGCTCTGGCATCGGTCCGACGCCGCAATCTGCGGCTCGGGCTCTCCCGGCCGCACCGCGGCTGCCAACGCCCAGCGAAAAAGGAATGGGTCGTAATGACTCTCAAACCAAAAAACCACCAAAGACCGCACCTGCTGCGCATTCTCCTCGCCTCCCTGGCGACCCTGCTCCTGCCACTCTCACTCAGCAGCGCTGCCATTGCCGACGACGAGAACTCGCCGAGGACCTGGACTGTCCAAGTCGGCTCAGAGTCCTCAGACCAAGCCATCCAGGGCATGGCCTTCCTTCCGTCGAACATCTATGTCAACGCCGGGGACAAGATCAAGTGGGAGGCAAACTCCGCGGAAATCCACACCGTGACGTTTCTCGCGAAAGGCCAGCCGCTCAAGCCGTTCAACCCCTTTGACCCGCAGCAACTGAATCGGCAGGGCGGCACGACGTATGACGGCCACTCGTACTACAACTCCGGAATCATGGCCAATGTCTCCAATACCGGCTTCAAAGAGGTGGAGCATTACACCCTGAAGTTCACGCACACCGGCACATTCACCTACTACTGCGTCGTTCACGGCATGGTGATGAAAGGTACGGTGCATGTCCGGGCCGCCGGAACGGATTACCCGTTCACGCAGTCGCAATACGACCGCCAGACCAAGAAAGAGGAACGGAAGATCGTGCGGGACGGCAAGATGCAGTGGGAGGCAGCCCGCAAGCAGGCCAGCAACCACAAGGTAATCGCCGGAACGGACAACGAAACCGCCATGCTAATGCGGTTCGTCCACCACGATATAGTCGTCCACCTCGGCGACACGGTGACCTTCGTGAACACCGGTATGGGAGCGCCGCACACCGTGACGTTCGGGCATGAGCCGGCCAATGTGTTCGCGCCGGTGGGCAATCCCAAGAACTTCAAGGGCGGGGACCTCAGCTCCGGCCTGATGGAGCCCGGGGACAAATTCACCGTGACCTTCAACAAGGTGGGCGAGTTCGACTACCTTTGCGCCCTGCATGACTACATGGGCATGGTTGGAGAGGTGGAAGTCCGGCGCTGAGGGGACTCCCAGATGCCTCCTTGTGATGCCTGCAATGCCCTGCCTACCCTTGCACTACAGTGCGGGACAGCAGCAAAGGAGCCAGAGCCATGAGCACCAGGGTCTACTTCGACGAATACGGCGGCCCCCACGTCCTCCAGGTGGGAACGGAGGAGCTGCCTGAGGCCGGCGAGGGCGAGGTCCGCGTGGAATTCCGGGCCGTCAGCGTCAACCCCGTCGACTGGAAACTCGTGGCAGGCTACCTGAAGCAATGGGCACCGCTGGATCTTCCGGCGGTGCCCGGCAGTGAGGCCGCTGGCGTGGTCACGGCTGTGGGGCCCGCCTTCGAGGGGTTTGCCGTCGGCGATGAAGTGATCTGGAACGGCCTCACCGGCGGCTACCGCACGGAAGCCCTGGTCCCGGCGGAACAGCTCACTCCGATCCCTGCGGGTGTCGACTTCGAACAGGCGGCGTGCATCCCCGTGGCCGGCGGCACCGCGTACTCTGCCCTCAAGCAGCTGGGAGTGGGCCCCGGGGACACTGTCCTCATCCATGCCGCGGCCGGAGGAGTCGGCTCCGCGGCGGTCCAGATCGCCGTAGCACTCGGGGCGCGGGTGGTCGGCACGGCGTCCGAGTCCAACCATGAATACCTCCGCGAGCTGGGTGCCGAGCCCGTGACCTACGGGGCGGGACTGGCAGACAGGGTGCGGGATCTCAGCGACGCCACAGGCGATGTCACTGCTGTGTTCGACACCATCGGCAACGAGGAGGCCGTTGCCGCGACTGCCGAACTGCTTCAGGGCCGCAGCCGCGCCGTAACAACCGTTCCCGGCAAGCTCTCGGCGGAAGCCGGAATCGCCGCGGTCCGGCAACAGGAGGGACGCGTCGAGGAAGTGGCAACCCTCGCTGCGGACGGCCAGATCACCTTCACCATCTCCCACCGGATGCCGCTCATTGAGGCCGCCGATGCCCTGGAGATCAGCAGGGCGGGCCACGGCCGCGGCAAGATCGTGCTGCTGCCCTAAGCGGCCAAGCAGCTCCCGGCGTCGTGGTTCAACCCGGGTCAGAGACCTACCCTGGGCTCCTCCGGACCCTCGTGCTTCCACCAGGTGTCGAAGATGCTGACCGGGACGGTGCGCTTGTGCCGGGTCCGCAGGTACTTTTCCTCGATCAGGGCGGCGGCGGATTCGGGGACGTCGCGGCCTTCGAGATAGTCGTCGATCTGGTCGTAGCTGATGCCGAGTTCGTCCTCGTCGGTGCGGCCCGGCTTGTCGTCCAGGAGGTCGGCCGTGGGCACCTTCTTCCAGATCCGCTCGGGAGCGCCGAGGTGCTCCAGGAGGGCGCGGTTCTGCCGCTTGTCCAGACCGAAAAGCGGCAGGATGTCGGCCCCGCCGTCGCCGTACTTGGTAAAGAACCCGGTCACGGATTCAGCGCCATGGTCTGTGCCGATGACGAGGTAGTTGTGCTCGCCGGCCAGGGCGTACTGGGCGATCATGCGCGTGCGCGCTTTGGTGTTGCCCTTATGGAAGTCGGAGATCCCGTTGCCGACGGTTTTTTCGAACTCCTCCTCGAAACCGTCCACGGCAGCGGAAATGTTGAAGGTCCACTCCGTCTTTGCCTTGATGAAGTCCAGAGCCGCCTGGGCGTCGTCCTCGTCATGCTGGACGCCGTAGGGGAGACGGACCGCCACGAAGTTCGCATCCGTGCCCTCGGCCTGGAGCTCCTCGACCGCGAGCTGGGCCAGCCGTCCCGCCAGTGAAGAGTCAAGTCCCCCCGAAATGCCCAGGACAAAGCCCTTGGTGCGGGTGGCCTTGAGGTACTCCTTCAGGAAAGTAACCCGTTTGCGCACCTCCTCTGCAGGATCGATCCGGGGCTGAACGCCCATTTCTTCTATGATCTTGGCCTGGAGTTCGCGCATGTGACCCAGCCTAGTCAGCGGGGTCAAGCATGCTCAACTGTGTCCTACCGAGCCGGGCACGGACTTCCCACGTCGGGGGCGGAGTTACGCCGCTGCCGGGCCTGGCGCAGGCGCGAGCCCAGTGGAGCCGCGGACCGTCAGATGCGTGGGCATCACGGACCGGCTGCGGGCGCCGCCACCCGCCAGCGGGTTCAGCTGCGCCAGCAGCATGGAGACTGCCACGCGGCCGGCCTGTTCGATCGGGGAGGCCATGGTGGTCAACGGCGGATTGCAGAAGTCCGCACCGAAGATGTCGTCGCAGCCCACAATGCTCATGTCCTCCGGAACACGGATGCCGCGTTCGCGGAGGCGCTGGAGCATGCCGATGGCGATGAGGTCGTTGAACGCGATGCAGGCCGTCACCCCGCTGTGCACGGCGGCGTCCGCGGCGGCCGCGCCGGACTGCGTCTTGGGCGCGAACGGCCCCAGCCTCCGTACTTCCACGCCGCGTTCCTCTGCCGCCTCGGATAGGGCGGTCCAGCGCCGCGTGCTGGACTGGGACGTTGCCGGTCCGGCGACGTAAGCAATCCGGGTATGGCGCAGCGAGATGAGGTGGTCGAGGGCCTGGCTCGTGGCGGACGGCGTGTCAATGAGAACCGCTGGGATGCCGGGGACGTCCCGGTTGATGGTGACCATAGGCATCTTTGCCGCCGCCGCCAGCAGCGCTTCATCGCTGAGCCGGGAAGCGGTCACCACGATTCCGTCTGCACTCTTGCGGAGCTGTTCCATAGTGCTGGCCTCCACCTCGTCCGATTCCTCCGTGTCCACCAGCAGCTGGGTGTATCCGGCAGCCTTGAGCTGAAGCTGGGTGCCCCGGATGAGGTCGAAGTAGAAGGGGTTGGTGATGTCCGGGACCAGTACTCCCACCGCGCCTGTGCGGCCGGAACTCAGCGCCTTGGCCTGGCTGTTGGGGATGTAGTGCAGCCGCG
Organism: Burkholderia sp. RS01; assembly: GCF_039748055.1. NCBI lineage: Bacteria > Pseudomonadati > Pseudomonadota > Betaproteobacteria > Burkholderiales > Burkholderiaceae > Burkholderia > Burkholderia sp. RS01. Next base: position 158,013 of record NZ_JBDLAK010000011.1, read on the forward strand.
CCGCGGCCGCCTCGATCCGCTGGCGCGTCCGGATATTGACGCGGTCCGGCGTGGAAAGCGCCCGGGAAACCGTGGAGGCCGCCACACCGCAGAGCGCGGCGATGTCGTGGATGGTGGCCGGGCGGTCCACTGCTGCTGGTTGCGTCGTAGCCACGGCGCTCCTCTCTGAACGTGGTGCCGGGCCGTGGTGGCCGGGCCGTGGTGGCCGGGTCGGATGGGCCGCCCTGTAACTGCGGCCACAGGTCCGGTCAGCAAAGAATGCCACAGATTGTCAAAGTTTGGCAATCGGTTGTCATTTGAAGGCAGGTCTAGCTAAACTGAGATGGACAGTGTTTGTGAACTGCGTCACCGCGCCGGAGCTGGGAAAGCAGGCGCGGCGGCCGCGAAACCCAGGAGATCCGCGTGAGCAAAACAACATCCGCAGTCTGGCCCCTTTCCGGTTTCGGCGATGAGATCGACCCGGATCCCGCGGTCCAGGCCGCCGTTTTGCTGGCACTAGGCGCGAGCCACATCGAGGTCCGCAGCGCCTGGGGCACCAACGTCTCCGAGCTGGAACAGGAGCAGGTTGCCCGGCTCAAGGAGATCCTCGATGAAAAGGGCCTCAAGGTCTCGGCAGTGGCCAGCCCCATCGGCAAGGTGGACGTGAGCCTGCCGGTGGAGCACGAGCTGGAACGGCTCCGGCAGATCATCTCCGTGGCCAAGGGCCTGGACACCAAGTACATCCGCATCTTCTCGTTCTACCGGGCGGAAGGCCGCAGCCCCGAAGATATCCGCGAGGATGTCCTGGCCCGCATGGGTGCGCTGGCAGCGCTCGCGGAGGAGTCCGGCGTCGTGCTTCTGCATGAAAACGAAAAGGGCATCTACGGGGATACGCCGCAGCGCGTGCTGGACATCATGGAGTCCGTGGACTCCCCGGCGCTGCGCATCGCCTGGGACAACGCCAACTTCGTCCAGGTGGGCGTCAAGCCCTACACCGAGGGCTATGCCATGCTGCGCCCGTACCTCGACTACTTCCAGGTCAAGGACGCGCTCTCCACCAGCGGCGAAGTGGTGCCCTCCGGCGAGGGCGACGGCGAACTCGACGCCACCATCGCCGCCCTGAAGGCCGACGGCTTCACCGGTTTCGCCTCGCTGGAACCCCACCTGGCCAGCGCTCACGAGCTGGGCGGCTTCTCAGGCCCGGTGGCCTTCGGTATCGCGGCCCGTGCCTTCGCGGCGCTCGCGGCTAAGAACGGGGTTGAACTCTCTTGAGTACGACGGCGGCGGTCATCGGCTGTGGCGATGTTTCGGCTGTGCACTTCGAGGCGGTTGCAAAGCTCGACGGCGCCACGCTGGTTGCGGTCTGCGATTCGGATCCGCGGCGGCTGGCCGCCGCCGTGGCCGCCTATGGCGTGCCCGGCTTCGCCGACCATCTGAGCCTTATCGAGGCGGTCCGGCCGGACGTGGTGCATATCTGCACCCCCCATGACCAGCATGCCTCGGTGGCCGCGGACTGCCTGGAGCGCGGCGTCAACGTCATCGTGGAGAAACCGCTGGCCCACACCCTGGCGGAAGGCCGGCGGCTGGTGGAAGCCGCGTCGGCAGGCCATGCGAAAATCGCCGTGTGCTTCCAGAACCGGTACAACGCCACCGCGCAGGCCATGCACGCCCTCCTGTCCTCGGGTGAGCTGGGGGCTGTGACGGGAGCGTCGGCAACGGTGATGTGGCAGCGCTCCGCCGAGTACTACGAAAACCGCCCTTGGCGTGGAACCTGGGCCGGCGGCGGAGGCGGGCTGATGATGAACCAGGCCATCCACACCGTAGACCTGCTCCAGTGGCTGGTGGGCGACGTTGTCACGGTCACGGGGAATGCTTCCACGCGGTTCCTGGCCGGCACCATCGAAGTGGAGGACACCGCGGAATTCGTGGCGGAACATGCCAGCGGGGCCCGGAGCGCGTTCTATGCCACGCTGGCCAACGCCTTCAACGCGCCGGTGACGCTTGATGTGGTCACCGAGAAGGCCGTCCTCTGCCTGCGGGGCGACCTCACGGTCACCCATGATGACGGGCGCGTGGACGTCATTCCGGAGCGCAAGAGCGATTCCGGCGGCCGGTCCTACTGGGGTGTCTCGCACGAGCTGCTGATCAACGACTTCTACAGCCGGCTGGACGAGGCGGAGCCGTTCTGGATCAGCCCTGCTGAGGCCGAAAAATCGCTGTGCATCATCAAAGACGTCTACCGGCAGAGCTACCCGGAATTGGCTGGCAAGGTGTCCTGAGGCGCTGGCTGCGGTGACGCCTGGGGCTTAGCCGCAGCAACCGGTTGCCTTCAGTGTGCTCCCGTTCGAACCACTCATTCCGGTACGAAAAAGAAATATTGCAACGATTTTGACAATCGGTTGCCAAGCGAGGCAACAGTGCGTACTGTGAATCTCACAAGGCGGATGTGGCCCACGCCACACTTGATTCATCCCGCAGGTCTTACGTTCCACGGATCCTAGGAGCCAACAATGAAGTTAGGTCCCAAAGCGGCAGCAGCCGCCCTCGTACTCAGCGCCTCGCTGGCGCTCACCGCATGTGGCGGGGGCGCCGGAGCGGGCTCAAACGCCGGCGCTGCACCAACAGCGCTCACCTTGGGCACCCTGCGTGACATCACTTCCTGGGATCCTGCCCAGGCCCACGTCGGCCATGCCCTGCAGCCGTACCAGGCAGCGTATGACACCCTGATCCTGCGCGAACCGGACGGCAAGCTCAGCCCCATGCTGGCCACGAAGTGGAAGTACAACGCCACCAACACGAAGCTCACCGTGGATCTCAGGACCGACGTCACGTTCAGCGACGGTGCCAAGTTCGACGCCGAGGCAGCCAAGGCCAACCTCGACCACTTCAAGAAGGCAAATGGTCCCCAGATGGCCCAGCTGGCTTCTGTGTCCGACGTTGCCGTGGTGGACGCGGACACCATCGACATCAACCTCACTGCCACTGAGCCCGCCCTGGAATACTTCCTGAGCCAGGCAGCTGGCCTGATGGGAAGCCCCGAGTCCCTGGGTACAGACGCCATCAAGACCGTACCGGTGGGCTCCGGCCCGTACGTGATGGACAAAGCAGCCTCCGTGAAAGACTCACAGACCGTCTTCACCGCCCGCGAGGGCTACTGGAACAAGGACCTCCAGAAGTACAAGAAGCTGACCCTCAAGATCCTTACCGATCCCACAGCCCGCACCAACGCCTTGGTTTCCGGCCAGATCGACGCCACCCTGCTGGACCCCAAAAACGGCAAGCAGGCCGAGGGCGCCAAAATGAAGCTTGAAACCAACCAGGTTGACTGGTCCGGCCTGCTCCTCCTGGACCGCGCCGGAACCAAGAACCCCGCTCTGGCCAACGTCAAGGTCCGCCAGGCCATCAACTATGCGTTCGACCGCAAGACCATCCTGGACCAGGTCATGCTCGGCCAGGGCACTCCCACGTCCCAACCGTTTGGCAAGGACAGCGGTGCCTGGACTGAAGAGCTCGAAAACTACTACAGCTACGATCCCGCCAAGGCCAAGCAACTCCTGAAGGACTCCGGCTTCGAAGGCAACGTGACTATCGACGTCCCCACCCTTCCGGGAGCTGAAACGCTCATCTCGGTTCTCCAGCAGCAGCTCGCCGACGTCGGAGTCACCCTGAAGCCGGGCGCCGCGATCACCAACACCTTCACCGCGGACGTCGCAGCCCAGAAATACCACGCATTGTTCTTCAACCTCTTCCAAGGTGAGCCCACGGTAGCGATCGACCAAATCGTCTCCACCAAGGCCCTCTACAACCCCTTCAAGAACACCACCCCGGAGCTGGAGGCCAAGATCCAGGCTGTACGCACAGGTGGCGAGGACGCCGGCAAGCTGGCCCAGAACGTCAACAAGTACGTGGTGGAACAGGCATGGTTCGCGCCGCTGTTCCGTGTGAACCAGATGTATTACCACAACGACAAAGTGAACGTCACCCCGCAGGCACAGCAGGCCGTTCCGTCCATCTACAACTATTCGCCCGCCAAGTAGGACCCCATGATCAAGTTCATTGCGAAAAGGCTAGGCAGCGGGTTGGTGGTGTTGTTCGTAGTCTCGGCACTCACCTTCACTTTGCTGTACACCTCCAGCGGCAGCATTGCCCGGAACATCCTGGGTGACCAGGCCACTCCGGAGCAGGTTGCCCTGAAGGAACAGGAGCTGGGACTCGACCAGCCCCTCGTGACCCGTTACTTCGCCTGGTTGGGCGACGCCCTCTCAGGAAACCTTGGAGCCTCGTGGTTCACCTCGGAACCGGTGGCCAGCTCCCTGGCTACGCGTATCCCGGTGACCATGACGATGGTTTTCACCGCAATGATCCTGATCGCCATCTGCGCAGCACTGATCGGTGCTGCCGCGGCCGTCAAGCGCGGCTGGGTGGACAGGTTAGTCCAGGTGGGCGCGATCGTAGGCGACTCCATCCCGGGGTACGTGATCGGCGTGCTCCTTGTGACCCTCCTGGCCATCCAGCTGGGCTTCTTCCCGGCCACCAGCACCATCTCTCCCGAGGTAGGTCCGGAGGCCTGGGTCTATTCGATGACCCTTCCGGTCATTGCCCTGCTCATCAACGGCGTGACCGGCGGAGCGCAGCAAATCCGCAGCGCCGTGATCAAGCAGCTCGAGCGCGACTACGTCAGGACATTGCGCAGCCGGGGCATCGGAGAGCGGGAAATCCTCTTCAAGCACGTGCTGCGCAGCGCGGCACCGGCAGGCCTGACCGTCTTGAGCCTGCAGCTGATCGGCATGCTGGGCGGCGTGGTGATCATCGAGCAGATCTTTGCCCTTCCCGGAATGGGACCCCTCGCGGTCACCGCCACCGGCCAGTCCGATCTTCCCGTGGTCATGGGAGTGGTCATGTACACCGTGGTGGTGGTCATCGTGGTGAATCTCCTGGTAGACATCCTCAATGGTTGGCTCAACCCGAAAGTGCGTGTGTCATGAGCGATTCCGTAGAAAAAGCGGCGGTAGCCGCACCACTGGCCACCGGCCAGAGCGGCACAGTGGTCCGTTCCACCGTGATGCGCCGCCTCCTCAGGAACCCGATGGGCATCGCCTCGCTGACGATTCTAGGATCCATCGCCTTGCTGGCCATCTTCGCCCCCGTCCTGGCCCCGTTCGAGGAGAACTTCGCGAACATCACCAAGACCCTGGCACCTGCAGACTCGGTGAACATCCTGGGCACGGACAGCGCCGGACGCGACACCTGGAGCCGCGTGCTCTTCGGTGCACAGCTCACGCTGTTGTCCGCACTCCTGTGCGCCGGTGTTGCCATCGTCATCGGCCTCCCGGCCGGTCTGATCGCCGGCTACTACGCAGGGAAGTTCGAGGCCGTCTCCAACTGGGCGGTCAGCATCCTCATGAGCCTTCCGGGCCTGATCGTGCTGCTCACCATCCGCGCAGCGTTCGGACCCTCGGTATGGATTTCGATGATCGCCTTCGGCGTCCTCATCAGCCCGTCCTACTTCCGCTTGACCCGCACCGCGGTCCAGTCTGTACGCAATGAGCTTTACGTCGACGCTGCCCGGGTGTCCGGGCTCTCCGACTGGAGCATCATTGCCCGCCACATCTTCTCCGTGGTCCGCGCACCCATCATCATCCAGACTGCAGCCATTGCCGGCGTGGCCATCGCGATCCAGTCCGGACTTGAGTTCCTGGGACTCGGCGATCCCACCAAGGCAACCTGGGGCGTGATGCTCTCCGAAGGCTTCAAGAACGTCTACCTGACCCCCACGCTGCTCTTCTGGCCCGCCCTCACCATGGCGCTCACCATCGGCGGACTCGTCCTCCTCGGCAACGCTATCCGCGATGCGCTGGAAGACGGCGAAAAGATCAAGCGCCGCAAGAAAAGCGCCGCGTCTTCGGCCACAGGAGCGAACCCGACGGCGGGACCCGCCTCGGCGCGGCCGTCGCGTAAGGCTGTGGCCGCCGTCGATGCCGGAACCGAGCACCACCTCGTAAAGGTCACCAATCTCGGCGTCGGCTACCCGCAGGCCGACGGCTCCATCAAGAAAGTGGTGGACGATGTGTCCTTCCACGTGGACCGGGGTGAGATCCTGGGCATCGTGGGTGAATCCGGTTCGGGGAAGTCCCAGACGGCGTTCTCCATCCTGGGCCTGCTGCCGGACAATGCCCGCATTGTGGGCGGCGCCATCCAGTTCGATGGCAACTACACCGTGGCCCCGGGCGACGAACGCGTCAACCAGACGCGGCTGTCCAAGCTGCGGGGCAAGCGGATCTCCTATATTCCGCAGGAGCCCATGAGCAACTTGGACCCCGCCTTCACCATCGGCTACCAGCTGGTCACGCCCATGGTGCGGGTCCTGGGGATTTCCAAGGAGGAGGCCCGCGGGCGGGCGCTGAAGCTGCTGACCGACGTCGGGATCGTCAGCCCGGAACGGACGTTCAGCGCGTACCCGCATGAAGTCTCCGGGGGCATGGCCCAGCGTGTGCTGATCGCCGGTGCCATCAGCTGTGAACCGGACCTGGTGATCGCCGATGAGCCCACCACCGCGTTGGACGTCACGGTGCAGGCCGATGTGCTGGATCTCCTGCGCGAGCTCCAGCAGCGTCTGAACATTGGCGTCGTCCTGGTGACGCACAACTTCGGTGTGGTGGCGGACCTCTGCGACCGCGTGGCCGTGATGCAGAACGGCCGGCTTGTGGAGGAAGGATCCGTCCGCGACATCCTCCGGAACCCGAAAGAGCAGTACACCCGGACTCTTCTGGCCTCGATGCTCGAAGGCAAAACCCCCATGTCCATGCTTGTATCCAGCCAGAAGGAGCCGGTCGCTTGAGCACCACGGAAAGCGCACCGCTTCTGACATCCCCGCTTCTGACAGTGAGCAACCTGGTTGTCGAATACCCGAGCAAGAAGTTCCGGGCCAAGCCCTTCAGGGCCCTGACGGACATCAACATCTCCATCGGCCAGGGCGAGACCCTTGGCCTGGTGGGGGAGTCCGGCTCCGGCAAGACCACCCTGGGCCGCGCGGTCCTGGGCCTGGCCCCGGTCACGGGCGGCAAAATCACCTTCGAGGGCAAGGACATCAGCCACGCCACTCGCAAGCAGCGGCGAACCCTGAGCCGCGACCTCCAGGTGGTTTTCCAGGATCCGTATACTTCGCTCAACCCCGCCCTGGAGATCGGCGACATCCTCGCCGAGCCCCTCGGCGTGCAGGGCATGGAGCAGAATGCCGCCAAGCATCGCGTCAAAGAACTCCTGGACCAAGTGGGTCTGCCCGCGGACGCCATCCACCGCCTGCCGCGCGAGTTCAGCGGCGGCCAGCGTCAGCGCGTGGCCATCGCCCGTGCCCTGGCCCTCTCGCCCAAGCTGATCGTCTGCGACGAGCCCGTCAGCGCACTGGACCTGTCCACCCAGGCCCGGGTCCTGGACCTGTTCCTGCAGATCCAAAAGGACACCGGTGTTTCGTACCTGTTCGTCTCCCACGACCTTGACGTTGTGCGGCACATCAGCCACCGTGTGGCCGTAATGCACCACGGCGAAATCGTCGAACAGGGACCAGCCGAGATCGTTACCCGCGACCCCGAGCACCCTTACACCCAGCGCCTCCTGCTGGCGTCCCCAGTACCCGATCCGGACCGGCAGGAACAGCGCCGGGCGGATCGTCACCGACTGCTGGAAAGCCAGCGGCATCAGATTGAACAGGCCGGAGCCCTCGCCTAACGGCGGACGCCGGATTTAACACACCAGGTACAACAACGGAGGAATAACGTGGCCAAAATAGGCGTGCAGGCGATGATGCTGAAGGACAGTTTCACCGAACTCGGGGCGTTCGAAACGCTCCGCAAGGTCAGCGCGATCGGTTACAACGCCGTCGAAATTTCCCAGATCCCGATGACCGCTGAGAACGTGGCCGAGCTGGACCGCTCCCGTTCGGAGCTGGGCATGGACATCGCCGCGTTGTCCGTAGCGATGGAATCCCCCAAGGGCCGCCCCGGCGATTCGCTCCAGGACCACTTCGACAAGATAGTGGAGGACGCCAAGCGCCTGGACTCCAAGCTCCTGCGGATCGGGATGCTGCCGTTCCCGGCCATGAAGTCGATCGGTGCAGTCCTCGACTTCGCCAAGCAGGCCAACGAATACGCCGAACGCCTGCAGGAACAGGGCCTCGGACTGTACTACCACAACCACCACATCGAGTTCGCGAAGTTCGACGGCAAATACATGCTGGACATCATCGCCGAGAACTCGCCGGCCATGGGCATGGAAATTGACGTGCACTGGGTACAGCGCGGCGGCCTCGACCCCGTCCGGACCCTGCAGAAGTACGCCGGCCGCACCGCCATGGTGCACCTGAAGGACTACCGGATCGGCCAGATGCCGGAAGCAGCCTTCGGACTCCTGGATTCAGGCGACATCCTGGGGTTCATGAGCGAGTTCAAAAACGTGGTCCAGTTCGCCGAAGTGGGCGAAGGCAACCTGGACTTTCCCTCCATCATTCCGGCCGCGCAGGCCGCCGGGGCCGAATACATGCTGGTTGAACAGGACGAACTCTACGGCCGCACCGTCTGGGATGCCCTGCAGACCTCGTACGACAACCTGGTGGCCATGGGCCACGCCGGCCTGTTCTAAGACTTTCCAGACTCAGCACCAAAGAACACGGAGATTCAACAATGACCAAGAAAGTACGCCTCGGCATTATCGGCCTGGGCCAGCAGGGCGGCGCCTACGCCAAGTTCATCACGGACGGCATGGTCCCCAACATGGAGATCGGCGCCATCTGCGACACCGATCCCGCCAAGAAGGAACTGGCCTCGGCCACGTACCCGGACGCGCCCTTCTACGACGACTACATCGCCATGCTGGACAGCGGCGACGTGGACGCCGTCGTGACCTGCGTCCCGCACTTCCTGCACCCCGAAATGGGCATCGAGACCCTTAAGCGCAACATCCACGCCCTCGTGGAGAAGCCGGCCGGCGTCTACACCAAGCAGGTCAAGGAGCTCAACGAGTTTGCCGCGAGCAAGCCCGAGCTGTCCTTCGCGATCATGTTCAACCAGCGCAACAACCCGCTGTACCGGAAGCTCAAGGAAATCGTCGAGAACGGCGAGATCGGTGCCATCCGCCGCACCAACTGGATCATCACCAACTGGTGGCGTCCGCAGGGCTACTACAACTCCAGCGAATGGCGCGCCACGTGGGGCGGCGAAGGCGGCGGCGTCCTGGTCAACCAGGCACCGCACCAGCTGGACCTGTGGCAGTGGATCTGCGGCGTGCCCAAGTCCGTGTATGCGAAGGTGGCCTACGGCTTCCGCCGTGACATCGCCGTCGAGGATGAAGTCACCGCGGTAGTTGATTACGGCGACGGCGCCACCGGCGTCTTCGTCACCGCCACCCACGACCTCGTGGGAACCGACCGCTTCGAGATCCTGGGCGACCAAGGCAAGATCGTCGTCGAAAACTCCAAGACTGCCACCGTCACCCGCCTGGTCAAGCCCGAGCGTGAGCTCAGCGACGCCATGGACATGGACGATGTCCGCAAGCTCTTTATGGGCGAGCTGAATCCGGAGCAGTACTACTCTACTGAGGTCATCGAGTTCGAATCCGTCTGGGGCGGCCAGCATGCCGGTGTCTTAGAGAACTTCGCGTCCAACATCCTGGACGGAACTCCGCTGCTGGCCCCGGGATCGGACGGCGTTAACGGCGTCCGCCTGGCCAACGCCATCCACCTCTCCAGCTGGACCGGCACGGAAGTGGGCCTGGACTTCGACGAGGACGTGTTCCTTGCCGAGCTGAACAAGCGCATCGCGGACGAAGGCAAGTTCCCCGAACGCTCCTAGCGAAGCCCCGGGGAAGCCCAACCGGCAACCGCTGGCCAACTAAGCCCAACTAGGTCGCAATTGATGTCGTTATGGGCGCCTATAACGACATTAACTGCGACCTAGTTGGGTTGTTTCCTCGTAGGATGGGGCGGTGACTGAACCCAAGACGCCGGAAGTTGCCGCCACAACAGCGCCGGCCAAAAAGCACGGCCGGGACGGCAAGCCCAACGCCACCATTTACGACATTGCCAAGGTTGCCGGCGTCAATCCGTCCACGGTTTCCCGTGCGCTCAGCAAGCCGGGCCGGGTCAGCGCCAAGACGCAGAAACTCATCGAGGATGCCGCCGCCGAGCTGAATTACCAGGTCAACCCGTTCGCCCGGGCGCTCCCCACCGGCCGTACCAACACTTTCGGGCTGATCGTCGCGGACATCACCAACCCCACGTTCTTCGACATCATCCGCGGAGCGGAAACCACCGCCACGCTGCGGGACTATACCCTGGTGCTGGCCGAATCCGCCGAGTCCGCCGTCACCGAACTAACCGCCGCACGCCGGATGATGGCCACCGTGGACGGCCTCATCCTTGCCAGCCCGCGCATGGACGACGACGACATCCGCACCCTCGCCCGGGACAAGCCCGTGGTGGTCATCAACCGCGAGGTCGACGGCGTGCCGTGCGTGGTTCCCGACGTGAACAAGGGCATCAGCGAGGCGGTCCGCAGCCTCGCCGCCAACGGGCACACGAAGGTTGCCTTTGTTGCCGGCCCGCCGCAGTCCTGGATGTCCGCCCGCCGCTGGGAAGGCGTGCAGGCGGCCTGCGAATGGTCGCGGCTCGAGGCCGTGCGGCTGGAATCCACCAAACCAACGGTCGACGGCGGCAGGCAAGTGGCGCGCGACGTCCGGGCCAGCGGTGCCACGGCGGTGCTGACCTATAACGACCTCCTGGCCATCGGCCTCATGCAGGAACTCCAGGCAGCCGGAATGGTGGTCCCGGACCAGATCAGCATCGTGGGCTTCGACGACATCTTCGGGGCGGATTTCACCACACCGCCGCTCACCACCGTGCGTTCGCCGCTGGGGGAGTGCGGCTCGGGGGCTGCCACACTGCTGCTTGACCTCCTGCACGGCACAGGGGAGCCTGCCGCGACGCTCCGGGTCGAAACGGAGCTGGTGCTGCGCGGCTCGAGCGGACGGCTTCTGCCCGCGGGCTAGCTTTACCCGCAACCAGCCGCAACCCGGATGGCAATTTATGGCAACCGGTTGACAAAACCGAGCTGCAGGCCCGACCATTGAGCTATGTCACAGTCGATTGCAGCCAACCCAGACCGGCTCCTGCCCGCGGATCCCGGAACGCGCAGCATTGCGCGCGACCTCCTGCAGCGCGTCCAGGACCTGCCCATCCTTTCCCCGCACGGGCACGTTGACGCCGCAGTCATCGAGCACAACACCCCTTTCCCGGACCCGGCAGCGCTGCTGGTCAGCCCGGACCACTACGTCACGCGCCTGATCCACGCCAGCGGCGTCCCGCTGGACCGGCTGGGCGGCTCGAATGATTCGGAGCAGGACTCCCGCACCGTGTGGCGCGAGTTCTGCAAGGCCTGGCCGCTGTTCGAGGGCACCGCCTCCGGCTACTGGCTCCGCACGCAGTTCGACAGCGTCTTCGGCCTCCAGCAGGAGATCAGCACCGAAACCGCCGATGCCAGCTACGATGCCATCTCGGCCAAGCTGCTGGAGCCCGGTTTCCGGCCCCGCCAGCTCTTCAAGGACTTCAACATCGAGGTGCTGGCCACCACGGACGATCCCCTGGACACCCTCACCAGCCACAAGGCGATCGCCGAGGACCCCACGTTCCACGGACGCGTCCTTCCCACGTTCCGCCCGGACGCCTACCTGAACATCGCGCACCCCAGCTGGTCCGCGAACGTGGACCGGCTCATCGCGGCAGCGGGCGACGGCGCCAGCGGCTACGCCGGCTACATCACTGCCCTGGAAAACCGGCGTCGCTATTTCGTGGAACGCGGCGCTGTCTCCGCGGACCACGGCGTCCGCACTCCCGCAACGCTGAAGCTCGACGCCGGCGATGCGGCGAAGCTGTTCGACCGCGCCCGCTCGGGCCAGGCCACGGCGCAGGACCGTGAAGACTTCGAAGCCCACATGATGTACCAGATGGCGCGGATGTCCGTGGAGGACGGCCTGGTGATGACTATCCACCCGGGGTCGTACCGCAACCACCACGCACCCACGTTCAACGCCTACGGCGCCGACACCGGCCACGACATCCCCTTCGCCGTAAACTACACCGAGGCGATCCGCCCGCTGCTGCAGGACTTCGGCACCGCCAAGGACTTCCACCTGGTGCTCTTCACCCTGGACGAGACGGTGTTCTCCCGCGAACTCGCGCCGCTGGCCGGCTTCTACCCGTCCGTCTACCTCGGCGCGCCGTGGTGGTTCCTGGACGCACCGGACGCCATGCTGCGCTTCCGTTCGGCAGTCACCGAGACCGCCGGCTTCTCCCGCTCGTCCGGCTTCATCGACGACACCCGGGCCTTCTGCTCCATCCCGGCCCGCCACGATGCCTCACGCCGGATCGAGGCCTCCTTCCTGGCCAGGCTCGTGGCTGAGCACCGCGTCAGCGAGGACCGCGCCCATGAACTGATCGTGGACCTCGTCGACGGCTCGCCCCGAAGGGTCTTCAAGCTGTGAGCATCGAACTGCAGCCCGCCGCAGCTGCGCAACCAGAGGCAGAGCCTTTCTCGGAATTGCCGCAACTCAGCCGCCGCCTGCGTCCGTCCGCCAAGGCACCGGCGCGGATCGTCCACCTGGGGCTGGGCGCCTTCCACCGCTCACACCAGGCCTGGTACACCCACCAGGCATCCGACGCCGCGGACTGGGGCATCGCCGCCTTCACCGGCCGCCGCCCCGACGCCGCTCTGGCCCTCGCTGAACAGGACGGGCTCTTCACCGTCGTGGAGCGCGCCGACGGCGGAGACTCCTTCACCGTGGTCAGCAGCATCGTGGAGGCCGTGGACGGCGCCGACGTGCAGCGGCTGGCCGAACTGGTTGCCGCTCCCGCCACCGCCGTTGTCACCCTGACCATCACCGAGGCGGCCTACCGGCTCGGCGCCGACGGCCACCTCGACCGGACGGCGTCCGACGTCGTTGCCGACCTTGCGCTACGGGCATCGGACAGCGGAAACCCGACGACGCCGCTGGGCCGGCTTGTGCTGGCCCTCGCCGCCCGCCGGGCTGCTGCCGCCGGACCGCTCGCCGTGGTCTGCTGCGACAACCTTTCCAACAACGGCACCGTGGCGCACAACGCAGTGGTGGGCATGGCAGGGGCGTGGGACGCCGGCCTGGCCGAATGGATCGATGCCAACGTCAGCTTCGTCAGCACCTCGGTGGACCGCATCACTCCGCGAACCACGGACGCGGACATTGCCGCTGTCCAGGCCGCGTGCGGATACCGCGACAATTCACCCGTGGTGGCCGAGCCCTTTTCCAACTGGGTGCTCAGCGGGGACTTCCCGGCAGGGCGGCCGCGCTGGGAAGACGCCGGTGCCGTGTTCGTGGCAGACATTGAGCCCTACGAGAACCGCAAACTCTGGCTCCTGAACGGCGCGCACTCGCTGCTGGCCTACGCCGGACAGCTCCGCGGACACGCCACCGTGGCCCAGGCGTTGGCCGACCCGTTGTGTCTACAGGCCGTTGAAACATTCTGGGACGAGGCGGAAGCAAACCTTTCCCGGCAGGACGGAAAGGCAGCCGAGCTACAGATCCCGGCCTACCGAGCCGCCCTGCTGGCACGCTTCAGCAACGCCCGGATTGCCCACCACCTCGCCCAGATTGCCATGGACGGCAGCACCAAGCTTCGGATGCGCGCCGTTCCGGTGCTGCAGGCCGAGCGTGCCGCGGGCAGGTCCGGTGCGGCCGCCGCGCTCATGATTGCCGCCTGGATGGACCACAGCGCAGCCGCCAGCGTGTTCCAGGATCCCCTGGCTGACCAGGTGGCCGCAGCCAACCGGCTCAGCGGTACGGAGCGGATCAGTGCCCTGCTGGGCCTGGTGGATCCGGCGCTGGCCGGGGACGCCGCCGTCGTCGGTCTGATTGAAGACCTGTGCGGAACGTTCGGGGAGCTGGCTGTCTCCCCGTAACGTCCTCCGTGCGTGCACTACTGCCCGGCCCCCGGATCGTGGGGAGCCGGGCGGCTGTGTATTTGGATGAACTTTCAAGGAAATTGTGGCAACCGCTTGCCAAATGATTGCCAAGTGATTAGGATTGCAACAAGAGCCAAACCGGCATCCCGGGAATCGCACCCGCCGGAGGCCACAGACTTCCCCAGCATCACCACCCAAGCATTTTTCACATTTTTTTTCGCCGACTCCACGGGGGCGGCGCCGGGTAAAGGAGCCCAATCATGAAAAAGCTGAGCAAGCTAAGCATCGCCGGCTATGGCGCCGGAGATGCAGCCAACAACCTCGCCTTCACGACCGCCACGATGTTCCTGCTGGTGTACTACACGGACGTTGCCGGAATCTCCGCCGCCGCGGCAGGGACCCTGCTGCTGGTCGTCAGGATCTTTGACGCATTCGCCGATGTCTTCGCAGGCCGCATGGTGGACCGCACCTTCAGCAAGCGCTTCGGGAAGTTCCGTCCGTTCATCATGTTCGGCTCCATCCCGCTGCTGCTCCTGAGCGTTGCAACCTTCTCCGTCCCGCAGCTGGGCGAGTCCGGAACCCTGCTCTACGCCTATGTCACGTACGCTGCCCTTGGCCTGGCCTACAGCCTGGTCAACATCCCCTACGGCTCCCTCGCCGGCGCCATGACCCAGGAGCCGGGGGAGCGGGCCAAGCTGGGATCGGCCCGCATGGTGGGCGGCCTGCTGGTGGGTTCGGCCCTCGGCATCTTTGTAGCACCGCTCATCAAGCCGGGAGCTGACCTGCAGGGAACCTTCACCACCATCACCTTGGTGTTCGTGGCCATCGGTGCCGCCCTCTACTTCTTCACGGTCCTGACCGCCAAGGAACGCGTCCACCGCGCCGTCCCGAACGTCTCGGTCAAGCAGAGCATGGAAACCCTCAAGGGCAACAAGCCCCTCCTGATGCTTTGCGTCAGCTCCTTCTTCTTCCTCTCCGGCTACCTGGCACTGACGTCGGTGCAGCTGTACTACCTGCGCGACGTCCTGGGACGCCTTGACCTGTACCCGGTGCTCTCCATCATCCAGCTGGTATTCACGTTCGTACTGGCCGCGTTCATGCCCAGGCTGGTCCGGTCCATCGGCAAGAAGCGCGTCTACATTTACTCGTCGCTGCTCACCGTCATCGGTGGCGCCATCATCTTCCTCACCCCTGCCAGCCAGGTCTGGATCGGCTTCTCCGGCCTCGTGATCAGCCTCGTGGGCGTCCTTGCCGTCAACATCGTGGTGTGGGCCCTGGAAGCCGACACCGTGGAATACGGCGAATGGAAGACCGGCGTCCGCACCGAAGGCATCACCTACGCGCTGTTCTCCTTCACCCGCAAGACCGGGCAGGCCGTGGGCGGTGCCCTCGCCGCATACGCGCTGGCCCTTGGCGGCTACAAGTCCGGAGCTGTGCAGACGGCGGACGCTGTGTCCGGAATCCAGCTCGCCGCCGGCGCCATTCCGGCCGTGCTGACCATCCTGGCCGTCCTGGTCATGTCCAAGTACAAGCTGACGGACGCCATGCACGCCAAGATCCTCACCGAGATCCGGGCCCGCCGCGTGGATGGAAAGAACTCCAACGGCGGTGCTGCCGGGACCGAACCGTCCGCCGGGACCGAACCGTCCGGCGCCGACCCGGCCGCCAAGCCGCTCGCTGCCAACTCCAACTAAGTTCCCCGACCCAGCCCCGCTCGAAAGGAATAGCTGTGAAAATCATTGCCGCGGAAGTCTTCGTGACCAGCCCGTCCCGTAACTTCGTGACGCTCCGGATCACCACCGAGGACGGCGTGACCGGCATCGGTGATGCCACCCTGAACGGCCGTGAGCTCGCGGTGGCCGCGTACCTCAAGGAGCATGTGGCGCAGCTGCTGATCGGAAAGGACCCGCACCGGATCGAGGACACCTGGCAGTTCCTGTACCGGTCCTCCTACTGGCGCCGGGGGCCGGTGACGATGGCCGCGATCGCCGCGGTGGACATGGCGCTCTGGGACATCAAGGGCAAGATCGCCGGGATGCCGGTGTACCAGCTCCTGGGCGGGGCGTCGCGGAACGGGCTGCGCGCGTACGGGCACGCCTCCGGCGCGGACATCCCGTCGCTGTTCGACTCGGTCCGCGAGCACCTGGAACTCGGCTACAAGTCCGTCCGGATCCAGACCTCCGTCCCGGGCATCAAGGCCGTCTACGGCGTCGCGGCCCAGGCGCAGGCCTCGGGCGAACGCTACGACTACGAACCGGCCGGGCGCGGCGCGTTCCCGGTGGAGGAAGACTGGGACACCCGCGCCTACCTCCGGCACCTGCCGTCCGTGTTCGAGGCCGTTCGGAACGAGTTCGGCCCGGAGCTGCCGCTGCTGCACGACGGGCACCACCGGATGACCCCGATCCAGGCCGCGAAGCTGGGCAAGGCGCTGGAACCGTATGACCTGTTCTGGCTGGAAGACTGCACCCCGGCCGAAAACCAGGAAGCGCTGCGCCTG